>JBDNJN010000101.1:0-13625 GCA_041687725.1 Pseudanabaena sp.
CCCGTTTACAAGGGTGAGCGACGGGATGAAAGCGAGTCCATTGAGGGGTTCGATGCCCCGAAAATGGACAATTATCTTAACTTTAATGGATTCAAATTGACAGCAGCATCGTAAAGTCCAAAGAGCAAAGGCGGCGCAAAGCGCCGCCTTTGCTCTTTGGACTTTAATTTTTCGTTACCAAAATTGCAACTGATAAGCGAACCACTTGTATCAGTGGGAGACTCAAAATTAGGAAATATTAACAGCTTGCCAAATCCATTTATCAAAGGAGGCAACAGGCTATGAGGAGTGTAATTATGATCAAATCTATCAAACCGATCTATATCGCGATCCCTGCGGCAATAATTCTGGCAGGTGCGATCGCCCATCGCACCTTCGCTCAGTCTAGCCCGATCGCCAAGCCTCAACCAAATACGAGCGCTATGATCAAATCAGGAATTATGGAGCCAGTTAGCGATCGCACTGTACCTAGCCAAACTATTAAGAATACGAAAGAGCGTCCCGTTGGTGGACTCTATGTGCAAACAGGCGATCGTAAACAAGCTTTTACGCTGACCAACACCGATGTTAAGGGTCAGATATCTGGCAACATTTCGCGAGTGGAAGTAACCCAAACTTTTCAGAATCCCTATGACAAGCCGCTAGAAGCAATTTATGTGTTTCCATTGCCCGATCAAGCCGCCGTTGATGACATGGAAATTAAGATCGGCGATCGCGTGATTAAAGGGGACATCAAAAAGCGCGAAGAAGCCAAGGCAATCTACGAACGTGCCAGACAAGAAGGACGCACCGCAGGTTTGCTGGAACAAGAACGCGATAATATTTTCACGCAATCTCTGGCGAATATCAAACCAAATGAACAAATCAAGGTGACAATTCGCTACACCGAAAGCTTGAAATTTGAGCAAGGTGATTATGAGTTTGTATTCCCAATGGTCGTTGGGCCGCGCTATATTACGGGGCAAGCGATCGATGCTCAGGGCAATACGCTCCAAGTTCCCGATGCTTCACGAATTAACCCGCCTGTGATCAAACCTGAAACGCGATCGGGGAATGATATTACGGTAAGCTTGCAAATTGATGCAGGCGTTCCCATTCGCAATCTTTATTCCACTTCCCATCGACTTGATGTTAAAAATAATGGCGAAACCGTGCAGCTAAAACTAGCGGCTGGGGACAATATTCCCAATAAGGATTTGATTGTGCGTTACAAAGTTAGTGGCGATCGCACCGCACCCACAGTCTTGACCACAACCACCGATCAAGGCTCACACTTTGCCACCTATTTAATACCCGCGATCACCTATCGCGCCGATCAAATTGTGCCGAAGGATGTCGTATTTTTGATGGATACATCTGGTTCTCAATCGGGAGATCCGATCCTCAAATCACGGGAACTAATGCGCCGATTCATCAATGGATTGAATCCTAACGACACATTCACAATTATTGATTTCTCGAATACTACCCGTCAGCTTTCTAACTATCCGTTACAAAATAACATCGCCAATCGTCAGAAAGCGATGAGTTATATCGATCAGGTTGATGCCAATGGTGGCACAGAATTGATGAATGGAATCAACGCTGTTACAAATTTCCCTTCCGCCAGCGATGGACGCATTCGTAGTGTCGTACTGATTACTGATGGCTATATTGGCAATGATAACGAAGTCATTGCCGCCGTCCAAAAAAATCTCAAATCTGGAAATCGTCTCTATAGTTTTGGTGTTGGTAGTTCCGTTAATCGCTTTTTATTAGATCGGGTCGCTGAAATGGGACGCGGTACATCGCGAGTCGTGCGTCAAGACGAGCCAACTGAAGCAGTCGCTGAGAAATTCTTCCGTCAAATCAATAACCCTGTTCTCACAAATATTCAAGTCAAATGGGAAGGCGATGGTAGCGCTCCCGAAATCTATCCTAGTAATGCTCCCGATCTATTTGCGGAGCAACCGCTAGTTCTATTTGGTAAAAAAGGCGATCGCGCTAATGGCAAGCTCAAAATCACAGGTATCGCCGCAGGTGGTGAGCGCTACGAGCAGATCCTTGATGTGAATTTCGAGAATAGCAATAGCAATCTCGGTATTGCCCAACTCTGGGGACGCGCCCGTATCAAAGACTTGATGAATCAGATGCTTGGCGGCGAAGTGAAATCCCTCGTTGATACAGTTACGCAAACTGCGCTCAACTATCGCTTACTATCGCAATACACCGCCTTTGTCGCCGTCAGTGATGAAGTGCGCGTCAATCCTGATGGTGGTAAAGTGACGGTGCAAGTACCTGTGGAAATGCCTCAAGGTGTTAGCTATGAAGGCACATATGGTAGTAATCTTGGTTCTGTTTCTAATTCTGCTATGCCATCAGGATTACCCCCCGCGCCAACTATGAACGCTCCGATGATGCGTTCTAGAGCTTCGTCTGGAATTGTTGCCGAATCTTTTAAAGATGCGAATAGAGTCGCTAAATCCAAACCAAGTATTGATGCTGCTAAAATGGCTCCAACATCTCCCACTTCACAAATCCTTAGTTCGCAAATTCAAGTGGCAAGTATTACAGGGCTAGCAGGTGTTGATGTTGCCGTTGCTCAACAGGCGATCGCGCAACAGTTGCAATCCATCAATGTTCCTACTGGCTTCAATGGTGTTGTCGTCCTAGAGATGACGCTCCAAAATGGCAGACTGACGAGGTTTGTACTGGATGATGTGGCTTCGACTTTGAAGGATCAAACGCTTGTGGAAATGATCAAGCGATCGCTACAAAATGTTGTCCTATCACCAACAGCAAAAGGCCCGATTCGTTTGACTCTTAATGTGACATCAAACAAATAGTTGCCGTTCTCAACAATTGCGACTCTCGCGAGAGGCGCAATTGCTGATTATACTAACCAACATTCACAAATAATGCCTCAAGCTTGGCGATCGCAATGCAATACCATTTTTGCATTCGCAACAGTTCTCCTTCGAGGGGTAAGGTATTTGGAAAGTCGCAGATATAGCCGAGTTCGCGCAAAGCCGAGACGATCGCACTAGGAGAAATCCACCATTGCTGAGCTAGATCTAAGAGATTGAGAATCTCGATATTCTCTAAGTCGAGGGATTGAATTTGGGTGCGAAATTGATCGATACAGGGAACGGTCGGAATATGAGAGCCAAGGTAGATATAGTCGGGTTTTGTCGTGACGATTAGCCATTGCAGATGTGTGAAGGAAGGTGGCAAAGTCCAGAGAACGATCGCATGATAATCTTTATCCCGCTTCGGGCGATCGCAATCAACATCACCTGTAAACTTATCAGCAGGGCGATCGCATCCATATAGTAATAATGGACGGGGCAAAGGTCGCGGCGCTTCGCTTAGTTTTTGCCACTGGGGAAACTTGGTAATTGTGGGCGCAGATTTATATTGTAATTGCAGATGCTTGGGAGAACGCTCAGAACTTTCCATTTCAGTACCTTTTGCCTCACGAATACCAACTACTTCCAATTCTACAGAAGTTGTGTCTTGCCACTGATTAGCTCGTAACTTGTAAGCAACATCAATGTAATTAGGTACAGGACAATATTCTCCCCAGCGCCATGCGATCGCCTTAATCTTGCCATTGCCTGTATCCAGTTCTAACGAAAGATGTTTGATTTTATCTTTGCCACGAGTGGTTTGCGAAAGCACCCGCACATTTTCGCTATAAAATACAGGATCGGCATTGCCTAACCCACAAGGTTGTAGGCGATCGCAGGTTTGTAACATCGTCATCGAGATATCGCTGAGATCAGCTAGGACATCAACATTAATAAGTGGGCTGATGTGGCTTGGTAAAATATTTTCGCGATCAACAAATTCTCGCAGTCCATTTCGCAACTTCTCGATATTCTCCGCAGGAAGTGTAAAGCCTCCCGCCGCTTTGTGTCCGCCGCCTTTGTTGCGAATATTCGCAATATATTCGAGTGCATGGAAGACATGAAACTCTGGGATTCCGCGCACTGAAAAACGGATGGTTGCACCTTGATGAGTTCCCTCTTCTTCAGCATCTTCATAACTACCAATAAAAACTGGTGCGCCGTAACGTTCGACTAATCGCGAAGCGACAATACCGATTACGCCATGATGCCAGCCAGTCTTGCTCCCCTCTCCTACGGGAGAGGGGCTGGGGGTGAGGGCTTCTTGCACTTCCCGATCAACAATCACCAAGACCCGTTCTTGCTTAATATCAAAACCTTCCGATTTCTTTTTAGTCATATAGGCGATCGCCTCTTGTTCGATCGCTTTGCAGAGATCTTGACGCTTTTTATTAGTCGCTTCACATTCCTGAGCTAAGGCGATCGCCTCACCCATATCTTCGCAAGTTAACAGATCGATAATTACTTGCGGATTACCGATCCGCCCGATCGCATTAATTCGGGGGCCCAGCCCAAAACCGATCGCTTCAGGTTTCATCCCTGTTTGTTTATCTTTGGCAATCCCTGTTTCATTAATCAGGGCAATAATCCCAATTACTTTAGATTGTGAAAGTAAGCGCAACCCTTTTTTGACCAATCGGCGATTGATGCCTGTTAAGAATGCAAGATCGGCGATCGTGCCAAGAGTGAATAATTCTAATAACGGATTTTCTAATTCGGCACGTTTGCCAAAGCGATCGCTTAACTCCAAGGCCAAAACATAAGCAACACCGACACCCGCGATCGCTGCATAGGGCGAATTAGGATCGACTTTATATTTAGGATTGAGGATCGCCGTTGCAGGTGGAATTTTGCTAGGATCGGCTGGGACTTCGTGGTGATCGGTGACGATTACGGAAATATTTAAGGATTCGGCAAGGGCGATCGCGTCATAGGCAGCGATGCCATTGTCCACAGTGATAATTAATTTGACATCGCGATCGCTACAATCCTGCACAATACGCTGATTGATCCCATAGCCCTCAGTCATCCGACTAGGGATTTCATATTCGACAATCGCGCCTAATAACCGCAAAGTCCGAATTAATAAAGCAGTGCTGGTCATGCCATCAACATCATAATCACCGCAGATCGTGATCCGATCGCCGTTTTTAATGGCAAGCTCAATGCGATCAATACTCGCAATTAAGTCAGGAAATTCTTGCTTGGGATCGGGCAGATCTTCCAATTCAGGATCAAGAAAAATCTGGGCAGCTTCAGGAGTATTAATCCCGCGATTTAGTAAAACCTGCGCGATTATCGGTGAAAGCCCTGTAACATTCGCGATCGCGATCGACAAATCTGGTTGTGGTGAGAAAATTTGCCAACGCTGTTGAGGTAAATTCATGAGAACAATAATATAATTATTAAGAATGTGTTAAAAATCCGTTACGAGTCCGAAAGATGATGAGGAATATTCCCACATTACCCGAATCAATCCTACAACTCTTGCTATTTATTGACGATCGCCCCAAGGCAAAAGATTTAGTCAAGGAAGTAGAGGATTTTTTGCAGCGTGAAAGCGATTGTCGTTCTGAGATGAAGATCATTAATGTCGCTACTCAGCCCGAACTTGCTGAGCTATTTAAGATTGTGATGTCTCCTTCGTTGATCAAGCTATCACCTTTACCACGCCAAAAGATCGCAGGGAAAAACATAATCAAGCAACTAGAAACCTGTTGGGATACTTGGAAGCATCAGGTGGTAGATCAAAAAAATAACCAGCCTTCCGAACTTGCTCAGAATATTGACTATATGAGTGAAATCTCACATCTTGCTGATGATGTGTTTCGGCTGTCACAAGAAAAAGCCGAAATCGAGGAGCAAATTCGCTTTAAAGATCGCTTATTGGGTATGCTTGCCCACGATCTACGAAGTCCTTTAACTGCAATTTTATTGGCGATCGACACCATCGAAAAGAGCGGCGATAAAATCGAGCCGCAAATGGTTTCGCGATTGCTCATGCACGCTCGTAATAAGGCTCGTGATGCCGATAACATGATCACCGACATTCTCGAAGCGGGACGTGGCGCTAATGCTAAATTTCGCACCCAGCGCCAAAAAATTCAACTCGATCAGCTTTGTCATAGTGTCGTCAGCGATTTTTATTTTCAAAAATGTCTGGAGGGGAAAATGCAAAAATTGGCTAAGGATATTCCCACAGATTTACCGCCTGTATACGTTGATCAAGAAAAAATCCGTCAAGTTTTAATCAACCTTTTGGGTAATGCTACTAAATACACCCCCGAAGGCGGCAAAATTGAGTTAACCGTAATGCATCGCACCGCTCAAAAGATTGAAGTGTGTATCTCCGACAACGGACTGGGGATACCTGCGGAAATGCGCGATCGCGTATTTGATGAGCGCTATCGTTTAGAACGCGATGGTGAAGCTGATGGCTATGGCATCGGTTTATCGGTTTGTCGCCGCATTGTTACGGCGCATTATGGTCACATCTGGGTCGATGATGCGATCGGCAAAAAAGGAAGTTGTTTCCGATTTACGCTGCCCGTGTACTAAGTACTCAAAACCCAAAAAGCTGTAGCGCACGCGCAGCGTGCGCTACAGCTTTTTGGGTTTTATTAAAGCAAATCCACTTCTATTTCGCATTGTCGAAAAATATAATTTACCGCCGCCGCCAACTTGTCGATTTCTTGAATACTAAAAAACTTACTGTTCCTTGTGAAAGTATTCCCTTCGAGCTTTCCTAGTTGCCAAAAATTACCGTTAGAGGCAACTCCAAAAACAACCAAGTTTAGTTCGGCATTTAAGCGCTGAGCCGCGATCATCTCGGCAATACATTGTCCCCATGCCGACTCAAAATTATCCTGCTTTGCCTCGACTAGCATCAAATAGGGGCGATCAAATACCACTTTTCCTAAAGGCGATCGCGTGGCAAGGATGTACTCAGGAAATCCTGTTAATTTCTCATCATAATTAAGCGACTGATGACTCCACAACAAAAATTTACTGCGGTAATGTTTCCATACTTCCTTGAGAACGGGATAAATTAAATTTTCACAAATCGCAAATTCAGAATTATCGACAACGCCCTCACGCATCATCAGGGTCAGATCTTCACGAAAATAATCAGACACCTGAAATGGCAAAAGCTCAACGAATTCTGCTTCTGTATAGACGATCTGAAACTCTTTGATCACTGCACCGATAGTCTTGTATGTCCCAAAAGCCATTTTGCTATCCTGAAATATTCTTAAATATTTAGATGTAATCCTAGTCTACAGGCTACCAATTCACATTCGCAGACGCACTAATCGCGATCGGATGCAACCATCGAAATAACACAATCGTGATCGCGACACCAATATAGGCAGGACGTAAAAATTCTTTTAAAACTAATTGCTGACGACCTTGGGCGATCGCTACAAATGGAAAAACCGAAGTACGCTCCTTGACTGCCAGAAAAGCATCACCATAACGCTTAAATAAACGCTGATCTCCATGCCAAACTGCAAATAGATGGTAGATAACTAAGGCGATCGCCGTTGTTAGAGTAAAAGACGTTCCTAACCAAAGCGCGTGTGCAATTCCCCATAGACATTGCCCAACCATTTGTGGATGCCGACAAATACGAATGATCCCCGTTTCAAATAAATGAACTTCTGGCTTTTTGATCGCCGCAACTTCGGTTAAGTTAAACGTAGCGGGGTAGAGAAAGAAAAAAGAAATTGCCGACAAGATTAATACAAACTCATTTACCCCCGAAATCCCTCTCACATCCCACAACTGCTCACCGTCATAGCGATGATTAAAGAAATAAATCAGCATTACTACTGCTAATGAAATGCTAACCAATGCAAAAATTACGCGATATAACCTTGCGCCTATTCGTTCCTCTGCCCACATCCGTAACTCTGCTAAGCCGCTATGGGCGATCGCAAAGATCAAAATCAAACCCAGCATTACAAAATGAGTGAGGTAGGTTGAGAAGAAAGCACTAAGAGAGGTCATGTTGATATCAATAAAACTATAAAGACTGGCGCGAAGTACCAGTCTTTATAGTTTATCCATACTTGAGCTTGAAGCGCAAAATTGCTAGATTTAACAAAAGCGTAATCGCGTTAGCAATGTATATCGGTGCAGCATTTACCCGCAAACCATAAATTAACCAGAGCGTGACCCCCACAATAAACGTAACTAACATTGGCAAAGAGATATCTTTAGTCGATCGCGATCGCCAAACCTTGAATACTTGCGGCAAAAAGGCAAGAGTTGTACAAGATGCCGCCGCAAATCCCAGCATATTTGTGAGATCCATAATTCCCCATAAATCAAGTATTAAATAATATGAAACAACGCATTATCGGGATCACAGGAGGCATTGCCACAGGTAAAACCACTGTTTCTGACTACTTACACCATAGCTATGGATTGCCAATTCTTGATGCCGATCTTTATGCTCGTGAAGCTTTAACAGGCGATCGCCTTACAAGACTCCGCGATCGCTATGGCAGAATCATCCTTGATGATCAAGGAAACCTCGATCGCCGTAAGTTAGCGGTGATTGTGTTTGAAAGTGCAAGCGATCGCCAGTGGCTCGAAGCATTAATTCATCCCTATGTCCAAGAATGTCTGATTGCCGAGGCTGATCGGCAATCGCCAGCGACCGTAGTTATGGTGATTCCGTTGCTATTTGAGGCGAAAATGCAAAATTTAGTTACCGAAATTTGGGCGATCGCTTGTGATCCCCAACAGCAATTACAAAGACTAATTGAGCGCAATCATCTTTCAAAATCTGAAGCCTTGCAAAGAATTTCTAGCCAGATGTCCCAATCTGAAAAAGCCGAACTAGCTGATGTTGTAATTATCAATTCCGATAACACCGAACAACTGTTTTTGCAAGTTGATAATGCCATGTAGTAAAAGGTCAGCGGTGCGGCGCGAAGCGCCGCACCGCTAATTCTTGCGATTCAAAATTTTATGGAGTTGGTGCAGGCAAACTTAAAGGAATTGGCTGGGCATCAGTCGCAGCCTTAGGAGCAGGCGAAACCTGTGCGGCTGGCGGCGCAGGTAAAGTAGACGTAGTAAACCAACCACCACTAAGCACAACTGTTAAGCCCAAAAATGCGGCTGTCAAAAACCAAGTGATCCGATTTAGCGCTGTTTCTGCACTTTTGGTACTGGAAAATAATTGAGCTTGACCACTAAAGCCGCCTAAACCATCACTTTTAGGACTATGTAACAAAATTAAGACGACTAAACAAACAGCAACTATTGACCAAACTACTTTTAAGGTTCCGTACATTTTAGATATTTTTCTTTATATGTTTTCTATCAATAGCTTAATGCATCAGCAAATACATCAGAAACAAGAGTTAGTACTTTGCCCTGACTCTTGTTTTCTAGGCAAATTGCTGACCTAATTCAATTGGATTATGAACTGTGATTCGCTTTTTCGCGATCGCAATCATCTTTTGTTTTCGCAAATCACCAAGCAGTCGCGTCACTGTCACTCTGGTTGAACCGATCGCCTCGGCGATCGCCTGATGTGACAACTTTAAATCGATCGTCACACCCTCAGATGACGGCGAACCAAAATCACGACAGAGAATCAACAAAAAGCTGACTAGTCTCGATCCCATATCGCGGTGAGCTAACGTCTCGATCATCATCTCCGTCTGTAAAATCCGCGATGACAACCCACGCAATAGCACCATCGGCAGTTCAGAATCTTCCCTAAGTGCTTTCTCTACTTGATCGATTGGCACAGAAAGTAATTCCACAGGAGTAAAAGCTACTGCATGGTAAAAGCGATCGGATCGGTTGCCTGTAATCAGAGACAAAACACCAAACACACTATTTTCTCTTAATAGAGCCACCGTAATTTCTTCACCTGCTTCATAAACTCTCGAAAGTTTTACCGCGCCTTTAACCAAAAAGTAAAAACGTTCCGCAGGATCGCCCGGAAAGAAAATCGTCTTACCACGTTCAAACGTTTCCGTCATGGGAGGAAACATTCCCCCATTCATTTCGCGAAAGACATCAACAAGAGCACGGTCTACCAATCTTATATACCCTCTTTAACCAAAAAATAGAAATAAAACCTAAAGCTGTATGCTCACTTAAATTTTACTACATAATTGCAGTTTGTATCGGGATGGACATTTTCTTCAATTAAATATAATTGTGAAATAGTAACTGCTTTATCCAACCCATAGTTTATCAAACCCATAGAAGGCGATCGCTACCTAAACATGCTACTTACAGATGTATCTTCATGGACGCGCCAAATGGTCTCGCCCAATAGATCCGCCACTGACAGTACCCGCAATTGTGGGAAATAACTTTCTTGTTGCACAGGAGTCGAGTTTGTCACAATTACTTCTTCAAAAACACCGCTTGATAGGCGCTCGATCGCTGGCGGCGAAAAAATAGCATGGGTGGCACAAGCGTAAACCTGTCGCGCTCCTTCTTTTCTCAACAGCTTAGCTGCTTCGTAGATCGTTCCAGCCGTATCAATCATGTCATCGACAAGCACAGCCGTTTTGCCTGCGACATCACCGATCACATTCATCACCTCCGCCACGTTGTGACTTTGGCGACGTTTATCAATGATTGCTAAAGGTGCATCATTAAGTTTTTTGGCAAAGGCGCGAGCGCGGGCTACGCCGCCTACATCTGGCGAAACTACCACCAAATCAGACAACTGCTTTTCATTGAGGTAGTCAAACAAAACTGGAGATCCATAGACATGATCGCAAGGAATATCAAAATATCCTTGAATCTGGGCTGAGTGTAGGTCCATCGCAATTACGCGATCGGCTCCAGACTGAACGATTAAGTTAGCAACTAATTTCGCGGTAATCGATTCTCGTCCTGCGGTTTTGCGATCGGCTCGTGCATAACCGTAATAGGGCATAACTGCGGTGATCTGTCTAGCCGAGGCACGACGACAGGCATCAATCATGATCAATAATTCAGTCAAGTGGTCGTTAACAGGGCGACAGGTTGGTTGAATCAGATAAACATCACAACCCCGAATCGATTCCTGCACTTGCACATAGACTTCGCCATCTGCGAAATTTTTTCGCACCATCGGCCCTAATCCAATACCTAGATAACGGGAGATCTCTTGAGCAAGAGGCAAGTTTGCCGAGCCAGCAAACAACCTAAGCCGATCTTCACCGCTATTTAGAGAAGGTAATCTGTGAAGTCCATACCTAGTAGTTGTTAAGTGTGTCACTGCAATTTATCTATAGGTAACCATTGTTCTATTGTCATGCTTAACTCGCTATTCGCACCATCAATTTGTTGCTTACCGCAAAACAAAACAAAATTTTATATTAATTGCTTTGTATAACCACATAATTTTGGTTTTATTTCGGCGGGCGACGACGTTGTAAGAAATCAGGGATGTCTAATCCTGGTTTGCTAAGTTTGATCTCAGATTGTGGAGCAGGCATCGGTGCTGCTGAAGTACGAGGGTTAGAAGGTTGGATCGGCTGCACTTTTCGAGAAATCTGTGGCGGGATTGCTGGATGTGTCTTTGGGGCAAAACCAGTAGCAATGACGGTGATCCGAATCTCGCCTTCCATCTTGGGATCGATGACCGCACCAAAAATAATATTGGCATTTTGATCGACAACTTCATAAATTGTCTCAGCCGCAGCATTGACCTCATGAAGGGTCATATCTTCGCCACCTGTAATATTAAAGACAACACCACTTGCGCCTTCGACTGAGGTTTCGAGCAAAGGCGAAGAAATAGCGGTCATGGCGGCTTCTCTAGCTCTTGACTTGCCTGAGCCAATACCAATGCCCATCATCGCTGAGCCTGCATCTGCCATGATGGCGCGAATATCAGCAAAGTCCACATTAACCAGACCAGGAATCATGATGATATCCGATATACCCTGTACGCCTTGGCGCAAAATGTCATCGGCAACCCGAAAAGCTTCTTGGACTGGGGTTTGCTCAGAAATTACTGATAGCAACTTGTCGTTGGGGATCACAATCAGAGTATCAACCCGACTCTGTAAGCCTGCAATTCCTTCTTCGGCTTGCTGACCTCGACGGCGACCTTCAAAGGTAAAAGGACGGGTGACTATTCCGATTGTCAGTGCGCCTGCTTCCTTGGCGACTTCCGCAATAATCGGAGCCGCGCCTGTACCCGTACCACCGCCCATACCTGCGGTGATAAATACTAAATCGGCTCCTTCGACGGCAGCGGCGATGTCATCGCGTGACTCTTCAGCAGCTTTCTGCCCGATCGCAGGATTACCACCAGCACCTAAACCTCTGGTCAGTTTTTGACCCATCTGAAACCGTTTAGAAGCAGATGACTGAAGTAGTGCTTGAGCGTCTGTATTAAATGACCAGAACTCTACACCGAGCACTTCACTTGCAATCATGCGATTTACAGCATTGCCGCCGCCGCCACCAACACCAATTACCTTGATTTTTGCAATACTGCCCAACATGATATTATCCACTTTTGTATCAATGCCTAACTGCTGCTTCATACGATTGTGAGAGTGACCTAGGTGTAGTCTAGAGTTATTTGAAAACTCGGAAAGTTCATCCATTTGCAAGTCTACGTCTCCATTTTCTGAACTATTTGATTCCAAATCTGACCAGTCATTTTGAGATGTCATTGATCGAGAAATCTCATAAAATATAGGCTCTTTTTTGATGTTGCTCTCTAGATTTTGCTAAGCTTAAACCACATTCGATTTAGAAGTTCGAGTAACAGTTTAAATACTAGAAAAGAATAATAATAGCCTTAAAAAGACAATTTAGAATTTTGTTTCCAAAGATTTATCTTTTGGGGCTATATTCATCTCTAAAATTGGGTTGTCTGGTTGACTTATGTCAATGTGTTTAAAAGTTTTTACTTTATCGGATAGTGTTCGCAGTCTGTCCAGTGTTTCTAGCTGTGTCGTAAATAATGATGGATTGTATGTACCAAAATACACAATCCCTAATTCTGTTGTCAAAATTAGGTTTAATTCATCGCGTGCGTCTACTTGCGAAATTTTGATCTGACTCTGGCTAATTTGACGATAAAGATCTGACCACTGCGCGATCGCCCGATTATTCGGTTCTAAGACCACGAGGTTGGGTTTTGTGATATTTGATGGGTAGGCTTTAGTGGGCATCCATATGCCTTCGGCATCCAGAAATCCTTGCTGACCTTTGCGTGTAGAGTTGGCGATCGGTAAGCGTTCTTGAACTTGGATGGTTAATTTAGACGGAAAAATAGTACGCGAAACTAAAACTTTAGAAACTGGGGCAGAGGCTTCTAATTGAGTGGCGATCGCTTGAGGTTGAATTTGAAAAATTGACTGAGGATATTGAATTGGTAAAGCTTTTTTGATGGTTTCTTTGGATAGGAGGCTATTCCCCTCAATTTGAATCTGGCTGGCACTGCGTAGTTGCCATTCTGGCAGCAGGGCAACCCAGAGCATAGCGCCCGTTAACCCTGTAATGAATGTTAGTTGCCAGATACGTTGAAAGATGCGGATGCGGCGCTCTTTTCGCAGTTGTTTACGGCGGGCCACATAATTTACCTCTCCTGTGGAGATAGGGAATTCAATCGTCATAGGATCACGCGATACGTGGGAAACTCAGGCGCTTCAGCCCTGAGAGGGAAACGAACGAGGGAATTTATTCCCTTTAATCTTTTTACTAGTTTGAAGCGTGGTGAGGATCTTCAATATAGCGGCGAACTGCTTCTGA
>JBDNJN010000102.1:0-16826 GCA_041687725.1 Pseudanabaena sp.
ACCTGCACGAAACAAACGAACTAACCTGCTAGTTGGGCTTTTAAATTCCATTAACTTTTATCCTAAAAGACAACGTAGTTATTGTATGATAAAAATCACTTCAAAACTCACAAAGTCAACAGCCTAGGCTTAAGCCCCTTGTTAAGGCTATTAAAAAATTGCCATTGTGATTAACTTATTTTTACAAGCTGCTTTAAAAGCTCAGAAATTAGAGGCGGCGCAAAGCACCGCTTCTAATTTGGCGAGAAATCAATGCAACCTATGAGGACATAAATCTGTGAACACTGTTGACTACCTTCGCATCAGTTTGATTGATCGCTGCAATTTTCGTTGTACTTACTGTATGCCTGAAGGCTCAGAGGTCGCATATATTCAGGCGCAAGAGAGTCTCACTAATACTGAGCTAATTAATTTACTAAAAGAAGTCTTCATTCCCCTAGGCTTTAAAAAATTTCGTCTCACAGGCGGTGAACCTTTACTACGGCGCGACTTAGTAAGTTTGGTAGAGGCGATCGCTAATTTACAAGGTGTCGAAGATTTATCGATGACCACCAATGGCTTTTTGCTGGATGAATTAGCAAAACCATTGTATGAAGCGGGTTTGCGACGAATTAATATTAGTCTAGATTCCCTCGATCGCAATGTATTTCGCCAGATCACAGGGCGCAATCTCTGGGAAAAGGTATGGGCGGGAATCTTGGCAGCCTATGAGGTGGGTTTCGATCCGCTTAAGTTAAATGTGGTAGTCGTACCAGAGGTAAACGATCGCGAAATATTAGATTTAGCGGCGTTGAGTATTGATCGCCGTTGGCATATCAGATTTATTGAATTTATGCCAATTGGTAATGCGAGCTTATTTACCCATAAAGGTTGGGTAGACTCGGCAACCTTGCGCCAACAAATCGGCGATCGCTATGGCTTAGATACTGGCAATTGCAAAGGTAATGGACCAGCCGATGTGTTTCAAATTCCCAATGCAAAGGGGACTTTGGGCTTTATTAGTCAAATGTCTGAGTGCTTTTGCGATCGCTGCAATCGGATGCGCCTATCAGCCGATGGGTTACTGCGTCCATGTTTATTAAATGAGTCGGGACAAATCGATCTAAAAACGGCGATCCGTCAGGGCAAGGACTTTGCTGAATTACGGGTGGCGGTACGCGAACTACTGAATCTCAAGGATGAGATTAATTTTAAAGAACGCGATCGCGGCACTGGCGAACAAAAAAGTTACTTCCGCACCATGTCACAAATTGGCGGCTAAAGCGCCCTAAAACCAAATAAAAAAAGGAGTCGCGAAGCAACTCCTTTTTTTTATTCAGTTTTAGAAATACAAAATATCCCTTCGGCATCAATAGCCACCTTACCGTATGTGTAGCGGATAGCTATAGGTCTATTGATTTGCGCTTACACCTTTCGGAAGTAATTGCCATTTCGGGGATACTAGGGCTACACGGGGGGGAATAGGATAGCCCTATTCATAATTTATACCAGTTCGCGCATATTTGCAAGAGCTAGAGAGATTTTTCTTGAATAATTAATTATCAACCAGAGGCAATATAAAATTTTGGCTCTCAATTTCGGGTAATTGTATGTAGCTATAGCTAATCGTATTTCTTGTTGAACTGTTTTTTAGCCTGCTCATAAACTTCGATGTTGATTTCGCTGAAACTATTTTCCTGAGCGTACTTCTCAATTTTTTTGAGGGCAAAAGGACGGACAAAAAAGGGGATGTCTTTAAGTTTTATTTTGGCTTCAGGAGTCCACGTAATCTTTTCACTCATTGATTTTTACTTGCTGTAATTTATGCTTTACAAATTTTAACCTAGAGATAGCCAGAAATTAAAACCGAAAACAAGGAAAGTACTGCTTCGCGGTACTTTCCTTGTTTTTGTGGTTTTAATCTACAAATTACCCCAAGTGGTTGACCAGATATCCCTACAGCGCTTTGCACTGTCATACAACCCAGAGAAATTTTTGAAACTGCCGCGAAGCGGCAGTTTCAAAAATTTCTTTTTACCTCTCAAAGCCTCAATAGGCTGTATGTCTAAGTAATTGGTATAAAATCATTCAGTGTTGTTAGATTAACTTCCTTTATTCAAGATCTAACAAAATTTTTGATATTAAAAGATGCCACCAAGGTTACAGGTCAAAAACGAAGATTGCTCACCTCTGGGGCTATATGTTCTTCAATATTTGGAAGAGCAAGATATCAGTATGAACCATCTCGCAGAATTGGCTAGTGTCCCGCAACCGAGACTGCGGGGCGCTTGCTTTAAAGGAACTTGCCCAACACCTGAGACGTTGCGGAAATTAGCAAAAATAATGGGTAAGCACCATTTGGAGCTTTACACCTTGGCATATCAGGGCAGGATTGAGATGGTTCCTGAAGATGTGGATGATAATTTGCTGGATATTTTAATCAGGCAAATGTTAGAAACAGCGCGGGAACTTAATCTTGCCATGCCCAAAGTTCAGCCTTCTAAGGCAAAAATTCGCAAGGCGTTAATGGAGTTAGGTTTTAGGGAAAAGCGTGAAGAGATATAGCTGTCGGCTATGTTAGGACAAAAAAACCAAAAACAAAAGGCGGCGCGGAGCGCCGCCTTTTGTTTTTGGTTTTTTTTGCTGTGGCAAGCAGAGCAAAGTTAGGGGCTTGTGATCGCGGCCGCCAACCCTTGAAAACGTTGCGGATCGCCTTCCTTGGAAGCTCCAAGCCGTTCTTGTCGCTTAACTTCATAGAGATTTTTGAGAATATCTTGCCAATCGCCAGAAGTTAGCGGCGATTCTTTTTCTGGGATGGAATTTGTGATCAAAGAGTTATTAAAATCATGGGAATTAATTTGGTTAATTTTTTGCTCAAGCTGATTTTGAGCTAGCCAAACCCGACCGCGAATTGCGAGAACCTCGTCATTGCAAGACATTAAATTAAATTGGGTTTGAATTTCCGATCGCCATTCAGGATGCGTATGCGCGATCGCGATCGCTAAAGACTGCAAACCCGCCACTGCTGAATAGCGCACCACCCATTCTTCATCCTGTTCCGCCACAAATAGCAAGGCATCTAGAGCTTCTTCTTGGGCAATTTCGCGCAGTTCATCGGGAAACCAATGCCATTTCATTGAACCTAAACCCTTAACAGCCGCACGGCGCACACTCATCGCAAAGTCTGCCATCGCCACACCAAGCAAAGTTACCAATCCTCGTGGATCGCCAATCCCTGCTAAAGCCCGAATCGCCCATGCTCGCGCTGTGTAGTTATGCATATCTAGAAGTTCTAGCAAATGCGGCACAGATGCACTTCCTAGTAAAATCAATCCATCAACGGAGGCGACGGCCGCGCCCGGATTGTTATAGCTAAGCGACTCAATCAAGATTGGGATAGCACCTTCTAAATGAGCTTCTGCCAAGTTTCGCACGGCTTCGAGCAGTAGCTTAGAAGAATCCGCTTCTTCTACAGCTTGAATGAGTTGGGAAAGGCGATCGGTCATAGGTCGGTAAAGTAGATGAGCGCTTTGCACCCCTCTACTTTACCGTGAATCATCATTTCGTAAACAATAAAAGGGTCGCGTAGCGACCCTTTTATTTACAATAGTTCATCCATTAGCGCCATGACTCTAATCGCGCCGTCAGTTAGATCGGGTGGAGTCGCCAGAACTATTTGTTTTTCTAGCAAACCTTTAAGAGAAATCAGTTTCAGGCTATTTTCTGCCATCGTGTTGGCGATCGCCTCAGCCGCACCCAAATAACCGATCGCACCCAAATCTGAAAGAACGGTGCGCCGCAATTGTAAATCACTATGTGAGAGCGCTACGACTAGGCGATCGCCATATTGATCGGCAAGTTTTGGCTCTGAAAGTTGATACATCGCTCGCGCTGCGGCATATTGCACTTTGGGAATCGGATGATTTAAAAATTCTAAAATATCAGGAATTGCTTCTACCGCACCCAAGGTTCCTAATGCTTCGAGAAATGCGTCAAAAGGATGCTCTGGCTCTGCATCTTTGCTTGCTTGAGAATTAGGATTTTTGATTAATTCCATCAGTTTAGAAATGCAAGAACTATCGCCCAACATTTCTAACGATTGCGCGGCAGCCTCGCGTACATAAAAGTCATTACATTCTAAAGATAAGATTAAAGCGGGTACGGCGCGGCGATCGCCTAATTTACCCAATGCTCTTGCAGCATTGCGGCGTAATGGATACCCCCCAGCTTCAGTGCGATCGGCTTCATCATCAAGAGCCACAATTAATAAATCAATGGCTTCGGGAACATTAACCCGAAAGCGTCCTAACCACCACGCAGCATAAACTCGTAGCCCTAAATCTTCACTTTGGAGATTAATTAGCGCTTGCTCAATCGTTAATTGGTTATCGTCGGGAATGCTAATTTCTTCACTCATAATTTTTCACTCACAATATCTTAATTATCAAATTTCATTTGCTTTCTTGACATTTCGTTGAAACCTGCTCACTTTTGATAATCCGACAGGCTCAGACTAACATTTTCGCGCTAAACCTGTTGCAAATTTTCAGCTATTAAGGCTATCATGACTGCAAATCTAGCCTAACAATTGCAATATGCCTACAACTGAATTAAAAATGAAAATGGGGGGGGGTAATTGCTCTCCTAGCTAGCACTCTAGCCCTTGTCCCATCCGCCAATGCGATCTCGTTCACCGCCCAAAATTTGTCTAGTAATTTTACAAGTCCTAATTTGTCTAACCTTGGACAAAGTTTTAAATCACCGCAAACTGTTTCTGGTGGTCTTGTAAATCTTGACACTTGGTCTTTTCAGTTCGTTGATGCAGGTAACGCCGTAACTGCCCGAGCTGCCCAGCTAAACATTTATTTAGGAACTGGAAATGGTGGCTCGATTGTCACCAATGGTACTTCCACTTCTGCAATTCTTTCTACTCTCACTGGCGCTAATTTTAACGGTGGTGCTAATTCAGTGACTTGGAGCTTTACAGGACTTCAGCTTTCTGACACGGCTACCTATACTGCGGTTCTGGCTCCTGCATTGGATTACAGATATACTGATACTGATACTAATCTGTATCCCGATGGGGGCATTACTCAGAGTAATACTAGTATAGATGCCAGTTATGACTTTGTATTCCAAGCCTCATTCTCTACGCCTACCGCAGTTCCTTTTGAGTTTGACCCTAGTTTCGGAGTCGTTGCGATCGGTGGTCTGTGGCTAGGCAATAAAGCCATCAAAAAGTTTAAAGCTAATCAAACAAAACTGTAAACGCGCAGATCCCCTATTTTTTGTCTGCTTGACACAGATAATCTTTACTTTTATAGCTGTCGCCATTTTAAAAAACAAACCCAGATCTTATAAAAGCCACGCAAAGCGTGGCTTTTACAAGATCTGGGCTAAAAAGCAGAAAGCACCCCATCGGGGTGCTTTCTGCTTTTTAGCGAGAATTAGGAAAGTGCATTGATTGCATAGTCAATGTAGGAGTTTGCTTCAACAGCAGAATCTCCAGACAAGCCATGATTAGACTTGATGAACTTGAGAGCTTCAACATACCAGCTAGGAGATAGGTCGAAGGTACGGTTGATTTCAGCGATACCAGCAATGAGGTAATCATCCATAGGACCTGTTCCACCAACTACGCAGCAATATGTGACCATACGCAAGTAGTAACCGATGTCACGCACGCACTTGTCTTTGCCAACTTGGGTCGAAGCGTAGTTAGGACCAGACATCGAGGTGGTGTAAGGGAACTTGCTGTATACAGCATTAGCAGCGCCAGAAGCCAAAGAAGAAGCTTTTTCGCTCAATGCTTTTGCAGCAGCTAGTCCTGCGGTTGCTTGACGAAAACGACCGAAAGCAACTTGAGTTTCGGTAGAGCTAAGGAAACGACCTTGAGAATCGGCGGCTGATACAGCTTCGGTTAGAGGGGTTTTCATAGTGAGATATTCTCCAAAATAATCTTGTTAAGTTAAATGCTAGATAAAAATTTATTACTAATCAGTCAAAGATTAGGCAACAGCAGCAGCAGCTTTATCGAAGTAGCCAGCAACTTCACTCATCAGAGCATTACAATCGCCACGGGTAACACCATTAGAATCGTTAGCGATCGCGATCGCTGCATCCTTCATTTTGCTGATACCAACAGCAACTGAAGCGCCAGGAGTACCAAGAGCCAAATAGGTTTCTCTCAAACCATTGAGGCAACGATCTTCCAAAATGCTAGCATCGCCAGCATAGATAGCGTAGGTTACATAGCGCAATACGATTTCCATGTCGCGCAAGCAAGCAGCCATACGACGGCTGGTGTATGCATTTCCACCAGGAGCGATCAAAGAAGGTTGTTCTGCAAACAAAGCGCGAGCAGCATTAGCAACGATTGCAGAAGAGTTGCTGGTGATGCGGTTTACGGTGTCCAAGCGCTTGTTGCTTTCTGCAACCATAGCGCTAAGGGCATCGATTTGAGATGCGCTGATGTAAGCACCTCTGGAATCAGCTTGGGATACTACCTTTGCAAATGCGTCTAACATATACTGTTATCTCCAGTTTTTTTGTAATTATCTTTTGTTCTTTAGGTCGTCACCGAATTTGTGAAGATTCGATGCTTGGTTTGACCTGCTCTAAGTGTTATCTAATTATCTAATCAAACAAACTTAGAAAAATCTTTGTTTTTAAATGGCTAGATTTATTTGGAGCAAATCAACTAGACAAGTGATTAGCTTTCGTCTACTTGGTCAACTCGATTTCTAACCTATTTGTTTATACTATATCGTTGGATCATTTTTCATTACGGATTGTCACAATTTATAACAGCTTATTGCGAAAGGGCTAACTTAGCGCCCAAAGGAAAGCCCAGAGACTCCCTTTGAGCGTAATAAAGTTTGGCGACCTGTCGAGCCAAATTGCGAATACGTCCGATATAGCGCACCCGCTCAGTTACGGAAATTACGCCTCTAGCATCGAGCAAGTTAAAGGAATGCGAACATTTCAAGACGTAATCAAAGGCGGGTAATACTAGTTCGGCTTCTAGTAAATGCGCGGCTTCTTTTTCGTATTGCAGAAATAATTGGAACAGCAGGTCAGAATCCTGTGGTTGTCCGCCAAAATTGCCGAAGTTATAGCCGCTATGCTCGATTTCACCTTGGTGATGCACCTGACCATATTTGATGTTGCCTAGAGTTGGATGCGATCGCCACACAATGTCGTAAACCGAGTCCACCCCTTGCAAGTACATGACTAAGCGTTCTAGCCCATAGGTGATTTCCGCAGAAACGGGGCGACAGTCTAGTCCGCCAACCTGTTGAAAATATGTAAACTGGGTGACTTCCATTCCATCGAGCCATACTTCCCAACCGACACCCCAAGCGCCAAGGGTCGGTGATTCCCAATCATCTTCGACAAATCGCACATCATGATCGGCGGGATCGATACCTAAATGTTTGAGACTATTCAGATATAGGTCTAGTACATCATCGGGAGATGGCTTGAGAATTACCTGAAATTGATAATAATGTTGTAAGCGATTGGGGTTTTGTCCATAGCGCCCATCGGTGGGACGGCGGCATGGCTCGACATAGGCGACGCTCCAAGGTTCAGGACCGATCGCTCTCAAAAAAGTATGCGGACTCATTGTGCCAGCACCCTTTTCGATGTCGTAGGGTTGAGCAATCAGACATCCGCGATCGCTCCAATACTTTTGCAACGCCAAAATAACTGACTGAAAATCCATCATGTACGGGGCAATAACACTAAATATTTTTTATCGTATCAGCGATCGCCATAAAATATTGAATAAGTAGCTAGGCAAAAGAAACCCAAAAAGCTGTGGTGCACGCTGTGCGTGCGCCACAGCTTTTTGGGTTCTAGTTTTTATATTGACAAATTAGAAAATTGCCAACAAATCGCTACAATAACTGAAGTAAAAAATTAAGTATTCTCAATACCAAAATATCTAGAGACAATTAATACCTGTGGGCGCAACTAATCAAACTAAAAATCAAAAGAACGCTAAAATTGTACTAACTGGCGGTGGCACTGGTGGTCATGTTAGCCCTAATCTTGCTTTAATTCCTGCCCTCGAAGCTGATGGTTGGGAAGTTGAATATATTGGCTCTAATCATGGTATTGAGAAACAATTAGTTGCGGAAGTTGGGATTCCTTATCATGGCATCTCATCGGGTAAGTTGCGGCGATATTTTTCTTGGCAGAACTTCATCGATCCGTTTAAAGTGGTTAAGGGAATATTTGATGCTTATTTTGCGATCGCCAAAATCAGACCGCAAGTTGTATTTTCTAAGGGCGGATTTGTGACTGTTCCTGTCATTTTTGCAGCTTGGTTGCAACGAATTCCTGTGATTATCCATGAGTCAGACTTCTCATCAGGTTTAGCCAATCGTTTATCAATTCCCTTTGCTAATAAAGTCTGTGTGACATTTCCCGAAACTGTCAAACATCTCGCTAAGTATGGCAACAAAATCAAGCATACAGGCTTACCAATTCGTCCCGATATTCTCCAAGGAAATATAGAAAGGGGGCGAGGATTTTGTGGATTTAATGCAGAGTTCCCAATTCTATTTGTGGTTGGAGGAAGTACAGGTTCGGCGAAAATCAATCAAGCGGTACGTTCTGTTTTAGATGTTCTCACTCAAAAATATCAAGTTGTTCATGCTTGTGGCAAAGGAAATCTGGATATTAATCTCAATGGTCATCCGCGCTATCAACAATTTGAATATTTGGGGATAGAATTAGCAGATATTTTGGCGATCGCAGATTTAGTTGTGTCGCGATCGGGTGCTAATGCCGTATTTGAGTTTCTGACATTACGCAAGCCTAATTTATTAATTCCTCTATCCAAACTATCCAGTCGCGGCGATCAGATTCTTAATGCAAAGTCTTTTCAATCTCGCGGTTATAGTGCAGTTCTCTTTGAAGAAGATTTAACTAATCAAAGTTTATTAACTGCGATCGCTGATCTTGATCGTCGTCGTGATGAATATATTCAGAATATGAATCAGAGCGAAGATGCTAATGCGATCGCGCAAATTGTCGCTTTAATCAAAGAGTTGCAAGCTTAAACAGCTTGTAAAAATAATGGCAATTTTCAATATCCTTAACAAGGGGCTTAAGCCCCTTGCCTGTTTAAGTTGTTTCTACAAGCTGCCTTAATAATTTAGCCTCTAAATGTATTTTTTCGCGAAGCTAATCTGGCTTTGCCAGATGCAGCCCATTCTTGTAAAACTTGAATTTCCTGTTGAGCAGTTTGCGCCAGTGGCACAATTTGACTAGCGGCTTCAAGAACGTCGTCAGTAGTAAAATCACGATTTTGACTGAAGCCGATATGCATCGCTTCGATAATACCTTGCTCGATTTCTGCGCCCGAAAAATCGGGTGTTTCGTAGGCAAGGCGATCGATATCGTAGGCGCGAGTATTGTGAGGACGGTATTTGCTCAAATGTACGCCAAAAATCTGCGATCGCTCTTCTTGATTGGGCAAGCCCACAAAAAATACTTCATCAAATCGCCCTTTTCGCAAAAGTTCAGGCGGCAAAGTGCGAATATTATTTGCAGTCGCGACGATGAATACAGGCGAAGTCTTTTCTGCCATCCATGTCAGGAATGTGCCAAATACGCGATTAGTTGTTCCCGAATCACCGCGTCCATCGGCTCCTGCGAAGGCTTTATCGATTTCATCAATCCATAATACGCAAGGGGAGAGAGCTTCTGCAAGTTGAATCATTTGACGGGTGCGGGATTCACTCTCGCCGACTAATCCTGCAAAGAGACGACCGACATCGAGACGCAATAGTGGTAAATGCCAATGATGGGAGATGGCTTTGGCAGTGAGGGATTTGCCAGTGCCTTGAATTCCTGCGAGCAGCAAGCCGCGTGGGTGCGGCAATCCATACTTACGAGCGCGATCGCTAAATGAACTGCCACGACGTAAGAGCCATTCTTTGAGATTATCTAAACCGCCAATATCGCTAATTTCGGTCGTCGAGGGATAGAATTCTAAAATCTGGGTTTGGCGAATACTTTGGCGCTTTTCTTCGAGAATTAACTCTACATCTTCAGGGCGTAATCTGCCATGTTCGGCGATCGCCTTGGCTAATACGCGCCTAATACGCTCTAGAGACAAGCCTTGACCAGCACGAACTAAATCCGCGATCGCCTGTTTATCTAGTTGAAGATCATTCGCTAAATTAGTGGAATTTGCAATTTGTTCGATTTCGTTTTTTAATTCGTTAGCATTAGGCAGTGGAAATTCTAAAACCGAGAAATATTCACCAAGGCTATCAGGAATATTAATCTGTGAGGCAAGCACAATAATATTTTGGGCTTCGCTTTTGAGTTTACGCGCCAGATTTTTGAGCTTACGCGCGATCGCGACATCATCGAGAAAGCGATCAAAATCCCGCAGCACAAATACTGCACCTCTAGGAATTTTGTCAACAAATTCTAAAGCTTGTAGAGGATTGCGCTTACCCATGCCTGCATCGGTGGGATTGGACTGGTAGCCATCAACAAAATCCCAAACAAATATGCTACGTCCTAAAGATTTCGCCACGTTGCTAATCACCGCTTCGACTCGTTCCTCTTCTGCTGAAGGAATATAGATCAAGGGATAACGAGCGCGGAGTGTTAAGTTTAATTCGGCTTCAAAATTCATGAATACTTCTTTAATACTTTTAATTAAACAGCTAATTTTTATTTTCTATTATATTTGACCGATTAGCATCGCTTTTTTGCAAACTTAACCAACAGCATCAGTATTTGATTCAGGATGATTTGCCCTAATTTCACGGCTGAGCATTTCTTCTAAACGCTGAATTGACTGATTCTGGACGTTAAGCAGATGAATAAGTTCAGCGATCTCTTTAGGAATGAAAAATAAATAAGCTAGGCAAAATAAGAAAAATAAACTATGCAAATGAGACTAGGCTCAATTAGGGCAATGTTCTTTATTGAAAACAAATGCATAAGTTAATTATTTTTCATTCCTTATCCTTTAAACTATCAATCTTCTGATGCAGAGACTCAATCTCTTCTTCTGCCTTTAGATCGATATCAAGGTCTTGCTTTGCTTTGTCTCGATCAATCTCAGACTGGCGATTTTGGCTCATCAGAATGAATGGAGTTGCATAGGCAGCTTGGAAACTTAGAGCGAGATTGAGAAGAATAAAAGGATATTCATCCCAATGCTTAATCCAGCTAATAATATTTAAAAGAATCCATAGTCCTAGTAGAGAACTTTGAATTAGAATGAATCGCCATGACCCAACAGTCGATGTAACAACATCGGCAATACTTTGTCCTCTTGATGATTGAGAATTTTTTTGTTTAGGTGGCGTTTCCATAGTTGCATGAGTCTTGTGTGGAAGTTTTCACTTAAGGTAGCTGTAGCTTAACATTCATGACAAGATTATTTTGTGATTCTAGCTTTTTACAGTAAAATATGGCAATTGGTTAATGACAAAAAGAAAAAAGCGTGATATTCAACAAATAGAGGCGATCGCTAGAGAATTCAAGATGAACAGGTCGATTCGAGAATCCTTTGGAGATTTTATCGAACAGGAAAAAGTAGATGGTTATCGTGGCAGCTTAAATGAGAAAGGTGATTTTACATACACAGAACTTCGACAAAAAGCGAAGGAATTTTTAGGTTAGTAAATTGAGAACAAAAGTTATGATTAGTTCAACAAAACCAGATATTAAAACCCTTCAAAATACTCAAACAGGAAAAGAAATTGTCAGTATCGTCGCTCTTTTAACAGGTATGTGGGTCGGAGAAATTTGTCATCAAGTTCGTTTTAGCTATGGAGACGAACTACATCTCGATTGTGGGGAAATGTCTTACGAAGATCATCCTAAATTAAAAAATTCACTTAAAGGAAGCTGGCGATTTGGGGTAAGAGCAACACCTTGGCTACTAAAAAATGCGGATCATCTTTTACTTGATTCAGAGCAACCTGAGTCTGATACGGAGATCCTTGCTGCCAAAACGTTAACTCAAACAAGCTTAGAGAACAAAAAGATTTTGAAGATTGAAGTTAATCCAGAAAATCTAGAACTTCAGTTATTTTTTGAAGAAGATTATAAATTGATTCTTCAGCCAGATTTGAATGATCTTGACTTAACCTATTGGGAACTATTCATGCCCAATGAAAAAATTTTAGAAATTGGACCAGGTTACTTTTGGTCATGTAAATCTATCCACGACAGATCTTGATACAGCGCCTTGCGCTACCATAAAACCCAGATAATTTTTTGAAAGTGCCGCGAAGCGGCACTTTCAAAAAATTATCTATATCACTCAAGCCATCAATAGGCTGTATAGCGATCAAAACCTCAAAACAAGGTTTTGCCATAACCTTATTTTGAGGTTTCAAGAAAAGCCTTAGCCGCTAGATGTTCAAAAAGATCTAGACTATTTACCTGAGCAGGCGCTAGATTATGGATAGTGTTAAAGTTGATAGAGTCAGCGTCAATCGCCGCCTATTTCAACATATAGATCGAGTTTTATAGGGTTAGAAAATGTTGCAAGAGATTCAATTACCTGTGGTTGCGGATACGAAAAAATGGACGATCCAAGATAGCGAAACGCTTTATCGTATCAATGGTTGGGGAGAACCTTATTTCAGTATCAATGAAGCAGGGAATGTCACTGTCTCACCCAAAGGCGATCGCGGCGGTTGTATTGACTTATTTGCATTGGTCAACGATCTCAAACAAAGAGGCTTGCGATTGCCGATGTTGGTGAGATTTTCGGACATTCTTGCCGATCGCATTGAGCGGCTAAATGCGACTTTTGCCAAAGCGATCGCCCGCTATAACTACAACGGCGTTTATCGGGGTGTTTTTCCTGTCAAAGTCAATCAACAGCGCCAGTTGGTTGAAGAAATTGCTGAGTTTGGCAAACCTTTTCAATTTGGACTTGAGGCAGGTTCTAAACCTGAATTATTAATTGCACTCGCGACATTACGCACTCCTGGCTCGCTGTTAATTTGCAACGGCTACAAAGATGCTGAATATATCGAGACGGCTCTGCTAGCGCGGAAACTTGG
Source organism: Pseudanabaena sp. (assembly GCA_041687725.1). Lineage (GTDB taxonomy): Bacteria > Cyanobacteriota > Cyanobacteriia > Pseudanabaenales > Pseudanabaenaceae > Pseudanabaena. Next base: position 13,038 of record JBDNJN010000102.1, read on the forward strand.
GCAAAACACGATCATCGTGATCGAACAACTTGAAGAAGTTGAGATGATTATTCGGGCGGCAACTAAGCTGGGCATTGCGCCTGTAGTTGGCGTGCGTGCCAAGCTCAGCGCGAAAGGGGGTGGACATTGGGAAGACTCAACAGGCGATCGCGCTAAGTTTGGTTTGAGCATGTGGGAAATTTTGGAAACCGTTGAACAGTTAGAATCTGCGAATATGTTAGATTCCCTGAAACTTCTACATTTTCATATCGGTTCCCAAATTAGCAACATCAGCACCATCAAAGATGCCCTACGCGAAGCAGGACAAGTATATGTGCAGCTTGCATCTTTAGGCGCACCGATGGGGCATCTTGATGTTGGCGGTGGCTTGGGCGTTGATTATGATGGTTCTAAAACTAATTTCTATGCTTCCAAAAACTATAGTATGCAGAACTATGCATATGATATCGTGGCGGCGATTAAGGATGCTTGCGCCGATAAAGTCCCTGTACCAACCCTGACTAGCGAAAGTGGCCGTGCGATCGCCTCGCATCAATCGGTTTTAGTTTTTGATGTAGTGGGCATTAGTGGCACTCCGTATCAGGCGATCGAAGCTTTAAAGGAAGATGAGCATTTAATTGTGCGGAATCTCTTTGAAGCCTTGGAAAACATCAATGAGAGTAACTATCAAGAAATCTATCATGATGCTGTCCAGTTCAACCAAGAAGCAATTAGCTTGTTTTCTTTTGGCTACCTCACTCTCAAGCAACGCGCCAGAGTTGAGCGCCTGTTTTGGGAATGTTGCGATCGCATTCTCAAAGTCACCCGCAAACTGAATTACGTTCCCGACGATCTTGAAGATCTTGAACGAGCGATGGCGCTGACTTACTATTGCAATTTCTCAGTATTTCAGTCTGCGCCAGATAGTTGGGCGATCGATCAACTATTCCCAATCATGCCGATCCATCGTCTTAATGAAGAACCCACTTGTCGCGGCACGATCGCCGATCTCACCTGCGACAGCGATGGCAAAATTGATCGCTTCATCGATTTACGCGATGTTAAATCTACCCTAGAGTTACATCCCTTCATTGCCGAAGAGCCTTATTATCTCGCCCTATTTCTTGGTGGAGCCTATCAAGAAATTCTTGGCGATTTGCATAATCTCTTTGGTGACACCGATGCAGTCCATATTCACACAACTCCTACAGGCTATAAAGTTGAGCATGTAATTAAAGGTGATTCGATGACCGAAGTTCTAGCCTATGTGCAGTACAATCGCGATGCCATGCTAGAAAACATTCGTCAGGAGACAGAACGCGCTCTTCAAGAGAAGCAAATCACTCTCGATGATGCAAGGTTGTTTTTACAAAAGTACGAACATTGCTTGAATGGTTACACTTATCTGAGTTAAGCGCTATCCCTAAAAGAGAGGACGCACTGAGTGCGTCCTCTTGTTTAGGGATTACGAGTAGAACCGATCGCTTGATTAAGTTCTCGTAATTCCTGTAAAATCTCTCGCAATAAGCGATTAGTCTCATTCTGAATCGGCTCTTGTACTTGGATCGTCACCTGTTTCATTTTCAAAACATCCCGCGCAAATCTTGAGACTTCCGTAGGATGAAATAACAAAGTCTCGCGATCGCTTTCACGCAACTCAGGATTTAATTTTTTGGGATTATACGACAAATTTCGCCAACTTTCCATTGGGTCAGTATTGGCATAGCGATAAATAGAAGCACGCGATCGCCCCAAAGCTTTTTGGATCGCCTCTACATCCATTAGTTCATAGGTGTGATCAGTTATTTCAGACGGAGAAAACGGAAGAGTCATGACAAATATTTTATAACTAATCGCTATTATAGTCTCATTTTGAGTCTATAAGTCTCAAAATCAACCTAAAAAACCAGCAGCTTTTTGGGCTACGAAACCCTCAACTGCCTTAATGCTGATCAGTATCTCATCAACAATTGCTAAGACTGTTGCTACATCGCGATCGCGATCTAATGCTTCTAGTCGCACGGCTAACCGCTCGACCTGATAAGCTCCCACATTGCCACTAGAGCCTTTTATTTGATGCGAATGACTCATAATCTTTACCCAATTGTCATCGGCGATCAACTCACGAATTTTCCCGACCCGTAGTAAAACATCTTCAAAGTAGACCTGCAAAAGCTCAATTTCAATATCTCCCTCTGATATTTCGTTAAGGTGGTTTAGGTCAATGGGGGAGTCTGGTTGCTGATTCATATCGAGAAAAGCTATACAGGGCTTTTAGATTACTGAATATATTAACTATTATCTAGCGATCGCTCTCTATATCGGTGCTAGAATGAAGTAAATGTAAAGATTTGCAAAGCTATTTATTTATTTCAAATTAAATTTTAAACAAGGCGAGTTAAATTTATCATGCGTATCATTTTAATGACAGGAAAAGGCGGAGTCGGTAAAACTTCTGTCGCCGCAGCTACAGGTTTGCGCTGTGCTGAATTGGGTTATAAAACCTTGGTTTTGAGTACCGATCCTGCACACTCCCTTGCCGATAGCTTTATGGTCGAGTTGGGACATGATCCTAAAGAAGTTCGTCCAAATCTCTGGGGTGCAGAACTAGATGCATTGCGAGAGTTGGAAGGAAATTGGGGTGCGGTCAAACGTTATATCAGCGAAGTTTTGCAAGCGCGTGGACTTGATGGCGTGCAGGCTGAAGAATTGGCGATCTTACCAGGGATGGATGAAATTTTTGGATTAGTGCGTGTCAAGCGTCACTATGACGAAAAAGAATATGACGTACTCGTGATCGATTCTGCGCCAACGGGTACAGCCCTCCGCTTACTCTCGCTACCTGAAGTTGCGGGCTGGTACATGCGGAAGTTTTATAAACCATTGCAAGGTATGGCTCAGGTTTTAAATCCCGTATTTGAACCGATTTTTAAGCGGGTGACTGGTTTCTCTTTGCCGAACAAAGAAGTGATGGATGCACCTTATGAGTTTTATGAAGAGCTAGAAGCTTTAGAAAAAATCCTCACCGACAACACCATTACCACCGTCAGACTGGTGACAAATCCAGAAAAGATGGTGATCAATGAGTCCTTGAGAGCGCATTCTTATCTCAGCCTCTATAATGTGGCAACTGATATGGTGATTGCTAATCGCATCATTCCTGAAGAAGTTCAAGATCCATTTTTTAAAGCTTGGAAAGATAACCAGAAGCAATATTGCGAACAAATTCACCGTGATTTTCATCCTTTACCAATCAAAGAAATTCCACTTTATGCTGAAGAGATGTGTGGAATTACAGCACTAGAGCGACTAAAAGAGACTTTATATGGTGATGAAGATCCATCGCAAGTGTATTACAAAGAAAACACGATGCGCGTGGTGGTGGAAGAAAATAAGCAGTATTGTTTGGAATTGTATCTACCTGGTGTCCCGAAAGAAAAGATTGAGTTATCGAAGACTGGTGATGAGCTGAATATTCGGATTGGCAATCATCGGCGTAATCTGGTTTTGCCTCAAGCTCTATCGCTACTGCAAACTTCGGGCGCAAAGATGGAAGATGACTATCTCAAAATTCGATTCTCAACTCCTGTCTAAAAAGCTAAGCCTCGACTTGGTTCAGTCTAGGAGCGTGTTTGAGAAGTTTTCGATCCTCCCCAGCCCCCCTTTTTTAAGGGCAGGGTGGTTTCATTTTCGGAAAGGGTTAGAGGGTAAAGATTGTAGAAAAAGGCAAGAGATAAATATTGGGAGAGAAAATAAGATTGAACTAAGGAGCAAAGATCAGGAAAAATGGTCTGATTAAAGCAAAAGCAA
>JBDNJN010000103.1:0-12720 GCA_041687725.1 Pseudanabaena sp.
CACCCGTCCGGGCCTAGGTCATGAGGAACGTGAAACTGGTGCAGTGAGTCCAAAAGACGATGACCTGTATCTTCGGACGTAAAGCTCAAAGTACGAGTCTCCTGTAAAAGAGCTTTCTTCGGGAAGCCCGCGCTCTAACTGAGTACAGTTAGAGCGTCGGGAGGATGTCACTAGAATTTGATACCCATACTAGATTTAAGCTCTTAAGCGCCAAAGGCAACCCAACAGAAGGGCTAAAGTTGCTAGATAAACTAGATACTCTGACAAAATAAAATCAACTCTTGGCGTAGGATATTTTAATTTCGGTTAAAATTTAAACTAGATGTAAGTATTGGAGCAACTAAACATGATTACCATCGAAACAGCCTTAGAAAAGGCGATCGTCAAAATCAAACAATTGCCGACCGAAGAACAAAAACAAGTAATTCGTTTTGTTGAATTTTTAGAGTTTACAACTGGAAGAATGAGTCTCTCGCTACAGCAAATAGAAAAAACTACAGAACCCAAGGAAATTTCCTTTGCTGAAGCTGCTAAAAATTGGATTGGTTGCCTAGATGGACTACCCCCAGACCTATCCACAAATAAAGCATATATGGAAGGATTTGGACAGTAATTCATGAGAAGAAACATTATTCTGGATACCAGTGTTTTAGTCTCGCTTCTTAGTCGGCAAGATAATCATCATATTTGGGCGAAATCTACTGTAGATACGATCTCCAAGCCATTCTTCACCTGCGAAGCAGTTTTAACCGAAACTTGCTTTCTTCTAAAAAGTCATAACATGGGTCGCAAAGAAGTATTGAGGGCGCTATAGGAGGGATATATCCAAATTCCGTTTCACTTAGAAGATCAAGCCGAAGCGATTGAACTACTCATGCAACGATATCAAAATGTACCAATGTCTCTAGCAGATGCTTATTTAGTGAGGATGTCAGAAATGTATGAAGACAGTACCGTTTTGACATTAGACAGCGACTTTAAAATCTATCGCAAAAATCGTAACGAGTCGATTCCTGTCATTATGCCAGATCTAAGATCTCAGTTATGACACATTCTATTTACAAGGCTTATAGCTAAGTTTAACAGAGTTATCTCTTCCAGTAATGACAACTCTGTAAAATTATGGAATTTAGATTTTGATGACCTCATCACAAAAGGCTGCGATTGGCTGCGCGACTACCTCACCAATAACCCCAACGCGACCGATGACGATCGCGTAATGTGCGGCATTGAGGCAAGGAAAAAAGTCTGAATCACGGATTTGACGGATTATGGGATTACACAGATTTTTATTTTTTCAATCTATTACGTTTTTGTCACGTCAAAAAAAAATCAGCGAAATCCTTAAATCCGCTTAATCCGTGATTCAGACTTCATATTGTCCCTGCGTTGTTAGGTTCGGGCGAAGCATTACCAAATAGAGAGAACCTGAAAACTTATAAATTGTGGTGGTAATGCTACGCCCCTACAGCGTTTATGGTATTTGCGGGAGGCTTTGCAGTGCTTTTGAATATTGACACCGTATAAGCGTGCAAAGTACGCTGTTTATATGGCTCTGCTGTAATTACTTCTCACTGCGAGATGAACCAGAATCTTGGAAAATCTGGACAGCGTGAAGAGGATCGCTGCTGAAATTACCTAAATTATTGACTTTTTGGGGAGATGCGTTGTAGTCACCAGATAATACTGGCTTGACAACTCCAACCTCAAGATTAGTATTTTGAATTTTGAGGTTGGAATTAGGTAAATCTACGCTTGGCGAAAACTGCTCGGTATTTGTGGGCAAAATTGGTTGCCCCTGTGCAGGTCTTAATCGATCCGCATCACCTTTGCGCGGCTGAGTTGATTGCGCCCAAGCAGGACTGATCGCAGTAGTAGCGATCGCCATTACTGCGATCGCGAAAAATTGAGAAATATATTGATAATGTCTGTTCATAAATTCTTCGTCTTAGCAACCTATCAATAGTAGCTGCATACTTCCATTATATTCCTATGTAGAAGTATTGATTTGTATAGCCTTTACTCCTTGGGTGTAAGCGCATTCTTAAAACCTAAAACTAGCAAAATATTAGTCATCGTCAAAAACGACTCAGCGCTACCATGTAACCAATCAATATTGGCTAATACATCGTTATATTGAGTCTGGGCGTAAAGCCCTGCGGGAATTGTAATCGCCACAAATACTAACGTTCCATAAAATCCCCAAAGTCCAAGTTTGGGAAATTGTCCTGATTTGGTGGCAAACCATAGGAACGCGAGGTAAGGAAATAGAGATAATCCGAATAAGGCTTCTTTGGGCATAGTTAATTTTTGTAGCTTTCAGCTTTTTTTTGCGTAGCTAAACTTGTGGTTTGGCGCGGGCGATTTTCCAGATGAAGTAAGCGGCGATCGCTAAAGTAGTATTCCCAATCAAAGTTAAGCCAGCTTGCACGGTCACCAGCCATTCCAACGAGTCGGCATTATCAAAAAAGTGCCAAGTCACCGCGCACATCGCACTAACTAACGCAGGAAACATCGCCCATGCTAAACCACGCCAACCGCGATCGGAATGCTGTTTGTCGTATTGCCAAATGAGCCAAATAGCCACAGTCCACTCAATCACACTAGAGATATGGATTACCCATGTGGGCAAAGATAAAGAATGCATTATTAAATTTTCTCTTGTAAACGGGGGGATGTCGAGACTGGCGATCGCAAATTAGCCTTTAACTGTTGTCTATTTTTCGGCAAATATTTTGTCAATTTTTATCTGGCGATCGCAGTATGGGAAGGAAGAATTATAGTTTATCTAAGTTTTACTACAAATTGTTAAATCGCCAATTCAAATCTGAGTGCGATTCGTTCAGTGTGAATCAAGGTAAAAGAAACCTTAAAACCCCAAAAGCTATGGCGCACGCGCAGCGTGCGCCATAGCTTTTGGGGTTCTGGGTTTTATTATGCTTACCTACTTATCAAAACTAATCGATTTCGTTGACGAATACATTAGCGATCGCCTGTCTAGCATCAGTCCGAAATTCTTGCACATTTACGCGACTTAAGAGAACTACAGCAAAAATCATCACCGCAGCCTCGCAGACAAATACGAAGCTATAGGCAAAAATCGGAGTGCCGAAGATCTGCTTACCAATATCAAGCACGATTCCACCTGAGAGCGTAGCAATTCCTCTAGCGATCGCCTGAGATAGTCCCCAAGCACCGACAAATGTACCTGCGGCTTCTGCCGCCGTGAGGTCAAGCATCAGGCTTAAGGCTCCCGAAGTCGTGATCCCAGATGCAAGTCCAAATAGAGCTAATGAAGCTTGTAATGCCCAAGTTTTTTGGATAAAGCCTGAAGTTAATAGTAGGGCGCAACTCGCGGCAACCATATAGCAACCTAATTTTGTGGAAGATTGCTTGCCGAGTCGAGGAACGATTAAAAATCCTGAAGAACTCAATCCAATTAATGTCCCTATCCCAAAAGCCGCATTAAGCTGTGTAGTTGCACAAATACTCATCCCAAATACAGCCCCGCCAAATGGTTCCATAATTGCATCTTGCATAAAAATGCCAATGGTCATCATTAATAGAAATGAGAAGAATAAACCAGTCTGCTTACTCGCCGTCAATACGCGCAAAGCACGACCTAAGCTTAGTTTCTCTTCATCAGCATTAGTGCCATTGAGAATATGATTTTCGGCGACCCGCAATTTGTAACGCGAATACTTCTGTTCAATGCCATAGGTTGCCAAAAAGGATAGACCGATTACTGTCGCAGGAATGATCACGAAGACTGAATTAATTGCGTGTTGCAACTGCATGAGGCGATCGCCATCAGCATAAATGGAAACCGCACTAGGTGGCGCACCTGTGCAGGGTAGAAGTCTGGAAACGGCGATCGCGCCAATCACGATCCCCACCATCAACATCGACCAAACGATACCAACTAATTTTGAGCGATCCTCTTCATCGGAAATATCGACTAACAGCGCGGCAAAAGGAGTGGAACTAAAACTAACCGCCATTCCGTATATCGCAAACATTACCCCAAGAAAAATTGCCCACCCATAGGTCAGGCCATTCCAACCAATCTCATGGATACTGCGTCCTAATTGCCACATGACTTGTGTAGTCAAAAAAGCAACCACTGAAAATACCACTGTCCCAATCCAGACATAGCCTGAGCGATGGTTTCCAAATATAGTTTTGGCATCGGAAGTTTGTCCGAACCAGATCCTCGCGGGTGACACGAATAGAGGCATCGCAATAAATCCTGCGGCGAGAGTGGCGGGAATCGTCAGCTCATTTATCATCAAACGGTTGAGCAGCCCTGCAATTAGTAAAGACATAATTCCTAGCCCCATCTGAAATAGACCGATCCGAAACATTTGCAGTAATGGCAGCTTAGGCGGTATTTTATCTAGATTTGCGATATCGACTTGGTTATTCATTGTTGGCGATCGAAATAAAAAAATCAATAAAAACATCATTATCTCAAACTTCCGCAGAATTGCGCTAGCTGATCGCAAAACAATAAGCCTAATAAAAGCGAAATAAGTACGTCTAATTAAATATAAAAACCAAAAAGCTGTGGCGCACGCTGCGCGTGCGCCACAGCTTTTTGGCTTTTATATTTCGTTTTGGTTCACAAATTCCAAAAATTCTGATTGAAATCTCTCAGTCGAAAAGCGCATTGCGTTTTCATGACAAGTCCTAGGCAAAATGCGATCGCTGTTCTTTTCAAACGCCAATACCGCATCACAAATACTCGCCGCCGTTTGTTCTGCAAAAAATACACCTGTAGGGCGATCGCTGTCTAAACCGCGTACCGACTCCCGTACACCACCGCGTCCATAGGCAATTACGGGTGTACCGCAAGCTTGAGCCTCTACTGGTGTAATCCCAAAATCCTCTTCTGACGCAAATACAAAGGCTTTAGCATTTTGCATATAGGTTCGTAATTTCTCTGGTTCTAAATGACCAAGAAACTTGATGTTACTGCTTGCTTTTGCACGAATTTTCGCCATCTGTTCGCCATCACCGATCACAATTAATTGGCGATCGCCCAATTGCGAAAAAGCTTCCACAATCAAATCAATACGTTTATAGGGAACTAGTCGCGAAGCCGTGAGATAGAAGTTTTGCTTTTGTTCGCAAAGTGGATAATTTTGCAAATCGACAGGTGGATAAATCACATGTGCATCGCGCCGATAGACTTTCTGAATCCTTCGGGCAATAAATTTAGAGTTCGCAATAAATAGATCAACTCCATTCGCTGTGCGCGTATCCCAAAGCCTGATCTGATGCAAAATCCATCTCGCAATCCAACTTTTTATACCCCGTTCTAAATTTGATTCCCTTAGATATTGATGTTGCAAATCCCACGCATAGCGAATCGGGGAATGCACATAGGAAATATGTAATTGATGTGGCGAAGTTAATACACCTTTGGCAACAGCATGGGAACTAGAAATAATCAGGTCATACGCTGACAAATCAAGCTGCTCGATCGCTAAAGGCATGAGCAGTAAATATTGCCGAAACTTAGTTTTGGCAAAGGGTAATTTTTGAATAAATGTAGTCGTAACTTTTTTATGTTGGATAAAGCCCCTTTGGGAATCATCAAGAAAATCTACGACCGCAAACAGATCGGCGTGGGGGAATAAATTTAAAATTTGCTCAACCACACGCTCCGATCCTGCATAATTCACAAACCATTCATGGACGATCGCAATTTTTAGATTTTCTGGATGTAACATGATCTGAGTATAAGAAAAATTATCGCTAGAATAGCAACGTTGAACTCACAGAATCTATGAAGTTTCATCGCATCCCATCGACTGTTGCCTCATTTACCCTTGCGATCGCTAGCATCACAGGGCTTTCTGGTTTGATTTTTTCTGTGTATTTGCCCAAAGCGGCGATCGCGCAGGAAACAGGCGAACCAGTTACCACCACCTCAAACGCCAATGCGATCGGCTTAGCCAAACATTTACGCAAAACAGGGGCAAAACTATATACCGCCTATTGGTGTCCGCATTGTCATAGCCAAAAAGAACGCTTTGGTAAAGAAGCTGTTAGCCAGTTAGACGTGATTGAATGCGATCGGCGTGGTGTCAACCCACAGACACAACTTTGTCTTGATAAAAAGATTAAAGGCTATCCCACATGGGAGATTGGCGGTAAGTTCTATGGCGGCAATCTCACTCTTGAAAATCTTGCTGAATTGTCTAAATACCGCAGCAAACTGTGGAAGATATTTATCGATCCCAATTTTAACTAACTTGCAGGATCTGACTTTCCATGTATTAATAAAGTCCAAAGCACTCAATGACCAAATTTGCAACTGGCAGTTATAGCTAACTTAGTAGTGTAGTTACCGAACTACTGAAAAATAGTAAACTTCTGCATAAACATTGTATATAGGTTAAGAAGGTATTTTTTGATAAACCATTGATTTGCCTTCTTGATTGTCTTTTTTTTTGATTGTCGTGAACCTCATAGGCTAATATGTCCACCCTTGTTATTGTCGAATCGCCCACTAAAGCCCGCACCATTCGCAACTTTTTGCCTGCTGGATATCGAGTAGAGGCATCAATGGGTCATGTGCGCGATTTGCCACAATCAGCCAGTGACATCCCTGCTGAACTCAAAGGCACTGAATGGGCAAAGCTCGGCGTGAATGTTGATGCTGACTTTGAGCCACTGTATATCGTCCCAGACGATAAGAAAAAGATCGTCCGTGAACTCAAGGCGGCGCTAAAGGGTGTCAAAGAACTGATCCTAGCGACTGACGAAGATCGTGAAGGCGAAAGTATTTCGTGGCACTTGTTGCAAATCTTGCAGCCCAAAGTGCCGATTAAGCGCATGGTTTTCCATGAGATCACCTCTGAGGCAATTAAAGGCGCGTTAGAAAATTGTCGCCAAATCGACGATCGCCTAGTTCATGCCCAAGAAACTCGGCGTATCCTTGATCGCCTTGTCGGTTACACCCTCTCGCCTTTGCTCTGGAAAAAAATTGCATGGGGCTTGTCAGCAGGACGAGTGCAGTCGGTCGCCGTGCGCGTAATTGTTAACCGTGAACGCGAGCGCCGCGCTTTTAAATCAGGTAGTTATTGGGATTTGAAAGCAAATCTCTATGCACCGAAACAAGAATTTCCTGTGCAGTTGGTCTCAGTCGGTGGCGTGAATGTGGCGACGGGTAAAGACTTTGATGAAGCGACTGGCAAAATTGCTAAGGGTCGGAAAGTTGTATTGTTGGATGAAGCGGCGGCGATCGCTTTGCAAACCAAATTAAACGGCAAAGTCTGGTCAGTCAGCAATCTTGATGAGCGCCCTACCACCCGCAAGCCTTCCCCACCTTTCACCACCTCCACGCTCCAGCAAGAAGCCAACCGCAAATTGCGTTTATCGGCAAGAGACGCGATGCGGGTTGCTCAGGCTTTGTACGAACAAGGCTTTATTACTTATATGCGTACTGACTCGGTGCATTTGTCGCAACAGGCGATCGCGGCGGCGCGTCAATCGGTCGCCACGATGTATGGCAATAATTTCCTCAGCAAAGAACCGCGCCAGTATGTGACTAAATCGAAAGGCGCACAGGAAGCCCACGAAGCAATTCGTCCCGCAGGTGAGACTTTCCGCACTCCTCAAGAAACAGGACTGTCGGGGCGCGAATTAGCACTCTATGATCTCGTTTGGAAGCGCACTGTTGCCTCTCAAATGGCAGATGCTCAATTAACCATGCTCAGCGTGCAGTTGACCGTTGAGGATGCAATGTTTCGCGCTTCGGGCAAACGTATCGATTTTGCAGGATTTTTCCGCGCTTATGTCGAAGGTTCTGATGATCCTGATGCGGCGCTCGAAGAAAAAGAAGTAATGCTACCACCGCTCAAAATCGGTGATCATCCTGATTGCCGCGAATCGAAAACAGTTGGGCATGATACCCAACCACCTGCGCGATTTACTGAAGCCGCCCTTGTGAAAATGCTCGAAAGTGAAGGTATTGGTCGTCCTAGCACCTACGCCAGCATTATTGGCACAATCTGCGATCGCGGCTATGTCCAGCTTGTCAATAATGCCCTGATTCCTAGCTTTACTGCCTTCGCTGTTACCAGTCTATTAGAAGAGCATTTCCCCAATCTTGTCGATCCCAGTTTTACTTCCAAAATGGAACAAACCCTTGATGATATTTCGACAGGTAGTGTGGAATGGCTGCCCTATCTCAAGAAGTTCTATTCGGGCGATCAGGGTTTAAGCGGACAGGTGAAATCTCGCGAAAGTCTGATCGATGGTGAATCAGCGCGGACAGTCCGCCTCGAAGGTTTAGATGATGATGTTAAGGTCAAAATCGGTAAATTTGGCGCTTATATTCAAGTCGGCGATGGCGATCGCATGGTTAATTCTTCCATCCCTCAAAACTTCACTCCTTCCGATTTAGTTCCTGAAAAAATCGAACTTCTGCTCAAACAAAAACTCGAAGGTCCCGATCAAGTCGGTATTCATCCTGAACTGAATGAGCCGATCTTCATGATGATGGGTCAATATGGCCCCTATGTGCAACTAGGTCAAGCCACCGATGCAGTTCCGAAACCAAAACGCGCATCTTTGCTAAAGGGAATGCAACCCGAACAAGTCACCCTCGATATGGCGGTGAAGTTGCTAGCTTTGCCACGCACCTTGGGCGAACATCCTGAAACTGGTAATCGCGTATTTGTGAATACTGGGCGTTTTGGTCCCTATGTTTGTCATGTCAAAGGCAATGGTGACAAGGACGACAACCGATCGCTAAAGTCCACTGATGACCCTTACACGATCGCCTTAGAACGCGCCTTAGAACTTCTAGCTCAACCAAAAACTCTACGCGGAGCCGCCGCCGCCAAAGTCTTAAAATCTCTCGGTAAACATCCCGATGATGATGATGCGATCGAGATTCTCGATGGTAAGTACGGTCCCTATGTGAAGCATGGCAAGGTGAATGTATCTTTAACCAAGGAGCAAACAGTAGAAGGTCTGACGGTAGAAGAGGCGCTGTCGATGTTAGCGGCTAAATCTAAATCTAGTAAAAGCACCAGTAAAAGTACTAATAAAAGTACCAAATCGGCTTCTAGTGAAACCAAGAAAACCACTACGAAAAAGACCACCACAAAATCTACAGCAACTAAACCCGCAACAACTAAAACCGCCGCAAAAACAACGAAAAAGACCACGACCACCAAAAAGACCACAGCAACCAAATAAAACAGAAAGAAGAGGTTGCGCCGCAACCTCTTCTTTCTGTTTTAGAAACTGCCGCGCATGACTTTGTTAAGCATCGCTTCCACCTGCAAAGCAAGTTGCGTATTACTCATCCCAAGCTGATCTAAGACACTGAGAGATAGTTCTAGCGATCGCAACGACTTTCCTTGATATTGATAGTGAAGCTGCGAACTACTGCATAGCTGATAGAGACAAGCCAAGTCGTACAGAACTTTGGCATAGTTAGACATCATTCCAAATTGCTCAAAAGCGATCGAAGCATCTAGCAAAGAATCTTCCGCCGTTTCGATCGCATCTTCATCGAGGCTATCCAGCCCTTTTAGCAAGCGATGGGTATAAATGCGTCCGCGCAGATGTTTAGCGATCGCAATTCCTTGGAGATATTGGTAATCTCGAAAACGGGGTAAAGCATTTATTCTCATGCAGATCAGGCTTTCTTCAATTTGCTGATCGCCCAATAATGCTTCAGCCAGATCGCAATATAAATAGCCTATTTCAATCGTATCAACTGGTTCTTGGAGTAAAGAAATTGCTTCTTTGATCAATTCAATTGCTGATTGCCATTGAGATTCGGCGATCGCCACTTTTGCTAGCCCTTTAAGTGCTGGCAACCGCAAAGAATTATCGGAATTGGCTAAGGCAATATCGAGAGTGCTTTGAAAAAGACTAGCGGCTTGATTGATATTCTCAGATGACAAATACAATTGTCCTAAGTGGGCATAACTTGTGGCGATCGCATATTTATCTTCTATTTCAAGACGTACTGAAAGCGATCGCTCAAAACTCGTTAGCGCCGATTCAAGATCATTTACTTGCAAATAATATTGACCAATTGCGTCGTCAGTGAGAGCTTGTCCTTCTTGACTATTGCCATAAGTATCATAAGCAGCTTGCAAAATATTTAAAACATCGCTCAATTCCCCCGACTCAAGCAATAGAAATGCACGCACATAGAGCAGATAGGCTTTTTGTTCGTGATTAGGATCTGAGTTTTGATTTTTATCTAAACAATTTTCTGCTTGTTGAATAAGGACTTGCGCTCTTTGTAATGATTGTGGTTGCTTGGTCGCAATTAGTTCCACCGCCAAATCCAGTGAAATTTTCGCGATTGTGCTGGTATCTAATTCCGCAATACTTAGATCTTGAAGACACTGTTCAAAATAGGCGATCGCTAAAGTGCGATCTTGTTGTCGCAGTCGTTGTCCTTGGATTAGAAATTCAGATAATTTCATGAGAAATTCCAAAATTATGCGCGTAAGTTTTCCACTTTTTAAGCTTTACACTTCATGATTAGCAGCATACCAAAAGTATACCTACTTAGATATACATAAAACCAAAAAAGCTATGGCGCACAGCGTGCGCCATAGCTTTTTTGGTTTAAGCTAATTGATTAGCGGTCTAAATCCATGCTTGATCGAAACTTCGCCAATTTTATCCATATTTTCAATGCTGATTTGGTTGCGTCCCCAAGAGAAATTGGTATGCCAACCCTCAAACTCTAAGAGCATCGCTTCAGCGAAACAAGCAAAAAGCTGACGGGCAGGGGCGGTCATATTGACGATTTTCATGATTTTCCAATCAATATCGAGACTATGTTCAACAATGCCGCCATCAATAACATGGATGCCATCTTCTTGAACAAGTGTAGACATATTTTTGGGATAGCCTCCATCAATCAGGATGCAAGGACGCTTAAGGTTTGCCCCATCGATCGCCATTCCTTTTGCCATACTTGCTACCCAAACAATAATGTCCGACTGGGGCAGCGCATCGCTGATCGCCATCACTTTGCCACGACCGAGTTGGGCTTGCAATTCTTGCAAACGTTCTTGATTTCGGGCAACTAGCAATAATTCTTTAATATTAGTCCGCGCATCGAGCCAACGACATACAGCGCTACCAATATCACCCGTTGCGCCGCAAACGGTTACTGTCGCTTTAGCCAAATCAATCCCAAATTTACGGCTTGCTTCTTCGATCTGGCGACAAATTATATAGGCGGTGTGCGTATTGCCTGTGGTGAAGCGATCGAACTCTAGTTGAATATTTCGCACACTCGACATCTGATTGAGATTAAAGTTCTCGAAAATAATTGAAGAAAATCCACCCAAAGCGGTGATATCGACATTACTTTTTTGAGCGAGTGCCATCGCGTTAAGGATCTTGCGAATGGCGGTTTTAATTTTGCTGTTTGCCAACATTTCAGGTAAAAAACAGGATTCAATATACAAGCCTTCGATCTGTTGACCTGTCGCACTTGTAACTTTGATGCGATCGACGATTTGGGGCGGAGCGCTACACCAAAATTCCAAATCCTGATCGGCGTATTCGGGATAGCCTAATTCCCTCGCTACAGACTGAGCGTGTTCAAGACTTGTTAAATGCCCAATTAGACCAAACATCGATTGCAGTTACCAGTTACAGTTGTCAACGAAAAGAAGAATCATGAACGCGCCAACGGCGCGTTCATGGAGTGGTTAAGCAGCGACCAAACCCATTGCGGACATTCTCATAATGTCGCGGGTCGTGAAGCCGATTTTGCCAAGGCTTTCGCCATATTGGATCATGAAGTCTTCAATCAAAGCTTCTTTTTCCATGCCAAGGACTTTGGCATCGGTTTCCACTTGGTTGAGCATTTTCCAAACGAGTGGCAGGTTTTGACGATTGGCTTGCTCTAAAGGAGCTTTGGAGTCGTCAAAATGATTTTGCAACCATTCTTCGCCAAAGTTAAGATGCAAGTACTCATCTTTAACTACGCCTTCAGTGATCTTGCGAGCAAAAGGATCGGCAACAGGAATATAGATGTTGTAAGCGGCGATCGCAAAGCACTCAATAATTAGTGATTGGATCAACAGACAAGTGACAATATCCCCTGTTGCAAATGCTTTCTGGAAATTGTGATGCAATTCAGAAAAGAATTTCTTTGCAAAATCCATGTCGGGTGTGACATTGAGGTTTTTACCACAGGCGATAAAACCTTTTTTGTGGCGATCCTCCATTTTGGCAAGCCTGTTTAGCTCTTGAGTAAATTCGGGCATTAGCTCCCCTAGTTGGAGATAGTTGCTGTACGCCTCAGCTTCGCCCTCAATGACGATCGCATTGATTCGACTGTAGGCATCGCGATAGTTTTCTGTTTGATAGTCAATCGCGACAGCTTCGAGTGTTTGCCCCATGTTTTGCCTCTTAAAATATCCCTGCTCAATAAAAGTTAATCTCTATCTATTTTATGCTAAGTGGACTATGCAATAAAATTAAAACCCAGAAAGCCATTGTGAAGCTTCACACCGACAGACCTTATCTAAGTTTTAGCTACTAAGCGAAAGCCCCGCGCTCTACCTGTACTCAGGTGAGCGACGGGATGTAAGCGTGTAAATAGGACGGGTTCGATACCCGTCTTATTTACAATAATCTACGCTTTTAAGATTGATTTTTAAACTGCGTATTAATTCTCTTAACACTTCAGTTTTACCTCTTTCTGTTTGATCG
>JBDNJN010000104.1:0-12928 GCA_041687725.1 Pseudanabaena sp.
AACGTGTTCTCGCTAATCAGGTTCATCAAGCTTTTGATATTCTCTCCTGCTCTTCCTGATTTCTCTCCATTCATTTCCTCTGGCGCAACCTGAAAGTTCTTACCCTCTAACCCTTTCCGAAAATGAAACCACCCTGCCTCACCCCTCTCCGTAGGGGCTACCGTGTACACACAAGTTATCAAAACCCCTCCCTAGCCCTCCCCTTGCAAAGGGGAGGGAACAAGATTTCTGGTTTTTCCCCTTTGCAAGGGGGAATTAAAGGGGGTTTTTGAGACTTGTGTGTACACCGTAGCTCCCTAGGGGTGAGGGGGGTGAGGGCGGTCTTCGTTCCACGTAACATCAATCTTTAGTTGGAATAGAAGTGGTATCACATCTAGTTCCATTGCTGACTGAATTTCTGATAAAACTCAAGATCGTTAATGGTTGCTCCGTGCCTTGTGACGATTTCCCCAGCAAAAGCTTGCGCCCTTTCTAGTGTAGTTTCGATCGCCCATTCTTTACTTAGTCCTAACAAAAACACTGAGGCAAAGGCATCGCCAGCCCCAACTGTGTCTACAACTTGAGTATTAGCGGTAGGCTGCACCTTGATAAATTGTTGCTTATTCCATGCGATCGCCCCTTTTTCGCCCAAAGTAACAATTAGTATATCAAGGTCAAACCGCTTGCTAAAAATATTTATCGCCGATTCTAGGTCAGATGCTTCAGGACATAGCACCTCTAATTCATGTTCGTTGATCTTGACCCAATTTGCATCGTCAAGTAATGAAAACAGAGTTTTCTTTTGCCACCAAGGGTCGCGGAGATTGACATCGACAAAGATTTTACCCTGATGATTAGATTTTAATACTTGTAATGCTTTAAGTGAAGTCGGATTT
The DNA here is from genome assembly GCA_041687725.1 of Pseudanabaena sp. Lineage (GTDB taxonomy): Bacteria > Cyanobacteriota > Cyanobacteriia > Pseudanabaenales > Pseudanabaenaceae > Pseudanabaena. The sequence goes on from JBDNJN010000104.1 coordinate 876, forward strand.
CTGAGCGCTAGAGAACCATGATAGAGAATTCCGTCAGTTTTGATACTTGGCAATAAATTCGCATCAATGAAGTCATAGGCACTATCAGCAACAATTTCATAATGCGGCTCGCCATGATCAATTTCTACACGAACCAAACCTGTCGGATGAATCGGATCGATTTGCAGAGCCGATTGACTCATCTGCCAATCCACCATTCGCATTACAATCTCTTTGCCATCTAAATCATCACCAATACGACTGATAAACTGAGGTGCAAGTCCAAACGACTGCAAGTTCCACGCGACATTAAATGGTGCGCCACCAACGACACGGCTACCATCTGGGAAGCAATCAAATAACACTTCTCCAAAAACATGAACCATTGATTTAAGATTCATTTTTTTTACTCCATCCATTGTTTTGTATGTGGGTGATAATAGGCAATTCCTTCCAGAATTCCCGCACTATAGTTCCCATTCATTCCCAAAAAATCGCCCTTTGCTAGATACAAACTATTCGTGTTTCCTTGCGATTGGGTTTGCAATTGGGCGGTTTTAATGATCTCCTCATGGGCATTGGCAACTAAAACCGAAGGTACATCACTCACCAAAACGGGTAAATCATTGCCGCTATCTCCCGCAAAAACTGTATTGCTATAATCAAAACCCAGTTTGCCTCTGAGAAACTCTATTGCATGAAACTTAGTGGCACTAGCAGGCAATATATCCAATAGACCGATCGCTTTGGCTTCATCAACGCTATAAATCAAACTAGCGGCAATATTCTGTTCTTGCAAGCGCAGATTCATACAAGTCCGCAAAGCCTGATTATCGACTTCCAATGGCAAATAGTAACTTAGTTTAAATCGATTCTGCCTGTCAGCTTCTTGCAACGTCAAATGAGATATATCGACTATGTCGGTAAAAAAAGGTTGTAAGTCCACAGAATTTAGCCCTTGCCAATCTGCTGCAATCTCCTGCGACCAGTTTTGATAGTATTGCCAGATATCGCCATTAAAGTGATAAATCGTGCTTCCCACATCACCAACAACAAAGTCAGGCAATGGCAGATCGTACTTTTCAATTACTTCTTGCACCAATGATAGATTTCTACCGCTAACATATGCCAAGCTAACTTCTGGGCGACTTACTAAACGAGCAAAAATCGTTCGCGCTTCGGGAGATTCGGCTTGCTTTCCATTGGGTAATAAAGTGCGATCGAGATCAGTGCAGATAAATAGTTTTTGCATCAGTGGTTCCATAAATAGTTAACATCATTAGCTCTTGAGCCTATCTCATAAATTAAGTTTGAATTGAGCATACATCTACAAATTAAAGAAATCATAATGGGCGATCGCCTCCAAAATACCCCAAGCATGAGCGCCATCAGCAAAGTAGACCTGTTCTGTATCATTCAGTCCCAGCAGCTCTTCACGATGACGATTATCAACGACCACGCCTAAAGTGTTACCCCTTAGCATATCTTCGTCACCACCAGAGCCACCATTTACCAACACTTTTTCCAACGGAATATTCCATTGTCTTGCCACATATCGCAAAGCCAAACCTTTGGAAGCTCTAGCAGGCACAAAATCTAGATATTGACCGAAAGAGAGTGTGGTATTAACTGAGATTTCTTGTTGGCGCAATAACGTCAAAATCTCTTCCATTGGTGGTGCGATGTTGGCATCATAGTAATAAGAAACCTTAAACCGACTTTGCTCCTCTTTGGATTGCAGCTTAATTCCTGGTAAGGGATCGATAATGCGTCGTAATACCTGTGGTGTCCACCAATTGTCGATATGGTGATTCCACGTAATATCAGGAGCCAGTTGGGGAGGATAATAAATTTCTGTTCCCAAACTAGTAATCAGAACATCAGGGGTAGGGATACCGTAGGTTTTTAAAATCTTGAGAACAGAATCCAATCGCCGTCCTGTCGCAATGCCGAATAAAAATTTTCTTTGTCGTTGACGCACAACTTGAATAAATTGTGCTAATGCTTCCCCATCGCCTAACAACGTATTGTCGATCGCCGAAAAAATCGCTCGTCTAGGATATTGTCCCGCTTTAGGTAATAAGGCTGGCTTGGGAAAAGGTTCTTTGTGCAATAAGAAGGGTTGAATCTTTTGCAGATAAGTTTGAGCGTGGGCATCCCATGAATAGAATTTAGCAACATTCTTTAAGCCATTTTCTGAAAATTGCTGCCATAGAGTCGCATTTTCTAAAATCTGGAGTAAGGCTCCAGAAATAGACTCACTATTTAGAGGATCAACTAACAATCCATTGTGGCAGTTACCAATAATATCCACGGGGCCACCATTCTCTGTGGCTACCAATGGCAATCCACTTGCCGCAGCTTCTAATAGTGTTAGTCCAAAAGGTTCAGTAAGAGCAGGATTTACAAAAACTCCCTTTGAACTAGCCGCTAAGCGATAAATATCCGCAACTTCGTCAGAACTATGATGTTTTGGTAATGCTACTGAACCATATAGCTCGTAGCAATCAATCACCAACAATAACTCGGTTAAAACATTTTGAGCGCCTTCATTGAGTTCGCGAATATCATCTCGATTACCTGCAATAATTACCAAATTTGCTAATTCCTGCAAACGGGGCGATCGACCATAGGCTTCTAAAAGAGAAACGATGTTTTTTCGTTCGTCGGGGCGAGATAATGCCAAAATCATTGGCTTATCGGGATCGTGTAAAAACTTCTTGAGAATATCCTTGAAACTGCGATCGCAATCGAGATCCGTGGGAGGATAAAACTGCTTTAAATCAGTCCCTGGTGGAATAATCGCCATGTTATCTGGCGTGTAGTAATCATAAAGTAAGTATTGATCTTCGATTTCATTACGAGTGCTAGTAATTACTAAATCCGCATTACTTAACGTATCTTCTTCAGCACTAATCCTTTGGAGCATATGATAACGCTCTTCTATCTGTTCCATCGTCATGCCAGAAGCTAGCAAACGTCGAAACTTATCACGTCCTAAAGAATGTCCAGTATGGATCAGAGGTAAACCTGTTAAATGAGAAAGACGCACCCCGACATATCCAGCATCGGCGTAGTGGCTATGAATAATATCAGGTAGACGCGGAAGACTGAGTAGCCAGTCAAACAAGCGATCGATAAACCCATCAAGATGGCTCCACAATTCTTCTTTAGGAATGTAACCTTCACCTCCTGTCTCAATCCTAACGATCTGCGCGTTTTCTGATAAAACTTCAGTCACAGCCCCGTAATCATCGTCTACAGCATTGTCAACGATCAACCTTGTGATCAAGTCAACTTGTTCTACATTCGGCTGCTTGGCTAGGGCTTTAGCTAGTTCTACCACGTATTTTGTCTGCCCTCCAGTATCAGCGTCACGTCCTAGTTCAAGATTATTACCTCTAATCAGCCCGTGAATGCTGATTAATAAAATATATAAGCTCTTGTTCTCGTGGGAGGTTTCGTTGTTAATGTTCTTAGGCATAGTCAAATGTATTTAACAGTACAGATTCATTCTTGAAAATATTCTGGGAAGTGATATTTTTAGGATTAAATAACAAATTTAGCTCAGCTATGAAAAATTAATAATGAGTCCTTGGCAACTATTAAAGCAGATTTTGGACAATTATAAAAATTACCAAGAAGAAAGCAATATATCAGGATATATGGTGTTTTTTTAATCGCTAATGGCGCTTAATCATTCTGATTGCTACGTTCTAAATCACTGTCTGTGTTTTGTAAGTTATCTTTGCCACTATCAAAGTTCATCCGTTCAGCTAGGCTAATTAAGGCTGATTCAAGCTTTGATGACAACTCTATCTTTCCTGATTTTAAGTTTAAGTCACGTTGTGGAAATGGGATCTCAATGTGATGTTGGGCAAGAATTTCAAATATGAGGAATCGAAGATCACTTTTTAGTAAAAACTGTTTATGAGGTTCTGAAGTCCAAACTAATAACTCAAAATCCAAAGAATTGTCACCAAATCCTTTGAATAAAACTTGCGGTGGTGGGGATTGCAAGATTTTAGGATGGTTAGCTGCTTCTATTAAAGCTAATCTAACTTGCTTAGGATCAGAACCATAACCAACTCCTAGAGGAATATGCAGTCGCGAAATGGGATTGCCATGACTCCAATTGATTACTTCACTATCCAGAAATCGAGAATTGGGAACGATGATCGATACAAGATCGAGGGTACGAATTTCGGTGCTACGAGCGCCAATTCTTTCCACAGTTCCATGTAAGTTGCCAACTTCAATAAAATCACCAACTTGGATAGGTCGTTCAAAAATCAGAATTAAACCACTACCAAAATTTTTAGCAATATCTTGTAAACCAATACCTAATCCAATACCTAGGGCGCTAGCCAAAATGGTAAGGGAACTTAGATCTAATCCCCAAATTTGCAATAAAATCAATGTCCCAATAAAGATTAAGCTATATTGGGCTAAAACTGCGATCGCCTCTTGCGTGCCTCGATTTATCCCTGCTAAATTTAAAATCCGTTGACGTAGGAGGTTTGTTGTTAGTCGCGCAAATAGTATTAATCCCAATAGCATTACAGCTAAAATCAAGAGATCAATTACTGAGTAAGAAGATTTACCCAAGTTGATCAGTGGAGAAGTAAAACTAGATAAGATGACATTTTTAACTTGATAGCCTAGCGATCGAGAGCTAGGGAAAAGATCGGCGATATAGAAAATTGTTGTTCCAATTACAAGGATTCGAGAGGTTGTTAACGTTAGACTTAAAATAACAGGATCTTCTGGGTTTAGGGTGTATAATGTATAGGACAGTACAAATACAACAGTTAAGAGCTATGGACTTAAACCTAGATAGTTTGTTAAATATTGCTGATACAACAGTGGATAGGATGACCAAAGAGGAGCATCAAATAACTTTAAAACTTCGATTTTTACATGAGAAAGCCATCTGTCCACATTGTAACCAAATCAGCGAAGAATTACATCAAAATCGACCAATATCGATACGAGATTTATCAATATTTGGTAAAAATGTGTATCTAGAAACGCCACGCCGTCAATTTTATTGTCAACATTGCCAAAGATATTTTACAGAGCGCTTGACATTCGCTGACTGGGAAAGAAGATACACTCAAAGATATGAAGAGTACATTTATGAACGAGTACAAAGTACGAGTATCGAACAGGTTAGGCGAGACGAATCGTTAAGTTGGGATCAAGTACAAGGAATTTTCAAGCGTCAGTTTGAGCTAAAAAAGAAGGATAATTGACAAGGAGTAAAACGGATCAGCATCAATGAAGTAAGTCAAAAAAAAAGACAGGTCAATTTTGTGATAGTTGTCTGTAATATTGAATCGGGTAAATTGTTAGAAGTTATCGACAGTCATAAACAAGAATAAATCATTGAAGTTTTTAAGCAGCAACCATTTGAGATAAGGGAACAAGCTGCTCACGAATCTGGTTTGATTAAGATAAATGAGTTGAAACCTTCTGAGCAGCATATTCAAATGAGAGGTGGCGATTGTTTCAGTGCGAATGCAAATATCAGGGAGCTATGATGGTAGTCCTGCAAATGGGGATTTTCGTTTCACGCGCGTTTGGGCTGTCTCTTCTAAGGGAACTTGGCATATCATCGCTGCCCATATCGTTATGGTGGCTTAACCAATGTGACACACTACCCAACTTGGGTTAGGATAGCTCAATGAATTAGGTATAACTGCTATGTGCATCTGCATCAACTGCACCTATGTCGATCGCTGCATCACCTATCACTCTGTCGAGGCGTTACATCTGCAACCGCATTTAACCGATCATCCAGACTTTGAGGCAACCTCGCCGACGATTAATGTCAATATCAAAACTGATCCTGAAGACATTCAAATGGAATGGGATGTGGTGGGTTGTGAGAGCTTTTCCTCAGAAATAGGAAAATGGATGAAATTACGTCCTGGAGAACTTGTTCCCACATAATTCATTGAGGGTATTCTATACTTTTCGACAATCCCAAGACTCTCTTTGTAGTAGAGCCTTGGGATTGTTAATCGGGAATCGGTAGTGTTTCAGACTTGTTGAATAAGGGTTAGTGTCATTAATTTTTCGCCGCCAGCAAAATTTCACTTTGTTAAGCCTTACAGCGAAAGCATTTCAAAATTTCAAAATACAGGTGGCGAAAAATTAATGACACTAACAATAAGGGGATTTGATAAAAATGGCAAAACCAAACTAGCTATTTTTTCTACCTTACAATTTTTATTTGCTTTCCAAAAAGTTTGAAACACTACCGAATATTGAGAGGATACGGATACGTTTTATTATACTTATATACTGATGTTACGCAGACAGAAAAGCTGCCCTCACCCCCCAGCCCCCTCTCCTGCGGGAGAGGGGCTAGGGGTGAGGGTCTTAGAAACTTCTACGTAAGATGACCTACATACTTGTGCCTCCCAAGCTTTGAGTTCCATCAATATCGATAGCCTCTACTTGTTTGGGAGCGACATACTTACCAAACTGTGAATACAAGGCAGGAAGCACTAATAGAGTTAATGCTGTAGATGTGAATAGACCGCCTAAGACTACTACTGCAAGCGGTTGTAAGATCTCTTTGCCAGCACCTGTGCCAATTACTAATGGAACCATACCGAGCGCTGATGTTAGAGCAGTCATCAAGATTGCAACTAGACGCTCCATCGAGCCTTCCCGAATTACTTGCAGGAATGGTATTCCCTTAGCCAGTTTCTGATTGTAATTATCGACTAGTAATAATCCATTGCGTACTGCAACACCAAATAGGGTGATGAAACCGACTAGAGATGCAACAGAAATTACGCCGCCGCTAATGGCGATCGAGAATATTCCACCGACTAGCGCTAATGGTAAATTCACCATAATCATCAACATTGCAGGGATAGATTTTACCGCGAAATACATTAATACGGCGATGATTAATGCAGCAAGCCCGCCAAACACTAACAGGTTTTGGGTGGCGCGTTCTTCTGATTCAAACTGACCGCCATATTGGATGAAATAGCCTGAAGGCAAAGTTACTTGTTGTTTTACTTTTGATTGGATTTCGTTGACCACCGATCGCATGTCACGTCCAGATACATTTGCGGAAACTACTAGCAAGCGAGAGACATTTTCGCGATTAATCGTATTTGGTCCCGTGCCATATTCAATCTGAGAAACCTGAGATAGAGGGATTTTTTGTCCTGTCGGCGTATCGACTAAGAGATTACGAATGGACTCCAAATCATTTCTAGATTCAGGCTTGAGCCATACTACTAAGTCAAATAATTGCTGTCCTTTGAGAACTTGAGATACGGTTTTACCATTAAGAGAAGTTTCAATCATTTCGGCAAGATGCCCGATCGTTAGCCCATATCTTGCTGCCATTGGGCGATCAAACTTAATCTGTAATTGGCGGACAGGAACCTGTGGTTCCAATTGCAAATCGACAATGCCAGAAATACTCTTCATCGCAGTTTCTACTTCCTTGCCGATCGCTCGTAGTTCTTCTAAATCTGGACCAAAGACTTTGACCGCGATCGCACTCCTCACTCCCGACAAGACTTCATCCATACGATGGGATATAAAACCGCCAATATTAGAAGCTACCCCCGGAAGTTTATTAAATTCTTGACGCAGTTTATTGATGCTGCCTTCACGATCGCGAATACCGCGATCGCTAAGTTCTACGTCGATATGACCAAGGTTGACACCCGCAGCATCAGCATCACCTGCGGCGCGACCAGAGCGCAGTTGCACGGTTTCAAAATTTGGGTCATCTTTGAGGACATCTTGCAGCGCTAGGCCCATGCGATTGGTCGTTTCGAGGGAAGTTGATGGATATAGCAAAATTGTATTAACTAGCGATCGCTCTTGAAACTCTGGCAAGAAAACGCGACCGAGGCTTGGCAAAATGATCAAAGAAGCAAGTAAAGCCGCGATCGCAGGAAACAGAATTAATTTGGGGCGGTGAATAGATAGATTTAGCAAAGGACGATATAGCCTCTGAGCAAAGTTACTCACCCATGTTTCATCGCTAGGCAGTTGGCTGGAAGCTAGTAAAATCGCACAGAGAGCAGGAGATAGGGTCATGGCTACTAACGTTGAGGCAAAAATAGATACTAGATAAGCCACGCCCATTGGTGCAAAAATATTTCCTTCTACTCCCGTCAGAGTAAAAATCGGCGCAAAAACTACGCCAATAATGATTGTGGAGAAAATTACACTTACTCGTACTTCTACGGAAGTGTCATAAACCACCGTAAAGGGATGTTTCGGATTTCCTTCGGCTTGGTTTTGACGCATTCCTCGATAGCAGTTTTCCATATCAACGATGGAGTCATCGACCACCGAGCCGATCGCCACTGCCAAACCGCCCAAGGTCATCGTATTAATCCCCTGTCCGAACCAAGACAAAATCAACATTCCGATCAAAACTGATAGGGGAATCGCGCTGAGCGTAATTATCGTAGTACGCCAGTTCATCAAAAACATAATCATGATGATCGCGACAATGATGATGCCATCACGGAGGGAGTCGCGCACATTGTCGATCGCCGCCTCAATAAAGCTCTCTTGTCGAAATGTCACCTGTACTTTCACATCTTTAGGCAAAGCCGTTTGTAATTCTGCGATCGCTTCTTCGACAGCATGAGTCACTTTCGGTGTATCTGCTTGCGGTTGTTTATTGATTAGCAACACCACGGCCCGTTTGCCATTAATGCTGCCATCGCCTCGTGCAAGGGCGGCTCCCACTTTCACTTCAGCAACATCGCCTAACTTTACGGGCTTGCCATCGCGAGCGATCACCACTGCTTCCGCTAATTCCTCGATAGTTTCAATGCGCCCCACACCTCTGATGATTTCTTCGCGATCGGTATTAATCAAAAATCCACCCGCCGCATTGAGATTTGCTTGTCTAGCAGCTTCCGTTACCTGTTGCAGCGAAACATTAAAAGCGACTAATTTAGCAGGATCGGCTAAGACCTGATATTGTCTGACATCGCCACCATAGACGATTAACTGGGATACTCCTGACACGGCAAGTAAACGGTTTGATATATCGCGATCAACGATCCGCCGTACTTCCATTAAGTCAGTTTTCGCAGCAGAATTATTTGCGTTCTCTTCCACTGAAAATGCATACATCAAAATCGTGCCAATCGGCGAAGAGACGGGCGATATTTCTGGCTCTTTGACTCCCTCTGGAAGTTTGGAACGGACTTGCTGCAAACGTTCGGCAACCAATTGCCGCGCTCTATAAATATCTGTATTACCATCAAAAATAATTTTGACTGTCGAAATTCCCACCGCCGAAGCCGATCTCACGGTCACAACATTTGGAGTTCCATTGACGGCGCTTTCAATAGGCAGTGTAATTAATGATTCCACTTCTTCAGGAGCTAAACCTGATGCCTCAGTTTGAATCTCGACCTGCGGTGGCGCAAAGCTAGGAAAGACATCCAAGGGCATTTTGGTAAGATTATAGCCTCCCAAAAATGTGATCACAATCGCACCGATGACGACTAACCAACGCTGGGCGATCGACCATTTAAGAACCGTGTTGAGCATGAATTCAAATACTGTAAGGCATCACTCTATGTACTTTGCCACAGGATTATGAAATCAGGATGAAATCCTACTTATTCAAGTGACCTAGACCAAAGTTAAAGTAAATCTAAAAATATTTAACGGATATTTTGAGAAAAGGCTTCTGCAACTGCCCAACGGTGAAGTTGAGCCTCTGCAAACAAAATTTGGTTTTAAAGATCGCTTTTGATGAGGTCGTTTCCAACGCAGTGTTAGCCTGTGATACGGCTACGAAGCTACTGCAAAATCTGTATGTTGACGCATCTTAGGTTCATGAAATGCCAGTACTATGTCCTCTTTTGCAACACCTGCGCGAACCAAATCCGTTGCAATACCTTCTTCAGTCCAGTCTTCCTCAATCCAAAATTTATTATCTCGAATACGAACATAAACAGTCATACCCGTAAAACGTTCACCATTTTGCCAGCCAAGGTTCATCCAAATATAGTGTCCTTTTGTCTCATCAACAATCAAGAATGTTTCTATATCTCGATGATTGCGACGATTACAAAGTTCTATATATTCCATCAATATACGCTTAATTAATTTAGGATACTCAGTTAATTTATCCATTGTCTGATTTCCTCCATTTCAGCACCAAGATCAGCATACAAAGTTGTTTTCCGATACTGAATTATATAGGGATCGTCCGTAATTACCCAGCCGTCCTTTATTAGTGCATTTCTTACTGCATCATGGATTATATCTAATTTGGGCATGGTCTAAGTATAGGTCAAAATCCGCGATCGCAAAGTACACTCAAAATTACTCGCTTTTAATAAGCGATGTGTTATGCGCTATTTTGAAGACCATTCCTTATACAATTCATCGTATTGCTCCTGTAAATTTCTCAGCTCATCTCTAAGCCTTACAATTTCTTCACCAGAGAAAGATTTAACCGTAGCGTAATCCTCTTGTTTACGAACCCCATACTTGTTTAGAGGATAAAGATTATGTGCTGGATCCACCCACACCACATGAAATATGTTATTCCAAATAAACCCGTGTAGCCTTCCGTATGTTTTGGCAACCCTAACCTCAAATGCCCTTCTTGTGGTTATAGACTCCGCTTCATCATTTGCTGACTCTTTATCTCTTGTTTCTAGAAACAGTTTGTTAGCCACTCTATCTATAACGCTTACAGGAAATTCGTTTTTTGTTCCATTTTTATTGAATATTGATTTAGGCGTTAATGACGGATGAGTTTGTTCTAATATATCCTTTTCTACTGATTGTTTGATCTGAGTGATACACTCGAAAAATTTTATATAATACCCCTGTTCTAATCCATGAAAAAAGAACTCTTCCGTTTCCCAATCCATGTATTCAAACGAAATTTTTAATTTTTCACTACTAACTGCCTTTGCATCTTTTGCAGCAATTTTTGAGAATTTGTCAGACATCAGCAGTCTTTAGCTTTGCAGCGAAAAAGTTGCCAATAGATTTTTTTGTCATTATAGCGGTGCTTCCCTGTGATTCATCTAAATCACCGCGAGCATCAACCCAAGGACTTTCACGATGAGTCATAGTGCTTAACGCGGCTCCATCATATCTGCCGTAAGCGCTTACAACATCAGTAATAAATTCTAATATTGCATCATCCGCATCCCCTACATCTTCACTGATTTGTCGCCACTTATACTCTCTGTACTTATCATACAGATCATTTACAACTGGTCCATGTTGCCATGCTTGAAAATCTTCATCGAATAATTGGTTGCCTTCAGCCAAAGCATAACCCTGTGCGTAGTAGCACAGTTTTTGCAACTTCATTGGTGAAGTACTTTCATCGAATATTTCTCGATGAACATTGATGATTGTTCTTTGAACCCTGTCTAATTTCTCAGAAACCATATTTTTACCTATGATGTTTTAGAATGTGTTATTCTAGCACATAATGGCTAAATTGAGAGGCTGAAGAAACTTTTGCTGCTCAACCAAAAATTATATCTATCCGCTCCAATGATTTATTATGCCCCGATCACCTCTCAATTCTTAGCTTTGGCGATCGCAAATAATCTCTCCGAACTCAACTATTTTGCTTGCTTAATCTCTGCTGAAAACAGATAACTTAAACAGAGCGATCGGTTCGGCGTAACGATTAAGTTAGACGGCATTTACTTTATGGATTTCTACGCTACCTTCTTCAAATACTTTAACTGTGAGTTGATAGCCCTCCATCAATGACATTCCAACTAAAGGTTCTGAATCAGCTTCATCAATTGGGATAGTTAGATAATTTCCATCCCAAATCACAATTGCTTCATAGACGTTAAAAACGCATTCACTACCATCACCGAGAATAGCGCGTCCTCGTCTTTTCCATGTCAAATTTAGCTGATCGATTAGGTCTGGAGGTAGGCTGTTGACTTTGTGCCTTTTTAGGCTATTTTGGCTCATACAACTTCTATGTCGTCAAGTAAGTCCGAAAATAAGGTTTTTCTTTTCGACAGCATAGATTGACCAAAAGCTTCAGCTAACCAGGCCTCAACATC
>JBDNJN010000105.1:0-12991 GCA_041687725.1 Pseudanabaena sp.
ACCTGCACGAAACAAACGAACTAACCTGCTAGTTGGGCTTTTAAATTCCATTAACTTTTATCCTAAAAGACAACGTAGTTATTGTATGATAAAAATCACTTCAAAACTCACAAAGTCAACAGCCTAGGCTTAAGCCCCTTGCCTGTTCAAGTTGTATCAGCTCACATATTTTTAGTTTGGTTTTTTCTCATGACAATGTGGAGTCTAGTTGGCGCGTTGTTGTTATCAGTCTCGACCCAAGCCCTTGATGGTCGTGAGGTCGCCACAGTGCCGCGATCGCTGATGAGCTATGCTACACGTCCTGTCTTAGCATCAGAAGCGATCGCGCCCGATCCTGTCGCTAAACAGGCGATCGCCACAATGCTAAGTGAACTCAGTCAAGCAGGGCTAAGCGATCCCAACCAAGGTGTTTGGATTCAGTCCCATGATGGGGCGATCGCTTCGGGCAATTTATCGAGTCGCCCATTGCCAGCAGCCTCACTTACCAAAATTGTCACCACTTTGGCAGCTTTGCAAACATGGGGATCGAACTATCGCTTTATTACAAATATCAGTAACACAGGCAATCTCACGGGCGATACCCTCAAGGGCGATCTAATTATTGAAGGGAATGGCGATCCATTTTTTGTGTGGGAAGAGGCGATCGCCCTTGGCAATAAACTCAATCAGCTAGGGATTAAGCGCGTTCAAGGCAACCTGATCGTTACAGGCAAATTTGCGATGAACTTCGAGACTAATCCACAAGAAGCCGCTAACTCCTTGCGCTTAGCCTTTGATAGCAGCCGATGGCAGGGTGAAGTTGCCGATCAATTTGCGACGATGCCTGTGGGAACGTCTAAACCACAACTGGTGATCCTTGGCAATGTGCGGACTGTGCCAAATCTTGCCGTAGCAAATGTTTCTACTAGAAAATTATTAATCCGTCATGCGTCATTACCGCTTTGGCAAATCCTTAAGCGCATGAATACCTTCAGCAATAATGAGATGTCGGAGATGCTAGCTTCGCAACTGGGCGGCGGCCGACAGGTGGCGGCGATCGCGGCTAAAGCTACAGATATGCCGCTCTCAGAAATAAAATTAATTAATGGTTCAGGGTTAGGGCAAGCGAATCAAATTTCTCCTCGTGCCACTGTCGCAATTCTGATGGCAGTCCATAATCGCGCTCAGGTGGAGGGCCTAACCCTAGCCGATCTTTTCCCAATCAGTGATTGCAACTGCGGCACGATCGAGGATCGGAAAATGCCAAAAGGGGCGATCGTCAAAACTGGCACTCTCTCCGATGTCAGTGCTTTAGCAGGAGTTGTCCAAACGGAACAGCATGGTGTAATTTGGTTCGCGATCATCAATCGTGGTGATGGCAATATCGAGGCTTTTCACCGATCTCAAGATCGCGTATTACAAAATTTAGTCGCTAAATGGGGCTTGTCCAAGTCCCCGATCGCGAGTTTTGCGGAAACACCTTGGGGAGATAGCGATCGTAATGAAATTGTGAAGTGAACCAAAAGATTAAACGTTGCGGCGCTCCGTCTAATCTTTCACTGGAAAGGGAGTAGCTACTTACATTTTTGAGGTTTATAGCTTAGACTGTGAAAGGATTATGAAAAGATTAAATAATGCTTGTAAATGATGTCTGTAAAGCCTGAATCGACGACCCAAGAGATTGAACAAGCCCAAGACCAAGCGACATCACCAGTGAAATCTCAGATAAAGTCTGAACACTGGCAAATTGTCGCCACTACTTTTATCACCGTATTTCTTGCCGAGCTTGGAGACAAAACTCAGCTAAGCGTTTTGGTGATTTCAGCACAATCACATCAGCCTTGGATTGTATTTGCAGGAGCCGCGATCGCCTTAGTCTCAACTAGCTTGTTAGGCGTAATCGCAGGTAAGTGGCTAGCCAAAACCTTCTCACCAAGTTTGTTAAACACCTTAGCTGGCTTAAGTTTTCTGATTTTGTCGCTTAGCCTACTGTGGGAAGCGATCGTTTAAGTACAGCCTATTACCCAGATAAATTTTTGAAAGTGCCGCTTCGCGGCACTTTCAAAAATTTATCTGGGTTCTATTACAGCACAAAGCGCTGTAACCGTTATGCGAATATTCATGAAAAGAGATTAAATATGGACTGGCAATTATTATTTCTCAGCTTCGGTACGATTTTTTTGTCAGAGTTGGGCGACAAAAGCCAACTAGCAACCCTGAGTTTAAGTGGTAGCTCCACGGCTCCAAAATTTGTTTTTATTGGCTCAGCCGCCGCCCTATTAGTTGCCAGTTCGATTGGGGTATTCCTTGGCGATAGCATCTCCGTACTTTTACCAACAAGATTACTAAAGGCGATCGCCTCAGCCTTGTTCGCCATTATGGCAATGCGTCTACTTATGCCTGAGTCCAGCGAGAGCTAAGAGAGTGGCGTGCAAAAATACTAGGCAAAAACTCCAAAAGCTGTGGCGCACGCACAGCGTGCGCCACAGCTTTTGAGTTCTGGTTTTACTACCGTGTTAATCTAGATGTCTAGATTTGACTTTTGAGATCGCTATGACTGGATTTGTTGGGCTGCACGTTCATACTGAATATAGTTTGCTCGATGGGGCAAGCCAGATTCCTGATATGGTTAACCGCGCCGTGGAATTGGGGATGCCCGCGATCGCATTGACAGATCATGGTGTCATGTATGGAGCGATCGAGCTAATCAAGGTCTGCAAATCTAAGGGGATCAAGCCGATCATTGGTAATGAAATGTATGTACTGAATGGCGATATCACTATCCAGTACAAAAGAGAAGAAAAAAAGAAAAAATATCATCAATGCGTTCTTGCCAAAGATACTCAGGGCTATCGAAATCTCGTTAAACTTACTTCTATTTCTCATTTACAAGGTTTTCAAGGCAAAGGAATTTTTGCGCGTCCTTGCATTAATAAAGATTATTTACTGCAATACAAAGAAGGATTAATGATCACTTCGGGATGCTTGGCGGGGGAAGTTCCGCAAGCAATCATGAACCGCGATCCAAAACTAGCAAGGGAAGTGGCGGCTTGGTATAAAGAACATTTTGGCGAAGATTATTATCTAGAAATTCAAGATCATGGATATCCTGAAGATCGAGTTGTGAATGTGGAAATTTGCAAGATTGCCAAGGAATTAAACATTAGGGTGATTGCGACAAATGATTCTCACTTTACCTCTTGTATGGATGTGGAAGCTCACGATGCGCTGCTCTGTATCCAAACAGGAAAGCTGATTTCCGATGAGAAACGTCTGCGCTATAGCGGCATGGAATATTTCAAATCCTACGATGAAATGAGGCGGCTATTTCGCGATCATTTGGAAGATGAGGTAATCGAAGAAGCGCTTGCGAATACCGTCCATGCTGCCGCTAAAGTCAAAGCTTATGACTTGATGCGCGACCCCAGTGCTGCGGATTATCCAATTCCTGAAGGACATACTGCGGATAGTTATTTTGAAGAAGTTACATGGCAAGGTCTATTGCAAAGATTTAATGCGAAGACCCATGCTGAAATTTCGGCGGAATATCAAGAGCGCTTGCGATTTGAGTTGGGAATCATCATGCAAATGGGATTTGCGACTTATTTTCTCGTAGTTTGGGATTATATCAAATATGCTAGAGACAAAAAGATTCCTGTGGGGCCAGGGCGCGGTAGTGCGGCGGGTTCGTTAGTTGCTTATTCTTTAGGAATTACAAATATTGACCCAATCCATCACGGACTTCTATTTGAGCGATTTCTCAATCCCGAACGGAAGTCAATGCCTGATATTGATACCGATTTTTGTATCGATCATCGTAGCGAACTTATTGAATATGTAACCCAGCGCTATGGACAAGAACGAGTCGCCCAGATTGTCACCTTTAACCGATTGACTTCTAAGGCAGTTCTCAAAGATGTCGCAAGAGTGTTAGATGTCTCCTATAGTGAATCCGACAAAATGGCGAAAATGATTCCCGTTTCGCGTGGTAAGCCAGCTAAGTTAAAGGTAATGATTTCGGAAGCTTCGCCAGCACCAGAATTTCGCGATCGCTATAGAGATGACCCGAAAGTATTTGAATGGCTAGATATGGCGATGCGAATCGAAGGCGTGAACAAAAGTTCAGGAGTTCACGCGGCGGGTGTAGTGATTTCACCGTTCCCATTGGATGAGGTTGTGCCATTGCAACGTAGCAATGAAGGTCAAGTAGTAACGCAATACACGATGGAGGATTTGGAATCTCTCGGTTTGTTGAAAATGGATTTTTTGGGACTGCGAAATTTGACCACGATTGAGCATACCAGCAAGCTGATTCGTGGCAACCAAGATCCGAATTTCCATATTGATGCGATCGCGCCTGATATGCTCACAGAGGCAAACAAGAAAACCTATAAGCTCTTAGAAAAAGGCGATCTAGAAGGTATCTTCCAATTAGAATCATCGGGCATGAAACAGATCGTAAAGGATCTCAAGCCTTCTAATATTGAAGATATATCTTCGATTTTGGCGCTCTATCGTCCCGGCCCATTGGATGCAGGACTGATTCCTAAGTTTATTAATCGGAAGCATGGTCGTGAAGCGATCGAGTATCAAGATGCATTGCTAGAACCAATCTTAAATAATACCTATGGAGTGTTATGTCTAGCAAAAGGAACTTTAATCACTAAATCTGATGGCACTAGTACATCAATTGAGAATATCCGTAAAGGTGACATGATTCTCTCTTCTGATGGTAAGCGTGTATGGTCAGCCAAGGTTGCAAAACAATGGCAAAGCGGTATTAAGTCAATTGTGAAGATTACGCTTTCGACAGGTACAGAAATTTACTGTACTCCAGAACATCGTTTTCTTACGCCAGAAGGCGATCAATTTGCATATCAATTGAAACCATTACACAATATTAAAAATGCTCATGTTAACGGCTCAATTATTTATGAACGTTGGGTAATCTCTCAAAATGATAAATCTCTCAAGCAGAATGAAGCCTATTTATTAGGTTTGCTAGTTGGCGATGGTAATTTAAAATCTAGTACACCTAATATTGCCTGTTCCAGCGAAGAAACTGCGACATGGGTTGCTAATCTTATGGGCGAAACATGGGGCGGAGAACCTAAGTATTATTTTCATACCCGTTGTTGGTACGCCTATGCAAAGTTTAATACGCAGCCACGCCCAACACCATTAACGATATTCATGGATAAAATTTATGGTGATAGAAGTTGGAAGATTAATTCTATTGGCAAGCATTTGCCCTCAGATATAGTTGATTATCAAGAATGCGATCGCATTGATGTTTTACGTGGCTTATGGGATAGCGATGGGTGCTATATCCAAAATCCTTATTTCCGTAGTATCTCAACTAAACTACTTTCCCAAGTATCCCAATTGTTGAGTGGTCTTAAGATCTCTTACTCTTTACATTCAAACTATGTATCAATTACGGATATTGCCCGTTTTTATCAGTTAATGGGTGAACCTCGCTTACCAAATAAACTAACTGGAGATAGAGTAAGTAACTTTATTGCGATTCCATCATTACAAATGCAGGAAGAACTAGCTGATGCTCTCTATGACACAGATCGGGAAAGTCGTAAAACTGCGAAGCGTTCTCTTCAAGCAGGTGTGATGTTTAAACCTGTGCGATCGCAATATGCAACTAAGATCACAGGATGGGCTGAGGCATATCAAAAAATCTATACAGAGACTTACTTACAAGATGTACGACCTGTATTTATAGTTTCCGTAGAAGACTGGGGAACAGAAGAATGTTTTGATATCGAGATGAAAGATCAAAATTCTCCTTATTTCCTTGTTAATGGAGTCGTTACCCATAATTGCTATCAGGAGCAAATCATGAGAATGGCTCAGGATCTGGCGGGTTATTCCCTTGGTGCTGCGGATTTATTGCGTCGGGCGATGGGTAAAAAGAAACCTGAAGAAATGGAAAAACAGCGGTCTATTTTCCTTGATGGTTGTGCCAAAAATGGAATTAGATCAGAGATTTCTAATGACTTATTCGATCAGATGGTGATCTTTGCAGAGTATTGCCTTAGTTACGATACGCTTGTGCAGACGGTGGAATATGGTGTGATGGCGATCGGTAAGATTGTAGAGCAGCAAATAGAATGTCAAGTTTACAGCGTTGATGAGAATGGATTTGTTTATACTCAACCGATCGCTCAGTGGCACGATCGCGGTGAACAAGAGGTATTTGAATATGAGTTAGAAAATGGCGATCGTATTAAAGCTACTAAGGATCATAAATTTATGACGACTGACGGTGAGATGCTGGCGATCGGTGAGATTTTTGAGCGTGGGTTAGATCTGGCGGTCGAGCATTATAACAAGTCAAATATCTATCAAATCCCCCAAGAAATCCAGTAAAGACTTAATTTCAGGAATTCTTTCAGCAGTATCGTTACTAATCCACTTGTCATCAGAAATACTTGCAGTATTGGTTTTCGCTGGTTTGAGAATACTGGTGATTGCAGCAACTATTGCTTTTTGGCGATCAAATGGTTTCCAATGCTTAATTTCTTCATCAGAGAACTGGTTGATGTAATCTTCAGATCTCTTGATATGAGTTGGATATGCCATCTCACCACATTTACAAAGCAATGTATCCAATACTCCTTTATCAGAATTATTCGGCAGTATGTATATTCCTAAATTTATAGAACCTTTAACAATAGTTCCAAGTTCGATAGGAAAGTCAGGGAAATATTCCTTCAGTCCACCTCGATATATTTTGGCGATTTCAGCAGGTGAATTTTTGTCGGCATCAGCAATAATTGCGAAAGCGGCAAAAGATTCAGGATCTATATCTGACAATTTATCGAGTAAATTTTGAACAAGATTGCTTCCTTCCCCAACATAAATAGCGATCGCGACATCTTCCTTATGTAAAATCGAGGGCATATCAAGCCTTGCGTAATATTTTCTTTTTTTTGTAGGATACTGAGGGATAAATTTATGCCAAATTCGATCTAGCGTTTCAGGATCTTCATCCCATTTACTAAAGCCTAACAACTTGCAAAAGATTCTTTGCAGAAAAGCTTGATCGTGATTACCTTCGACTCCTATTAACACACAACGACGATTCACCAACGAACCTCCTGACCTAATTCTTCCCTCAGACGCTTCAATCTGCTCCAATCATGTCTAATTACTTTTGTTTGGTTCTCCTTTGGTTCAAGTCTATATAGCACCAAATCTGACGGATCTTCAGTAGCCGCTAATAGTGCATCAACAGCTTCAAGGCTATGAGTTGTGGCAAAAAGCTGCACATTCAGTTCTTTGCACCATTTTACTAACCATTGAAAAGAATTTTGTAATGCTTCAGTATGAATTGTCGCTTCGAGTTCATCAATCAATAAAACGCCTCCTTTAACACTTGCTAGTTTAAGAGCTATATGTAGTAGTCTCCTTACTCCATCTCCAAAGGAACTTACGGGAACTAGTCCAAGTTTTTTGTGTTGGATATAAATGTTGACACGAGATGATGTTGATTCAGGAGACAATAGAATTTCTAGATCAGAGATACCCTGATCCATCTGACGTAGTAAATCTAAAACATCAGATTTAAAGTTTTGGAAGCGAGCTTCTGAAAGCAGTCTAATTTGCCCAATATACGAACGATGCGAAGTTGGCGTAACAATAGACACAGGCAACTTATGCTCTCGCTTTGTTGTTTTTCTGACTAAACGACTATCATTTTCCCAAAGCTGATAATTTTCACAAATGTCAGGATATTCATCACGAAAATCATGAATCTCAATTCTTAGTTTTAACCCTTTTCTTACTTCTAAACCATCCTCGTCTTCACTAATTTGGTTATCCATAAAAAACATTGGTTTCGTAACTTTTGGGAAAACAATCTCTTCGATCTCCTCATACACTGCTTTCATTGTTTCACTAACAAATTTTCCATTCCCAGAAACAACGATAGTACCTGTTTGTGGTGTTTCTCTGTCAAATAACCACTTGAGAGCATCAAGTGGAGGTGTACGAGAACTACTAAAAAATTCTTCTCTCTTTCTTGCAACACTTAGCCAGACCTTTAAATCTAGAGGATCACAATAAATAGATAAGGCTTCAAGAACGCTGGTTTTACCTGAATTATTAATACCAACAAGCAGATTAATCTGTCCGAGATTTTTTAGCTCAAGTTCTTTTAGCCCTCGGAATTGATGGATTGTGATATTTTCTAGATTTTTGGTAGCCATTTGCTCATTTTAGCCTAGCAAGACTTTTTTAGTTTATAGATTTTCGAGAAAACCGATCGCACAGTGGCACGATCGCGGTGAGCAAGAGGTGTTTGAGTATGAATTAGAAAATGGCGATCGCATTAAAGCAACCAAAGATCATAAATTTATGACTACTGATGGTGAGATGCTGGCGATCAATGAGATCTTTGAACGTGAGTTAGACCTAAAAATCTATTTAACACATCAAAAGCTCATCTAATATATACCTTGCAGCCTACAACTCTATTATGATTAGACAGATAAAACATCAAAACTTGAATAGAAAATCATGCAAGTATTAGAAATTAATGGTGGCAAGTTTCGAGCGGAGACATTAGTTGAAAAAATCGTTGCCTATGGCATGATGCCGCAACTAATCAAAGAGATGACGCTCGATCGCAGTACGACTGATATCACGATCACCCCCGAAGAACAGCAGATTGCATCTCAACAAGTTTTTCAGCAACTAGGCCTTGACTCAGATGAAAAGTTAGCAGCATGGCTGAAACAGCAAGGTATGACTGCGCCTCAATTAGCGGCAAAAGCTGAGCGATCGCTAAAGCTAGCAAAATTTAAACAGGCGACATGGGGCGCAAGGGTTAATTCTGCTTTCTTGGAGCGTAAACAACAATTAGATCGCGTGATTTATTCGCTGATTTGTACTAAAGATTTTTGTGTGGCTCAAGAGTTATATTTTCGAGTTAAAGAGGGCGAACAGTCCTTTGACTCACTCGCTCGCGAGTATTCACAGGGGCCAGAAGCGCAAACAGGCGGGTTAATTGGGCCTGTCGAAATTGGCGGAATTCATCCTAATTTAGCAAAGATGTTGATCGCCAGCGATATCGGACAGCTACAAACACCGACAGTAATCGGTGATTGGATTGTATTAGTCAGACTGGAAAACTTGTTGCCAGCTACTCTCGATCAAGCCATGCAGCAACGTTTGATTGAAGAAAGTTTTAGCAAATGGCTAGACGAAAGCGTGGCTCAACAAATGGCAACATTTACCAGCCATCCTGTTTAAAAAAAAGGCGGCGCTTTGCGCCGCTTTTTTTCTAGATTTTGATTAACGCACAAATTTGAGACTCTCTGTATTTTTGGCAAAGAAGTCTGTAAAGAGGCTAATAACCGTGCGATCGCGTATTTTGATATTGGCAGACAAAGACATTCCCGACTGCAAGCGAATCTCACGACCATTAACCATAAGCGCTTGTTTCTCAATCTGGACTTTGGCGGGAAAACGATAGGTGGGATTAGCCTGATCTGGTGGTAAAGCATCAGAACCAATCCAAATCAGCTTGCCTTTTACATCACCAAACTCACTAAAAGGGAAAGAATCAATCCGCACATCAACGGGCATATTCTCTTTCACAAAGCCGATATCTTGGTTAGTGATATATACCTTGGCAATCAGTTGATCGTCAGGAACGATTTTGAGAACACTTTCTGAGGTGTTGGTATTAGCGACATAGCCCAGACCCGCTTTCAGTTCAAAGACAGTTCCCGACACAGGAGCGCGTAACTCTTGATATTGCAATGCAACTTCAGCTTGACTGATTTGCCCTTCAACTTCAGCAAGACGCTTGCTATTGTCTACTAATGCTTTAGTAAACTGGCTATCGATTTCTGCAATCCGCTTAGTATTGTCACCAATCTGCACGGTTAACTCTTTGCGCGTGGTGTCAAAGGTATTCGTGAGGCGCGATCGCCCTTCCGAGATCGCCGCTCTCAGACGCATTTCCTCCTGCTCAAGTTGACGAACTTCAGATTGAGTATTGTTAACTTCTTCCTGTTGTTTGAGATATTGAATTTTGGAAATTCCGCCCTCATCCGCAACGGTTTTAATGTCATTGAGGATTTTTGTACTAATAATCAGCGATTCCTGACGACCAGCCCGTCTAGTTTGAGTTTGGTTTAGCTGTTCGATTGACTGCGTAATACTTGCGTCGGCAGCTTGAGATCGCGAGTTTAGCTCAGCTTGATTGGCTCGAAGACGATCTTGCTGATCGCCTGACAAATCAGCGCCGCCACCATTAACTTGCATCCGATAAAGTTGAGCTTCGGAGATAAGCGCGTCACGACTACGGGCTAGGGCTAATACATCCGCAGGGATCACCGCAATAGCACTGGAGATCGGGGCGCGATCGCCATTGAGGACAGAGCGATAAAACTGATTTTCTTCCTGAAGATTTTTACGAAGTTTTTGCAGAGAGTCGAGTTGGGCTTTGGCGGCGGTGGAATCAATTCGCAAGATTACTTGCCCCGCTTGGACACGCTCACCATCTTTGACCAAAATTTCTTTAAGCACACCATTAGCGGGCGCTCTGACCTCTTTGACGGCTCCCTGTGGTTCTAGTTTTCCTTGAGCAGGGACAGCTTCTTCAATTTTGGCAACCGAGGCCCAAATCAGTCCAAAAGTGACAGAACCAATCAATGTCCATAAAATTGCTTGCGTCCATCTTGGCGATTGCCGTAACACCAGAGGCTGATCGAAGTCCTGAGCGGCGATCGCTTTCGTCTCGTTCGCCACCAAAGCACTACTATCAGTGATACCTTGAACAACTAGAGCATCTTGCTTAATTGATGTACTGCCATTGCGATCGCTCGTTTGATTATCGAGATCGCGATCTAAATTACGATTATTTCCATTTGTCATATCAACTTACCTTTGTTTTGAAATTTTCTGCAAAATCCATCCTAAAAATTTGCCCTTGGCAAATTTTTAGGATTCACCCGCCGCCTCTTGTTGGCGATAGAGCGTGTAATAACGTTCTTGCATTGCCATTAACTCAGTATGTGTACCTTGTTCCGCAACCCGTCCGCTATCCATTACCAAGATCAAGTCAGCGTTGTGAATCGTGGCGAGACGATGGGTGATAAAGAAGACAGTCCGACCGCGAAATTCTTCAGCAAGATTCAGACAAACTTGGCGCTCGGTGTTGTAGTCCAAAGCACTGGTCGCTTCATCCAAAATCAGTAATTGCGGCTTTTGCAATACTGTCCGCGCGATCGCAATCCGTTGTCTTTGTCCACCTGAGAGCGAAGCCCCGCGCTCGCCCACCCGTGACTCATAGCCTTGAGGCAATTCCATAATGAAATCATGGGCGCAAGCAATTCGCGCCGCATCAATAATTTCTTCAGGAGTTGCATCGGGATTCGTCAGGGCAATGTTTTCTTGAACCGTACCATCAAATAGCAAAGTATCTTGTAGTACCACGCCGATTTGGCGACGTAATGAATAAAGTTCGACTTTACTAACATCATAATCGTCAACTAGAATCCTTCCCGATTCTGGCTCATAGAGTCGTGAAAGTAGCTTTGTAAGTGTACTTTTACCCGCACCACTAGCTCCAACTACGCCGACAAATTTACCCGCAGGTACTTCTAGACTGACATTATTTAATTGCAGACTGCCATTAGCAGCAAAGCGGAAGTTCACATTTTCATAGCGAACATGTCCTGTAATCGCTGGCATCGGAATATTCCGACGACCAGCTTCTTCTTGCTCTTGAGGATAGTTGATAATATCGCTGAGGCGTTCGAGAGACAGCGCTGTCTCTTGGAAGTTTTGCCAAAGCTGAATCAAGCGCAACAAAGGCGTAGTCGTATAGCCTGCGATGATCCGAAAAGCAATCAATTGTCCGAGTGATAACTGATTGCTCAAGACTAAATATGCACCAACCCAGAGCAGCAGCAAGTTAGAAAGTTGATTTAAAAATTGGCTTGTCGATCCTGCGGTAGTTGAAGTTACCACCGTTTTAAATCCGTCAGAAACATAACGCGCATAGCGGCGCTGCCATTCCCAGCGTGATTTTAGTTCGATACTTTGGGCTTTAACCGTCTGAATCCCCGAAATTACTTCCACTAAATAAGATTGCGTGGCAGCATTACGTTCAGCTTTGCTCCGTAATTGTCCGCGCATAATCGGCGCAACGATAAATGTCAGCAATGCGAATAGGGGAACTGTACCTAGAGCCACCAAGGTGAGCAGCCAACTATACCAAATCATCACGATGATATAAATCACCGAGAAAACTGCATCTAAAACGACAGTCAGGGCGGTTCCTGTTAAGAACTGACGAATGTTTTCCAGTTCACCAATACGGCTAGACAATTCACCAACTGATCGCTTTTCAAAATAACGCAAAGGTAAACGCACGAGGTGATCGATCGTTTCGGAACCGAGGGTTAAGTCAATGCGATTGGTCGTATTTACAAACAAATAAGTTCGCAAAGCGCTAATAATCGCTTCAAATACAGAAATCGTGACGAGGAGAATACCTAAGGTATTGAGAGTGGCTGGAGCATTTTGAATGATTACCTTATCAATGATTACTTGTGTAATCAAAGGATTTGCTAAGCCCAACAATTGCACGAAAAAAGAAGCAACTAGTACAGTGATTAAGGTGTTTTGATAGCGTTTTAACGATGGCAAAAACCAAGATAAACCAAACTTCTCTTTTGGCGTGTCTTTGGTGGGTTGGATTAATAAAATTTGTCCTGAATCACCCCACAGTTCGGCAAATTGCGCCGTCTTCTTGGTGACAATACCTTGTTCGGGAATACCCAAAACTAATTCGCGATCGCTGGCTTTGTACAACACCGCAAATGTATCTTGCCAAGGTATTAATGCTGGCGTGGGAACTTGGGCGATCGAGCTAGCAGGTATCGTCAATAACTGTTCCGTTAATCCCATCAGTTCGGCGATCGCCCCACATAGCTGCAATGAAAGCTTAGGCGATCGGGCAAATTGGGCATCAATTGAT
>JBDNJN010000106.1:0-22403 GCA_041687725.1 Pseudanabaena sp.
ATACTCAACATTTGGTGGCATCGGTAGACAGATCGTTTTATCTCCTGATGTTGTTCGGGCTTTGCGTTTTTCCATAGGACTTTTTCTCTCAATTCGTCCACTTCTCCTATTTTATCAAACACAAACTAATTTAGAACCAGATATATTTGCTGATGCTCCAATACAATTTAATCAGTTCTTGATTGGCTGTAGCAACAACCTTTTGTTGTGCAGTTTTGATGAGGATAAGAACTTCGGTAAATTGTGGTTGTAAAGAGTCTGTCATGAGCGCGTTTTGATAGAATCACTGCGAATGGGTTGAAGTTGGGTTAGATGGTTATTGCGATCGCAATGAGCCGTTTAAAATTTTTGAAAAACTATGAGTTATATTGCTTCTACTGGAATCTGTCGCTTCAGTATGATGAGATGGCGATTGATACGAAGCGAGTAAGTAGTTGCTTGGGTTAAAAAGATAAGGTGCGTTACATTTCATTAACGCACCTCACAATATCAGTGATCGTACTGAGTTAAGATGTTATGGAGCGTGTTAAGCTTAAACGAATTGTTAGATTCTATCAGCACTTACTCATTTTTTTTGGAAGCGTATCGTTCTTCATCCATTCCGCAAATTCATCTTCATTCAAGCCCATCCATGCAGAAATCGACTCTCCCATGCTATCAAGTCCCTGCTGATAGGCTAACTTGAAAGCCCCCAGTGCTTGTTCGTCATTATCAAAATGTCCTGCTTTATACCAACTGCCGACTGTGGTTACACCATTGATCGAGTTGCTCACATCAACTCTGCGGCGCATCATCTTTTGATCCATCTGAAGTCCTTTCATGAATGGCTTACCTGTGTATTATGCCGCAATTACGGTTAATTTATCGTTGTAACGGCATATTACCGCAGATTTTCGTGCAAAGTCAATGTGATCGCCTCAATGATTATCTTTTCAAGTTTGCTATGGCGATTCGCGATTGCTGTTTTGTTGATGTGAAGTGCGATCAGGCTGTGGATGCGGGGAAATACGATCTCTTTTTCAAGTTTGCTGTAGACGATTCGCGATCGCTATTTTATTGATGTGAAGTGCGATCGGGCTGTGGATGTGGAGAAATGCGATTCGTCTTTTCAAGTTTGCTGTAGGCGATTGGCGATCGCTGTTTTATTGATGTGAAGTGCGATCGCTTCAGCCAAGTCTAAAGATCTTCTGGATTAATTCCAATAGATTTCAAGTAAGACATTAATTTTTCATTTTTTTGTTTTTCTTGAGTAGCGATCGCTTCGGCACGTTGTTTAGCAAGATCTGATTGAGCAGCGATCGCCTCAGCCATAGCCGCACGTTCATGAGCAGTAGGATATCTCTTGCCAAAGCGATCGTACCAGTAGACCCACTCACGCTGCCAATCACCGTGATCGCCTTGTTCGCATCCAATTCCCAATGCGATTTCTGGTATCCATACCATCTTTCCAGCCTCGCTCAACAAGCTGACCGATGGCATCAGGTGATACTTCCCATCAATCAATTTATATACTTCTAAAGATTGATGATTCTTATACAGCTTACGACCAGTAGTGGAGTTATAAATCACACAGTAGAGAATCCCCAACTCTTCATACTTGGCTAATTTACTGTCATATTCGCCATTATATTTTTTAGAAACAACTTCAAATACGAGAATCGGTTTCTCCTTTTCTTCCCACAGTACATAGCTTAACCGTCCGCCTTCACCTACATTCTTAGGCACACCTAGGGCAAGAAAGCCATCGGGAACTATGCATTTTGATTTTGCTGGTTCCTCTCGGTTTGCTTCATAATATATACCCATATCCACACCCCAAAACCAATCAGAGCGGCGGGACGCATCTTCGGAGGAATTACCCCAAATCTCGCGCAACAAGCCCAATAACATATTTGGGATGTCATTCTGGAGTTCATTATCCACAGGAGTTTCATCGGAGTCAGGTAAATCTTCCGCAGTTGGTAAAGGGTGAAGGTATTGAGAAGGTACAGTAACCATAGTTTTTTGGTACTTTACATTTTCCTCATTTTGACACAAGTTTTTTGTTTTTGGAATTTTATATCAGCGATCGCAATTTTCTTGATGTGAAGTTGCGATCGGGCTGTGGATGTATCCCCGCAAAGTTATTAAGTTGCATGTCCCTAATAAGTGATTTGCAAAGTTACCGAAGCCTCGACTTTCTGCTCACCGCCTAAAATTGGCACAGAGTTATCAGCAGCTTTAGCGAATACCTCCATCCGTCGCTGCGGAACTGGATAGGCGATCGCGGAATCACTAATATTGATAGCCTTAATGGTTTTAGTCGTAAACCCTAACGCGCTCAACACTGTATTTGATTGCGTTTGAGCATCTTTGATCGCATCTTGGAGCGCGAGTTGCTTAGCCGCATTTAACTCAGTATCAGTGGCGATAAAACTAATCTGTTCGATTTGGTTAGCCCCTGACGCAACCGCCGCATCAAGGGTTTCACCCGCTTTCTCGATCGCTACGACAAAACTGACAGTAGTTTGTCCCGTAAAACCTTCTTGACGTTGACGATTATTTTCATAAACATATTTGGGACTAAGCTGAATGCTAGTAGTCTGCAACTTCTCCACGCTTAGTTGCTGCAAGCGCGAGACGATACTGTTGGCTTGCCTCGCCACTTCAGTTTGAACGGCGATCGCCGTTTTACCTTCCACATTCACCCCAAGCTGAATACGGGCTTTAGTAGTTTTGACCGAGCGCTCACCACGACCTGAAACGGTGAGGACGCGCTCGTTTTTGATTTCAGAATACTTGGCAGAAGTTTCTTGGGCTTTAGCTGACGGTGCGATCGCGGCGACTGAGGGGATGCAAAAGGCGAGGCTGAGAATAAATGTAGTTAGGTGACGCATATGATTAGATTCTTATGAACTTTTTCATGATATTTGGTGTTTCTGCTGTTTTCAAAATATCACCTGAATTAAACTAGATTCAACTTGGTTTCACTTTTGGAAACAGCAAAAAGCTTGGTTCCCATAAAATCCAAAGATTAGCGTTGCGCCGCAACGCTAATCTCTCACTGGGAAGGAAGTAAAATTCTAGATTTTAATATCGCGGCGAGTAATCCGACCATTGGGTGTATCAATAGAGCGGGGCAAAGTATTTTGATCGACAACCTTGAGCGTATCCATATTGTAGGTTGTGTAGATTGTTTCTGAAGTTGCCAACTTAATATCAATTACCGACACCGTGCGACTGGGTGCAAGATCGCCACTGAGTAAGCGGCGAGGGCCATCGCCCAAAACACCCGCATGGAGCATTTCTAATTTGCCTTTATGGGCAGGGTAGTAGGCGTGATGATGTCCGCTAATGTATGTATGCACATTATATTTTTCTAATAAGGCTATGAGGCGATCGGCATCTTCCAAATAGTTGCCAGCCGTTTCGCGTCCCTTCGCAACTGCATAAAGTGGCAAATGCCCGATCACTATGCGTAATTTTGCTTTTTG
This sequence comes from Pseudanabaena sp., assembly GCA_041687725.1. GTDB lineage: Bacteria > Cyanobacteriota > Cyanobacteriia > Pseudanabaenales > Pseudanabaenaceae > Pseudanabaena. The sequence continues at coordinate 3,474 of JBDNJN010000106.1, forward strand.
AGCAGCATCACTCGCGAGACTCTTTTCTATCCATTTTAATTGCTCTAATGGAATCTCGGATGTAGAAGCATCCCACGCCAAGAAGAAAATATCATTTTGTTCAAAAGTGTAATAGAAAGGGAACCCGCCGCGATCAACAAAGTTCAAGTTCGCATCATGTTTGGGATCATTCCAATATTTAATTACTGCCTTGCGATCGCGTTCAAAGGAATATTTCCCACCCGATGAGGAGCCTGATGCATCATGGTTCCCAATTGTAAACCCAAATGGAAGCTTAGCTTTACGAATTGGTGCAGCAATATGTTTGTCAAAGCCTTGCCACATTGCTTCTATTTCAGAAGATTTGAGACTATTATCTTGTCCTGCCACCATATCACCGCTACATAGCACCAAGTCTGGTTCCCAATCTGGCACAAAGGCGATCGCCTGTTTGACTGGCTCGATGTAGTCAGTGGAGCCATAGGCACTATTAAGATCACTGATTAACACTATTCGTACATCGCCGCGAGTTGGCGCAAATAATCCTTTGGGCGCAGGATTAGGCGATCGCTTGATCGTTGATACAGGTTTGCTACTGGCGATCGTTGATACTTGCGGATCTGTGGGGGCGATCGCTTCAGGTTGTTGCTTTAATATTCTCGAAAAAGCTGCCCCACCGAGACTGCCACCAAGAGCCACTCCACCTAAAATTAATAACTGCCGCCGTTTGATTGCCATAAAAAATTAACTGTCCAATTGCCAAATATTTTACCCCTTACCGCGCAGGAAATAGTAGTGCGTCGCGAAGCGACGCACTACTATTTCTTGCGCGGTAAGTTTTCAGCAAACTAAAAAAGAAAGAGATGATTTACGTCTCTTTCTTTTTTAGTTTGAACGTAAATTTTGTAACTCAGATCGTAAACTGGCTAGCTGCTGTGTGAGTTCTTGAATCTCATCACGCATACTTGCCTTCACTGTATTATTTGGCTTCTCAAATTTATCGGATAAATTATCAGGCGCACTATCATCAACAGTTCTTGCAGTAGTGGTGACAGTCGTTAAACTTGTCACTTCACTCTCAGTAGAGGTCTTACCACTTACTTGTTGCGCGACAAACTTGTCAACGTAGCTCCGTGCTTCAGCCTCAGTTGTTACGCCTTTTTCGGCTAGCTCTTGGGTGATTTCGTCAAAGCTACGCCCCAACCTTCTAAAATTTTCTTCGCGTTTGGCGGGTTCTTGGATTACCTCAAGTAATGATGATGTTGCACCTAAGGTAACGTAGTAGCCTCTTTGAAAAAGCTTTTCTAAGTCGATGGTATCCATGAGATTCCTGCGAATATGTAGTTTTGTAATATATTCTAGCCGATCGCATTTTGTAGTGGTCTTAGCGATCTGTAGCGATTTTAAGGCACGACTAGCACCGCACAGGGCGACAGATTAATCACTTTTTGGCTCACACTGTCATCAGGATGCTCTTCGGCGAGGCTCATCCCCCGCGAACCCATCACAATTAAATCGGCATTGATTTCATCAGCATAATCACAAATTACAAAGGCAGCTTTGCCCTCAGCGATTTTGGTTTTAATAGAAATACTAACCGCAGCAAAGTGATCCTGCATTTCTGTGATCAAAGCTTCCGATGATTGGCGATCGCCATCAGGCTCCGTAACCGATAGTACATATAACGTTGCCTGATATTTTTGAACCAGACTGATCGCTACGTCCACAGCTTGGCGGGTTTCCTGACTTCTGTTTAAAGGAAATAAAATAGTTTTAAACATAATTCCTTCGTTTTTTGAATGGATCGAGCTTACGAAATAGCAGACCTTACAACATCAATGCTAACATTGCCATATATATAACAGAGAAAAAAGTCAAAAGGGAAGTAGATCATAGATGGATGCCGTAACAAAAATTATCCCTTTTTATGGCAGGGAAATTAAATTAAGAATTGGCACGTTTGCACCTCAAGCTGGTGGCTCAGTATTAGTCCAGTGTGGTGAAACTGCAATATTAGTGACAGCGACCAGAGGTCCTGCTCGTGATGGTGTTGATTTTGTGCCATTGCTTGTTGATTATGAAGAGCGCTTATATGCCGCAGGTCGTATTCCTAGTGGGTTCTTGCGTCGTGAAGGTAGACCTCCTGAAAAGGCAACTCTCACTTGTCGCCTAATCGATCGCCCCATGCGTCCTTTATTCCCAAGTTGGTTGCGTGATGATGTGCAGATCGTCGCCACGACAATGGCGATCGACGAAAAAGCACCACCTGATGTTTTGGCTGTAACTGGCGCATCGATCGCCGCACTAATCGCAGGTTTACCATTTATGGGACCAATGGCGGGTGTGCGCGTTGGTTTAGTTGGTGATGAATTTATCATTAACCCAACCTATGCCGAAGTTGAAGCTGGTGACCTTGATCTCGTAGTCGCTGGTACTGCGGAAGGGATCATCATGGTTGAGGCTGGCGCTAACCAGTTACCCGAAGCCGACATGATCGAAGCGATCGATTTTGGCTATGAAGCAGTTTTAGAACTAATCAAAGCTCAAATTGATTTGCTGCAAGAGTTAGGGATTGCCCTGCCAGAAATCGTCAACCCCGAAGTCGATGCTACCTTGGAAAACTTTATTACCAAGACAGTCAAAGATAAGGTTGCTAAAGTAGTTGCTAGTTGTGAAAAAGATCGCGCTGTGCGTGATGCGGCTCTTGATGCGATCAAGGCTGAGCTTCTAGTGGCGATCGCCGCTTTGCCCGATGAAGATCCTGTGAAATTGGTTGCTGATAAAAAAGTGATTAGCGCCACTTACAAGGAACTCACCAAAAAGCTGATGCGCCTGCAAGTAATCGAGCAGAGCGTGCGGATTGACGGACGCAAGCTCGATGAAGTTCGCCCCATCTGGACAGAAGTGGGTGTAATTCCTCGCGTTCATGGTAGTGGTTTATTTAATCGCGGTTTGACTCAAGTATTGACGATCGCCACTCTTGGCACACCCGGTGATGCACAGGAAATGGACGATCTGCATCCTGATGCGAAAAAGCGTTATATGCATCACTACAACTTCCCACCTTACTCAGTTGGTGAAGCTAGACCAATGCGATCGGCTGGTCGTCGCGAAATTGGTCACGGCGCATTGGCAGAACGTGCGCTCTTGCCTGTATTACCATCTAAGGCAGAATTCCCCTACGTCCTACGCCTAGTATCGGAAGTTTTATCTTCCAACGGCTCCACCTCGATGGGTTCAGTCTGTGGCTCGACCCTCGCGTTGATGGATGCAGGTGTACCGATCACTAAGCCTGTAAGCGGCGTAGCGATGGGCTTGATCAAGGAAGGCGATGAAGTTCGCATTCTCACTGACATTCAAGGCATTGAAGATTTCCTTGGCGACATGGACTTCAAGGTTGCGGGTACTGACAAAGGTATCACTGCGCTGCAAATGGACATGAAGATCACCAGCATCTCCATGGACACAGTGCGATCAGCAGTCATGCAAGCGAAAACTGGACGCGCTCACATCATGGGCGAAATGTTGAAGTTGCTGGCTGCACCAAGACCTGAGCTTTCGCCCTATGCACCACGCTTGCTGACGATTCGCATCGATCCTGAGCAAATCGGCATGATCATTGGACCTGGTGGTAAAAACATCAAGGGCATCACCGAGGAAACTGGAGCCAAGATCGACATCGAAGATGATGGCACGGTGATGATTTCTTCGATGAGTGGTGAAGGTGCGCTCAAAGCTAGACGCATTATCGAAAACATGACTCGTCGTGTCGGTTCGGGTGATGTTTATCTTGGTCATGTCACTCGCATTATTCCGATTGGCGCATTTGTCGAGTTCCTCCCCGGTAAGGAAGGAATGGTACATATTTCGCAATTGGCTGAAGGTCGTGTGGGCAAGGTCGAAGATGAAGTTGCCGTTGGCGATGAAGTTTTGATTAAAATCCGTGAAGTTGACAATCGCGGACGCTTTAACTTGACTCGTTTGGGTATCCATCCTGATGAAGCCGCCGCCGCTCGTGTTGCCGCAGCAGCATTGGCTGAATAGATTATAAAAAAGGGAGGGTGCGCGATCGCGCACCCTCCCTTTTTTATTGCTAACAATTTTATGTTAAAAAGGAAAAAGGATTTAGGGGACTTAAAGAAATAATGATTGTTAAAGAATTTGAGCGTGTAAAAGCAAATAATAAATTTGAGCAAGCTGGATATAATGCGGAATCTCAGATGGCTTTTTATCTCAAACGTGAGTTTAAAGACGATTCACAATTTCTAGTTTTTAATAATTTGCGCTTTGAAAAAGATGGGGATGCTTGCCAAATCGACCATTTAGTATTGCATCGTTATGGCATGGTAATCATTGAGAGTAAAAGCGTGACAACTCGTGTGGAGGTGAATGAACTCGGCGAATGGAAGCGTTGGTTTAATAATACTGAGAAAGGAATGCCTTCACCGATTTTGCAAGCGCAGAGACAGGGGAAATTTCTCAAGAATTATTTAGAAGATCATGTTGAAACTTTACTAGATAAATTGATTTTGGGAAGACAAGCACATTTTAATGAAATGCCTATCGATTTACTAGTCGCAGTTTCTGATTCTGGTATTATCAATCGCCCCAAGAATGACCAGCTAAATACTATATTCAAAGCTGATCAAATCGCTGATAAGGTTAAAGGAATTGTGTCAGAATATCGCAAAATTGAGAGCTTATTAATCTTCAGCTTAAAATCTGCCTACCTATTCAATATGGATGAAGTCTCAAGAATTAGTAATTTTATATTGGTACATCACAAACCATCTAAGGATAAGGTTTGGTTGAATAATATGAATAGTAAGTCAATAATTTCTTATCCAATCGATTCGCCAATTAAAAATCCTTCAATCGCTAAGCCAATCGTTATAGTACCACCTCAGAAAAAGATTATTCCCTCCGTCCAAAGTAATCTTTAGAAATCAAACATTACCAATAAGCCAGTAGTCAAAGTTGTAAATCCAACTTCAAAAAATACTTGTTCTCATTGCCAAAGCTCAAATTTATCAATTCAGTACGTTCACAATTACTTTTTTAGATGTGACGATTGCGGTAAAAATACGGCGATTAAAAATATTTGTTCGTATTGTGGCGATCGCCAAAAAATTAGAAAAAGCGGTTTACAGTTTTTTACTGAATGTGAAAAATGCAGCACTTCGCGGCTATTTCACACCAATTCCTCGACATTTACTAAAGCGCAGATATAAAACCAATAATCATTTCAGAGTCTTTGACAGCCTGTTGTGCTATACGATCTAAACCTATCTTACAAATATCATCATAGTCAGCCATATTCCTATACTTTCGTAGCGAAAACAGAGCATTTGAAATATTATGAGAATTCTTTAATTTGCGCTGCTCTTTAAATTCACTAATAACAAAGGCATGAGCATCTACTTTACTAATTTTTATGTTAAGCGTATCCCTTAAGTAATTTCTTGCAGTACAAAATGCTGCATAGTAAGCCCTACTTATGGAAGTTCGGCAGTAAGCTTCCTTAATGTTTTCATTAGTCTTTAATTCCTGTTCTAGTGAATTGGAAATCAACAACTCTTTTGCTAAGACTAGATACAAAATCCATTCAAATTTTTTTTGATACATTTTAATTTTGAAAGCCTAATACAATAAACAAATATTTTGTTGCTTCTTTTGAACAAGGAAACCACCAGTTTTTATTGAACTCATCAAATTTGAAAAATGATTCGTTATCACTCAGAGCTATAGAAATAGATAGCTCTAGCTTAGAAGGCATATCATCAATAAAATCTAATTTAATATTCTCAGATGGGAACCATTTGCGAATTTGTTCATTAGCCTCTATTAGTAAATCAGTTAATTTTAAATTTGATGCAATAAAAACTAATATCTGGGGATTGCCAATATTGAATAGGCTAACAATTTTACTCGTATTAGCACCTTGAAGTGTGTTCACAAGAGTTGTATTGTCAGTTGACTTTGAAATTTCTACAGTTCTATTTACTCTATTAACCTGATATTTAGAAATTTCAATTACTTTCTTGTTCTTGACAAATGGAAACGGTGAATAAGACTCATTTTCAAAAGGCAATAAATTAAAGTTCATAATATCTTTACCCATAGCCAACCCTAAATACAGAAAAAATTTACTTAGACTTCAATATTATCAGAAGTTTGCGTACTTAAAGCTGAAGAAAGACTGCTAAGCAATTGCGTTGCGGTTTTGCGAGTAAGTAAAACTCTTGTCACTATCTCTACTTCAAACGTTATATCTAGATTAGGTGAATCCTTTGTAGAGAGAGGATCAAAAAAACCAAAATCTATAATAAGTGTCCCCTCACCAAGATTATTAACTAGTGCAGCATTACTATAGGATGGTAAATTCCCTTTACTGTAAGGGAAAGAGAGCTTAATCTGTTGTAGTTCAACTCTTTCTTGTTCTGACATATTGTTGCTGTTTTTGACCTAATCACCTTGATATTATCCTATTTTTGACATTGTTTTTATTTTTCGGTTAATTCTTTTTTAAGTTGGAGGTAAAAAATCCAATGATTCATGAGGCTAGCCAATGCAATGAGCATAACAACTTCTAATCTACGTGATCGCATATATTCACAATTATTTTTTTAGATGTGACGATTGTGGTAAAAATACGGCGATCAAAAATATTTGTTCGTCATGTAGCGATCGCGAAAAAATTAGAAAAAGTGGTTTACAGTTTTTTACTGAATGTGAAAAATGTGTCACTTCGCGGCTATTTCACACCAACTCTCTGACAAATAATTAGTGTGAATAGCAACACTTGATGAAATGTTAGGCGATCGCCCACATGTTTAGCTTTGTGTTTTTGTGTCCAAATTTTTTGAAAAAATGATCGGCAAAAAGATCGGCAAAAAATAGTAACTGTACGAGCTAAGATCCAATATATAACTCGATTACAGACAATTTAAAGATCGGCAAAAAGTCAAAAAAGTTAGGTATAGTTTCCAAAACCATACAACAATCAGGAATGAGTTACGCTCTTTTGGTTTTATAAATAATTTAGGATTGCTATAGACGGTTGGCACATTAATAATGAAGCTGATTATCTAAATACCAATGTGTACAAGCCTAAGCGTGGGGTTAAGTGGTATGCAATGTCAGTTAAAAATATGATTGATCGCATTTATGCTTAGCTAAGTTTTAAGGCTTATACTTTTGCCTGTGCTGTTGCTTTTTGATTTTCTAGAAAGATAGAGTGTTGTGATGTCTGATGATATTCAAGCAGATCTAAGATCTCACGAGCTATGGCTCAGAACAAATGGTCAACAGGGTTCAAGGTTAATTTTTAAAGAGTCTGACTCTGACCTATGTGGAGCCAACCTAATTGGATCTAACCTTAGCGAAGCCAACCTATTTGAAGCTAATCTTGGCAAAGCCAATTTAATTGGAGCCAATCTCCGTGGAACCGAACTTAGTAGAGCCAACCTCCGTGAAGCCGAACTTAGTAGAGCCAATCTCCGTGAAGCCAACCTCTATAAAGCTAACCTCCGTGAAGCCGATCTAGTTGAAGCTGACCTAATTGGAGCCAACCTTAGTGGAGCTTACCTCCGTGAAGCCGACCTTAGTGGAGCAAATCTTAGTAAAGCCGATCTTAGTAAAGCCGACCTTAGTAGAGCAAATCTTAGTGGAGCAAACCTTAGCGGGGCAAATCTTAGTAGAGCTAAGCTTAATAAAAGTGACCTTAGTGGAGCCGACCTTAGTGGAGCAAATCTCAGTAAAGCCAACCTTATTGAAGCCAAAGCTCTTAAGGCTAACTTCACTTTTGCTACGTTAACTGGAGCCTGTATAGAAGATTGGCACGTTAATTCTGAAACTTTACTAGAGGATATTCAGTGCGAACATATTTACTTAAAGAAAGAACCAAACGGTAAATCTGTTGATCGCCGTCCAAGTAATGAGGATGCAATCTTTGATGCTGGTGACTTTGCAAAATTGGTTAGAAAAGCTCAAAGTACCGTTGATTTGATCTTTCGTAATGGCATTGACTGGAAAGCCTTAGACATATCCTTTAATAAATTTAAAATTGAAAGTGGTGGGGTAGAACTTACAGTTCGGGCTATTGAGAATAAAGACGATGGTGATTTTGTTATTAGAGTGGATATCCCTGCTGATGCGAATAAGTCAGAAATTGAGAAGTTTCTAAAGCAGGAATACGAATCCGCTATAAAAGCAATTGACGCGAGATATCAAGAAAGACTAAGCCTAAAAGATGAACAGGCAAAGTTTTGTCTTGAACAGGTATCATATGAGCGTCAAGCAAATATTAAATTAATGGGAATTGTACAAACAATGGCTGAACAAGAATCTTCAAAGTATGACTTGCGCGGAGCAACTATTGGAAATCTTGCCGATACCGTTCGAGACAATGCACGTCAACAAACAAACCAACACAACTACACCCCCGAACAAAAGCAAAAGAGTTTAGCTGATGCAGCATCGGAAATTCAGCAATTATTAGAGCAATTATCTACGACTAACCCCACGACAACGATCGCAGAAAAATCAGCACTAGTAACCAAAGCAGTTGAAGCCATTGAAAAAAATCCCAATCAAAAAGCCAAGATCGTCAAAGCCGTAAAAGCAGGTGGTATCGCTGCATTAAAAGAGCTTGTATCACCCGTCATGAAACCCATCACAAATATTTTATTCCCCATCCTAGAGGCATTAGCCGCAGACGAATAAAAGTAGTTGTTTATTTGAGACTTTCTTTAGTTATTTTTAACTGATTGATAACAATTTGTATTGCAATCAATCTATTCATGCAGCAAGTAAAACAGCGATCGCCTAATCACAAACTTGAAAAGATGATTGTTGAGGCGATCGCATCATTATCCATAAAGTTGGCGAATCTTTGAGAACTTGTAACTCACCACGCACTACAAATCCCTGACGCTGATAAAATCGCACCGCGCCCTCAGTAGATGTATAAAGATAGCAAATCTCTCCTTGGCGATCGGCTAGTTCCAAAACAGGTCTCAATAACTTACTCCCAATACCCTGACCCTGAGCTTGTGGTGAGACGGCTAAACCATTGAGATACCAGTGCGGTTGCGGACAATCTTTGTGACGAAAGGAATCTGTCGCTGTCATGATTGCCATTGATTTACGGGTACTATTCCATCCGCTTCGCCTAAGAATTCCTGAAAGCAAAGGCAAATAATGCCAAAATGGTTCGACTGCGGCATCGGGAGGCAACCAACTGGCTACACCCATCAAGCCATCACAAGTGTAAATGCGTTGGTATTGAAAGTCATGATCGAGAACATTTTGCCAAAAATGTTTTAGAGTCACCAAGCGATCGCTTTCATTCTCAATCAAGTAGGCAACAGAGGGATCGGACGAAAAAGCAAGAGCCATCATCTCGGCGGCAACTTCAATTTGGGATTGCGCGATCGCAATGATCGGACTAGTCGAAGCGTTCAAATTTATCTCCGTGAGCTAGAATAAAATACATGAGTAACACTCACATTTCCTATAATATGAGTGTTACTCATGTATTGTCAAGCGTAAATATGAGCAATACTCATATATCTTTTCTGATATGAAATCTTTGATATCTGAAAACCTTCCCACTCAAGATATAAAGCGGCGCAAGCCCCAACAAGCTCGCAGTCTGGAGCGAGTCAACCGCATTCTCGATATTGCAGAAAAGCTGTTTATTGCCGATGGTTACAATGCCACAACGACCAATGCGATCGCCGCCAATGCCAAAGTTTCGATCGGGTCGCTTTATCAGTTTTTCCCTGACAAAGCGGCGATCGTGCAAGCCTTAGCAAAGCGTTATGGCGATTTGCTGCGCCAACAGTTGGCGGCAGTAGATGGTATCGACCTAAATGCGATGCCTCTAGATGCTTATGTAGATCTGATAATTGATCGTTCCGAACAATTTTTTGCTGAACATCTAGGCTATTACGCTATTTTCATGCAGGTGCAAGGAACAATCCAAGAATTGAGCGAAATCGAAGAAGCTACTGATGCTGAATTGATCCGAGATTTGGTAGTTTCGCTAAAACAACGGGATGCAGGTTTAGAGGATAAAGATTATGAGGCGATCGCGTTTGTCTTGGTGAAGGCGATCGGTAATTTCCTCTGGTTATCACTTGGTCGCGAGAAGTTATTTCGCGAACGTTTAGTGAAAGAGACTAAACGATTGACTCTAAGCTATCTCCAAAGCTATTTTTCTCTTTGTTAAGCAATACCTAGCAGTTTAGCAAAGAGAAATCTTTGAATAGAATAGCGATCGCCTATTCGCAAACTTGAGAAGATGATTGTTGAGGCGATCGCTAAGGTTAAGAATGAATAAGCGATCGGAGCATAACAAATCATTAGAGCGGACAGAATTGTGATATTTTAGTTGAACGCAAAAATTGATTGCTGCCGCTCAACTTAGCCGTTATGCGGCTGACAGATAGTGAGTCGGCTTTCCTAGAGCTTATAGGGTTTTCTTTTACACATTTTTAAGTGGAGGAACGTGTGATTATGTGGAGCCAACGATGAACATTAAAATGGGTGACTCTGTCATCGTTAAACCCAGTGTCCAAGACCCTGATCTTGGCATCAGCATTGGTAGTTGGCAAGGTAGAATTTCTGAGGTCTTAGAAGACGGAAAACTAGTCTGTATTGATTGGGATAGCCTGTCACTCAGGGATATACCAGATTTAATGATTGCCAAGTGTGAAGAAGATGGCTTGGCATGGAGCCAAATGTACCTTCAGACAACAGAGGTCGAGTTAGCTACTTCTAGGGATACTGAAGAAGACGTAGCCCAGACAATGAGCCAAATTCAGGCGCAGCACGCTTGGGATCATTTGGGCGAAGAAGGTAGACGCATTCAACAAATACTGGCTCACGTTGATCCAGACGATGAATTGGCTATTCTGGAGGCGTGGGATGCTCATCTACGCAAGGTTTTGTGTTTTCCATTTGAGTCAGAAGTTACTGAATTTCAAGAGAGAGGTCAGCTCAGAGATGGCGATCAAGTAATAGTGCAACGGATTACTGACATAGATGATCTGTATGGCATCCTTGTTGAAATCAGACACAAGCGCGATATACATGTTTTTCCCCTGTGTGATCTGGAGACAAAGGATCCAAAGTCATCCAACCATGGACATGTTCAGTCATATGTTGTGTGGTTTGCAAATCGCTGAGGCTGCATAACAACGCCCATGTACCCGACTGTCAAAGGTTATCTGTTATGAGTTCGAGGATGTCTGCGGCGGCGGGTTATGGGCAACGTTAGCCATCACAAGAGAATAAGTTAATAGCTTGTAGAAAAACAATGAAAAATCTAATTAAGATAGAGCCGTTAAAGTGATGATGAAACTATAGCTGTATTAAAGTTACCAAAGTTTAACGGACTTAAGCCTGTGAACTGCGATGATTGCGGACACAGCGCAGATTTCTCTAGAAAAATATTCGGCATTAGTGGTGTTAAAAAGAACAAGCGTTGCGACGATGAAATTCAAGACATAATTAGTTCATACATCAGTAAAACATATGGAATTGCATACGTTTTTTTCAAATCAACCAACGACAAGTTCTACGCTGATAGTGCCTGTTGTCCAAAGTGCCAGTCAACGAAAATTACTTTTGATATTGCACTAACTGATGATTTTTTGAGCGACATTTCAAAATTAACAGGCAAACCTATAGAAGAACTTCGACATGGCATTGAGGCGACTCTTAAACACATTACGTCTACCAAAATAAAAAAAAACTAACTCAGAGTTGTACTGGATAATCGCGGTGATTTAGTGAGATGTGTTACATCTCACTTTTTGTTTTTGATAGCGATCGCTATCAGAATTAAGCCATTTGTACAGTTACTTGAATTATATTTTATTGATAGATTCGGATAATACAAAGAAGTATTTGAAAAGTATCTTCTTAATAGAGTAGACAATAATTCTGGTTGCGAGGGGACAGAAATTGTTTTAGCCCAAACACTTTATAAATAAGTGTTAGCAATATTTAGATGTTACTTAACCAATACTTTAATGATATTTCTGTACCACTAATCGGGTGAAGATTATGGTTGGATTAGTTAATGTTTTAGAAGAAATTGTTTTTAAAGAAATATGTATTCAAATTGAGGAACTGCGCCCAGAAACACAGCCCAAAATAAAGGTTGAGGAAGTCTTGGCTTACGCAGTTAATCGTTTGCCGCCACTTTTTGCAACATCTATGACTGGATGGCGACATCAATATAACTATGCTTTAAATCAGCTAGGATCTCAAATTTCACAATTAGTTAAGTACGGTATCAAAACTGTTCTAGTTGGAGATCCATTGCATGATTTAACACCTCTTCCCAATCATCTATTTGTTGATAGTTCAGGAATACTTTATCAACTCAGCAAACTTTTTGATCGAAAATATTTGCGCTGGCGAGATGTACCCGTTCTAGTTAAAAGACTTTCTAATAGATCACCATCCTTCCTTCAAATAAATAGCCCTCAGTGTCAAGATGAAACTGTTATTCAGTTTTTGGAAGAACCTGAAGTATCAGTAAGTAATCGTTTGAATAATACACAAAGAACTTTACTTGCTCACTCAAAGCGACATATGCAAAAACAGTTGGAACGGAAGAAACTGGCTGAGGAGACATCTGAGCTACAAAGAATTAAAATTGATGAGACTTCGTGGGCAGGTGATCTAAAGTTACTAGACTCAGTTTCCATAGAGCAGAGGGCGCTTGAATCATACACTTTACGCGCAAAGTTAGGCTTGGTTAATGTACTAGAGCATCTTATTCTTTTGGGGCTTGAGCGGATTACAACGCCAGAATTATATTCACAAATCAACCGAAACGAAGTGGTTGCCTATGCCCTGAATCGACTACCTCCTATGTATGCTACTAGCTCACGAGGGTTTAAGTATTTGAGACAGAGGGCAGTTACGGAGTATCCTCGTGAAATAATCGGCGCAGTGCGTAATGGGGTGATGAAGGTTGCCAAATATTCTCGTACAGATATGACACCTATCTCTACTTATCAGTTTGAACAAGAGTATGAGCAATCAATGCTGGCTTTAAACAACTTTTTTAAGCGTGACGATATTTCATTGCACAACATTATGGAGATAGTCCGAGAGCTACTTTTCTGTAATTCTCCAGTGTTAAAAGCTTAAATTGAGCCAAACTAAATTGATGTTGCTTCATCTTTATTTGACATAGTTTCTGGTACAGGATCATAACCTCCCATATGCCAAGGATGGCAAGATGAGATGCGTTTAGTTGCCATCCATCCACCTTTAATTAATCCAAATCGCTCGATCGCCGTTAGAGCGTATTGCGAACAAGTTGGTTGAAATCTGCATCGCGGTGGTAAAAATGGCGAAATGCACAATCGATAAAACTGAATCAACAAAATGACAAGTTTTTTCATAGATTTTTTGGTGATTGCGGTAGGCTATTTATAAAGCTATAGCTACATTTTAACGTCTCAATCCTATCTGCTGATGTCATCCCCCAAAACTGTCACGATCGCGGTTATTCAAGCATCTCTAAATGCTGATATTGCTACTAATGTCGCTAAAATATCAGCATTAGTCAGTAAAGCCGCCCATCAAGGAGCGCAGGTAATTTTGCCGCCAGAATTATTTGAAAGTCCCTATTTTTGTCGAGAGGAGCGCGATCGCTTTTTTGATTGGGCGCAACCTATCGAAAATCATCCCACGATCGCCCATTTTCAAAAACTTGCCAAAGAGCTTAATGTCGTGATTCCTGTCTCATTTTTTGAGCGATCGCAACAGGTTTATTACAACAGTCTTGCCATGGTCGATGCTGACGGTTCATTATTGGGAATATACCGTAAAAGTCATATTCCCGATGGACCTGGTTACGAAGAAAAGTTCTATTTTCGCGGCGGCGATACGGGCTTTAAAGTTTGGGATACTGCTTTTGGCAAAATCGGCGTGGGGATTTGCTGGGATCAATGGTTTCCTGAATGTGCCAGAGCGATGGTACTTATGGGAGCAGAAATTTTGCTATATCCTACGGCGATCGGTTCGGAGCCTGAAGAGCCAAACCTAAATACTAAAGATCCTTGGCAACGAGCAATGATCGGTCATGCCGTTAGCAATGTGATCCCTGTGGCGGCAGCGAATCGGATCGGCTTAGAGGGAGATCAAACTTTTTATGGTCATTCATTTATTGCTAACCATCGAGGCGATAAGGTGGCGGAGTTAAACGACAATGAAGAAGGCGTGATTTTAGCAAGTTTTGATCTCGACCAAGTACGACTTAACCGCGCTTCGTTTGGCTTTTTTCGCGATCGCCGTCCCGACTTGTATCAAGTTTTATTATCTCCCTAGCAATATCTCTGCCTATGCCCAAGACCAACGGCGCTTGGGTACATTGGTCTTAACAACTTCTATTTTTTGCGATCGCTTCGGCACTGGCTCAATCACCGTCGTAATGTCAGATAGTGCATTTACTCTTAACTCGTTGGTAAAAGTATTACATTGATAAACCGTTGCCGAATCGAGATCTAGAGCCGATAACCAGCCACTTTTAGGATGATAACCACCAGTATCAATATCCAGCCAGCCCTTACCCAATACTAGATTCCCTGGTTTTACACCTGGAAAAACAAAAGTGATCGTATGTCCCGCAATAATAATTTTGTCCTCAAAAAAAGGCTCAGTCGCACTATGAAATTCTTCGCGAATCCAGCAAAACTCAGCCGCCCCTTGTAATTCGAGCGGTAAATTAGGATTTAATCCAGCATGAACTAACCAAGCATCCCCCAAATCGACGTAAAGTGGCAATTGCTGCATCCACTCTAAATGTGCTTCTAGCAGATTTGATTCCCCATAGCTTGCCAAGGTGTTCGTGCCACCATTCATCAACCACCCTTTCCAAACCAGTGATCCTTCACTACTACTAAAAGCATCAAGGCACATTTGCTCATGATTGCCTCGAAGACAAGTGTGACCATTGGCGATCACCCAGCTCACAACATCAAAGCTACGTGCGCCGCGATCGATCAAATCGCCTAAAAAAAATAATTTATCGTCAGGACTACATTCAATAAAGTCAACCAACTTCATTAAACCGTCATACTGACCGTGGATATCGCCGAATACAAATCGAGTCAATTTATGTCACTCCATTTTGTAAATTGTGAGCGCGAAAATATCGAGCGTTTAAAGCTAATAGCAGAAGTCAATAAATTATAGCGGGTTAATAAATTTTTCAAGAGTGCTACAACTTTTAAAGAAGTCATTATTTTATCTGCTGTTTGTATTCTATGACGGATTTGTTTTGCTTTCGTTCCATTTTGTTTCCTGCGACGATCGGGGCTTACTCTCTTCTCACGTAAGAATTGCTTGTACAGCCTATTAAGGCTCTATTTAATTGAAAAACGTTATAGTTCATCGTAATTTTTATGTTTAATGGATTTATTAGCATCGATAAGCCCCCAAAAATTACTGCCCATGACTGTGTGAGTAAATTGCGAAAGTTACTTAAACAAAAGAAAATTGGTCATGGCGGTACTCTCGATCCGATGGCTACGGGGGTTTTACCGATCGCCGTTGGTAATGCGACAAGGCTGTTGCGATTTTTGCCAGAGGGTAAAGCTTATGAGGCAAGAATTCGATTTGGAATTGTAACGAATACTGATGATATTACGGGTGAGGTAATCAGCGATCGTCCCTGTCCAAATTTAACAATCACAGAAGTTAAGAATTTACTGTCCTTGTTTCAAGGCAAAATTACGCAGCGTCCGCCCGCCTTTAGCGCAATTCAGGTAAATGGTGAACGTCTGTATAATTTAGCGCGGCGCGGTGAGATTGCCGAATCCGATATTCCAATGCGTTCCGTAGAAATTACGGAAATTCAGGTTTTAAAGTGGAGTGAGGGAGATTATCCAGAACTTGATGTGGCGATCGCCTGTGGATCAGGGACATATATTCGCTCAATTGCCAGAGACTTAGGTGAAAAGCTTGGTTGTGGAGCAACTTTATCAGGGCTAAGACGCACTTATAGTAATGGTTTTGATTTAAGTTCTAGTTTGTCGTTTGAGCAAATTGCAGAGCTTGTGCGATCGCAAAAATTCACAGTTCTTGCACCCGATCACGGTTTACATTTTTTACCAATGATCATTTTTGATGAGGAGCAGACAATAGGTTGGCGGATGGGACGGGCGATCGCTATTCCTGATGATTTTGCGCCGCTATGTGAAAAAAATATTTATGTACGCACCTACGACCACGAACAAAAATTTTTAGGCGTTAGTGAAGTTATTGAATCTTGCCTTCAGCCAGTTGTCGGCTTATATCCCATAAATTAAAAAGTAGGGCGCGAAGCGCTCTACTTTTTAAAAATAACGGACGCTTTGCGTCTGTTATTTAAAGATTAGATTTTGCTAGTCAATTTAGTTAACAATTGATTAGAGCGCTGCAAGAATCCCTTCATGCTGTCAGCATCAAAGCTCTTTTGCGCCATCAATGCGAGGTCATAGACATGGGTACAAATCAAGTTTGCCAAGTCACCCGATTCCGATTTGCCATCAACCAAAATTTGACTGTTATCGAGACTGATCAGCTTTTCCATCAAAGGATGCGCCGTATTCACCAGCAATACATGATCTTCAGGGAAACTCACCGTACCTTGTTGCATCAATGCCATCATTTCCTGCATCCGTCGCGCTGATTCTGGTAACAGAATGATCGCAGGTGGCGCAGAAGCTGCATCGTCAGACTTAATCGCATCAGTGCGAATTACCAATTTCGGCTTATTTAACGCAGCACGGAAAATATCTTGAAGATGATCGCTCTTGGTTTTATTGGTGACAGGATCGACAATTTCAGTTTTTGAGTCCTTATCAACGAGGCGATCGTCGATTTCAGCATCCACACGCGCAAATTTAATGTCGCTAAATTCACGCTCTAGAAAATTGATGAAATGACTATCAATAAATGCATCAAAAGTCAGCACTTCCAAACCTTGGTTTTTATGCAGTTCTACATAAGTGCCTTGGGCGATCGGATCGGAAGTATAGAATACTTGATTTTCATGCTCAGCTTTGTTGCGCTCTAGATAAGCTTGCAATGTCGTGTAGTTGCCACTTTCGCTCTTGACTTGATCAGATTCGCCAGTGGTGGAATACACCAAAATCTCTTTGACTTGCTGATAGAATTTATCGCTATTCATCGAGCCGAACTTCATGAAGATGCTGATATCTTGCCAACATTTCAGAAACTCTTCGCGGGATTCACTGTAGAGAGATGTCAGGCGATCGCCTACTTTTTTAGCAATAAAATCTTGAATCTTGCGAACTTTGGGATCGCCTTGCAAAAAGCTCCGAGATACATTCAGAGGAATATCGGTACTATCGATCGCCCCACGCAAAGGCATCAAGAACTTCGGAATTACATCATCGCAATTGTCGCTGACAAAAACATGATTGCAGAACAACTTGATCTGTCCACGATTAGGATCGATATCCGCTTTCATCTTGGGAAAATAAAGAATCCCCTTAATCACAAATGGATAATCTGTATTTAGATGAATCCAGAACAAAGGATCATCTTGGTAGGGATAGAGATATCGATAAAATTCTAGATATTCTTCCTTAGTAACAGATTTAGGAGCCCTGTCCCACAGCGCCGTTTGTTTGTTGATGACTTCATCATTCAACTTGATCGGCACGGGCATAAAGTCGCAATAGTTGCGAATCATCCGCTTAATCGATGCTTCTTCAAGATACTCTTCTGCATCTTCTTGCAAAGTTAAGGTGATGGTTGTGCCAAAATTGGCGCGATCGCTATCATCAATCGTAAAAGTGGTCGAGCCATCGCAAGCCCAATGCACCGCTTCAGACCCTTCTTTATAAGAAAGAGTATCAATTTCGACATTGCTCGCCACCATAAATGACGAGTAAAAACCTAAACCAAAGTTACCAATGATCTGCTGATCGCCCGTACCACTGTTGGCATATTTCGTGGCAAATTCTTGAGCGCTCGAAAAAGCAACTTGGTTAATATATTTCTTGACTTCATCTGCCGTCATGCCGAGGCCCGTATCCGCGATCGCCAAAGTCTTTTTCTCTTTATCAATCGTGACCGTAATTTCTGGCTCTACGGCGTGATCGGTTTCACCAGCATAAGACACCATCTTCAGTTTGCTAATCGCATCTACCGCATTAGAAATCAATTCCCGCAAAAAGATATCGCGTTCTGAATACAAAGCTTTCTTGATAATGGGAAAGATATTGTCGGTATGAATGCTGATCGTTCCCTGTTCTTGCATATCGTGCAAAGCTCCTAAATGTTACTTATTACTAACCAAATCTAATTATACCGAATCAACAGCAAAATAAAAGTGCTTGATGTTGTCGCGTTCTCCGTACCTGCAACCGTAGAAGCATTGCCTTAGAACCTTTGATTTGTAAAGGTTTGCAAAGCAAAACTGTACATTTTTGTAACTCTAGTTGAAAAACCTGATTTGCACCTCTATTGTGGTATCTACACTCTTGAATAAAACATTACAGATATGGTGATCGCAGCAATTATTTATATATCCGTATCTGTACTCTTAATAATCAGTGCAGGTATATTTTTTATCAAAGCAATCCAGTCTTTGATGAACAAAAAACAAACATCAGCCTATAAGCAACAAGATCAAGTGATGTTTTTACGCCCCAACTCTAATAATCCTCTCGCAATTTTAAACCGCCGCGAAGAAATCATTGCTATGCTGGAACGGCAGTTTGCTGGTAGTCCGTCGTCTGACTCCTAGCATTATGAACAGGTAGGAGCAAAGTTGACACTCTCAGCGCTGAAGCGACTGAGATTCCTGACTAGCCCATAGTTTGGACTTCAGAGGCGTAGTCAAAGCGCCTCTACTGATTCCACTTAGGTCTAAGCCTAGTGTTACCGCTACTTTTGAGAGAATATTTG
>JBDNJN010000107.1:0-19801 GCA_041687725.1 Pseudanabaena sp.
GATAGAGATGTTAATGCTGCAATAAATTTAGTACGGCTAGTTAAGTCGGATTTTAAGCCTGTGGACAAGAAGGAGCCGACTCCCTTGGTTGAATCAGGAAATAAACTGCAAACTAGGTTTGCATAGGTTTTTTATAACGGTAAAACAAACTTTTGAAATGCTAAGGCTAAGATAAGGTTGCAAAGGTAGCTAGACAATTGCTATAGAGGACAATATGCCTGATAATTTGCCCAAAAGTTTTCTCGATCAGTTGCGTGAAATGACGGTCGTTGTTGCCGATACAGGTGATATTCATGCGATCGAAATGGTCAAGCCTCAAGACGCAACCACAAATCCATCATTGATTACGGCGGCGGCGCAAATGCCGCAATATCAAGAAATTGTCGATGAAACTCTTTTAGAAACAAGGAAAGATTTAGAAGCAAGAAAAGATTTGGGAAAAGAATCTCTAGTTGCTCATGTGGTTTCTTTGGCTCTCGATCGCTTAGCGATCGCCTTCGGGATGAGGATTTTACAAATTATTCCAGGACGAGTTTCGACTGAAGTAGATGCACGTTTGTCCTACAACACCGAAGCAACTTTAGAAAAAGCGCACTACTTGATTTCACAATATGAATCTCATGGTATTTCTCGCGATCGCATCTTAATTAAAATCGCTTCAACATGGGAAGGCATCAAGGCTGCGGAAGCACTTGAGAAAGAAGGGATTCATTGCAATTTGACTTTGCTATTTGGATTGCACCAAGCGATCGCCTGTGCCGAAGCAGGAGTTACCTTAATCTCTCCATTTGTGGGACGGATTCTCGATTGGCACAAAAAAGATACAGGGCGCGATCATTATCCTGCCGATGAAGATCCAGGCGTATTGTCAGTCGCACGGATTTATAACTACTACAAAAAGTTTGGTTATAAAACTGAAATTATGGGCGCAAGTTTTCGCAGTATGGGCGAGATTGTGGAACTGGCTGGATGTGACTTGTTGACGATTTCACCAGCTTTGCTTGATGAGTTACATCATGCTCAGGGTGAGCTAGTCCGCAAACTCGATCCCGCGATCGCCTCTCAGTCAGACATTGCCAAAATTACGATGGACAAGGCGACCTTTGTTGCGATGCACGCTGGCGATCGCATGGCTTATGAGAAGCTTGATGAGGGCATTGCAGGCTTCTCGAAGGCGCTTGTTGCTTTAGAGGAGTTACTAACCGAGAGACTGATCAAACTGGAAGAGCAAGTAGTCGCAACAGTCTAGTTGCTAACCAAATCGAACAAGGGGCTTAAGCCCCTTGCCTAAAAAATGCACTCACTCTAGTTCGATAATTATGTCCCACTTCACCACGATCGCCATCGAAATCAAAAATGGTGACTTACTCAAGCAAGCCTTAGAAGAGCTTGGCTATCCCGTCAAGGCAAATACCTTAGTGCGCGGCTATCTTGGCAATACCACCAACGCCGAATATACGATCCCCATGCCCAATGCCTATGACATTGGCTTTCAAAAAATTGGCGATCGCTACGAACTCATCGCTGATATGTGGGGCGTGGCACTGAATGTTGCAGAATTTTTAGGAGCGATCGCGCAGCAATATGCTGCTAAAACAGTTTTAGAAAGTGCAACTCAGCAAGGCTTTGCGATCGAGCAGCAAGAAGTCCTAGAAGATGGCACAGTGAGAATTGTGGTTGGGCGATGGGCGTAGTGCAAAATCTTAATCGGTGTTGCGGAATAGAGTTAAGACTGGTACACAAGCACCGATGCATGAGGCGATCGCGCCAATACCTGAAAATATATGAGGGGCTTGGGTGTATTTAACGATTTCGTCTGTAGCGAGGGGCAATGTTGCGAGCAACATACACGACACACCTAAGCGAACTGCTAATTGATGAATCATGATTAACACTTGAATTCTACGGAATAATTTAACAATAGACAGTTCACACTAAGTTGACTCTAGGGGATCGTCATCTACATATAGAGTGAGATATTGATAATTAAACAAGCGGGCAAAAGAAACCTTAAAACCCAAAGAGACTAAGTTGCGGCGCGAAGCGCCGCAACTTAGTCTCTGGGTTTTATGTCCTAGTAAACTTGGCGACAGCTATAAATTATTTATCGTTGCTAAGCCTTGAAACTTAGGCTTGGCAAAGTAAAAACCTTGAAAAAGTTCAATCCCAAAAGACTGCAAAATCGATAACTCCTCGTAAGTCTCAACGCCTTCAGCAATTACTTTAATCCCCAAGTCATTGCATACTTGAGTCATTCCTTTAACGATCGCTTGACGACTCTTGATTTGGTCAATATTTCTAATTAAGCCCATATCTAATTTGACTAAATCTGTCTGAAAATCAGCCAATAAATTTAGCCCCGCATAACCTGCTCCAAAGTCATCGATCGCAGTTAAAAAACCTCTCTTTCGATAATATTGAAGGACTTCACGAAGATGCACATGATCAGTCACTTGCTCTCCTTCAGTTACTTCAAAGATTATGCGATCAATAGGAAATCCAAAAGTTTCGGCTGCCTCAATTGTCGTCCGAATGCATGATTCAGGATTGTAAACTGCATTTGGTAGGAAATTAATACTAATAAAGGATTGAATATTTAATTTTGCGGCTAACTGAACAGCTTCAACTCGGCAAGCTTGATCGAAACGATAGCGATTTCCGTCATTAATACGCCCTAAAATCTCACCCGCAGACTCTTCATTTATACCTCTGACTAGAGCTTCTTGGGCAAAAACTTCTTTAGAAGTAGTATTAACAATTGGCTGAAAAGCCATCGTAAAGTCAAATTCTAATCCAACCCCTTTGGTACACTCAGCGCAACCAATTGTTTCATGGTTCTGCGTTTCTCTCATCTTAAATTTCCTAAGTACAATCTAAAGAACTCATAACCACTCCTCTAATCTTACCCGTTTTTTGATTCGTAAAAAGTTAAGAAAATATGCTTTTGCAAAAAATTTAGGTTTGGTTTGATCGGGATTTGCTGTAAGCAATATTCTAACAATATTTTAAAATTTAATTAGCACTTTAGGAACTCCTAAGAGATTGTAAAGTCTATAGAGTCGTGTTTCTTTATAATTTCTTAGCTATTATTATGAAATCAGCTTTTTTAATATGTTTGAGCCTGCTGTCATTGGGGGGGATATTAGCGATCGCCGCACAGTCTTATCCAGTATCGATAACTAAGCAACAACTAGCTGTACCTTCTATTCAGAAGATGAGTCAAAATATTAACAGAATCGGGTTTGAAGCGGAGCTATTAAGGTTGACGAATGGTGAACGTCGCAAAGCAGGGCTAGCGCCTCTAAAGCTATCTTCACAATTGACTAGAGCGGCTCAGTCTCACGCGGTAGACATGGCAAGAAACAACTATTTTAGCCATACTGGGCGGAATGGTTCGAGTTTAGGCGATCGCTCCAAGTCAACTGGTTACAAATTTCGGCTTGTGGGAGAAAATCTCGCAGCAGGTAAAGCCACACCCGAAGCCACAATCCGTCAATGGATGAATAGTTCTGGACATCGCGCCAATATACTCAATGGCAGATTTACTGAGATTGGATTTGGATATGCGAATGCGCCAAAATCTCTCTACAAGAATTATTGGGTGCAGGTATTTGGAACGCCTCAGCGCTAGATTAAAATAAAAAAGCTCGCGTCGCGAGCTTTTTTATTTGCTGAGAATTTATGAGCGATCGCCAATACATTCCCAAATATATTCTCTTTTATAAACCCTATGGCGTTCTGTCTCAGTTTACTGATGACAGCGCATCGCCACGCCCCACTTTAAAAGAATATATTGACATTCCTGAAGTGTACTCAGTGGGGAGATTAGATTTTGATAGTGAAGGATTATTACTGCTGACCAATGATGGACAGCTAAAGCATCGCTTAATCGATCCCCAGTTTGAGCATTCGCGGACTTATTGGGTACAGGTAGAAAGAATTCCCACAGAATCAGCTTTGCAGAATTTACGCGATGGAGTCACGGTTCAAGGATATCGAACTAAACCCGCGATCGCCAAATTATTAGACTCTGAGCCAGATTTACCAGCGCGTGAACCGCCAATTCGGTTTCGGGCAAGTATTCCGACGGCTTGGCTAGAACTAACCTTAACAGAAGGAAAAAATCGTCAAGTTAGAAAAATGACCGCCGCCGTAGGATTTCCGACTTTGCGCTTAGTGCGCGTAGCGATCGCCCATTTACGCCTAGAAAACCTTGCTGTCGGACAATCGCGAATATTAACCGATCGCGAATTACAAGAACTACGACTGAAAGTGTTCCCTCGCCACCTGCGATAAAACTTCTATTAATTCAGAAATTAATTCTTCCTGTGGATTTTGTTTAAGTTCTTGATAGCCCACGATTGGCACTTCCGCTTCAAATAGTTCGGTTAATAATTCACGATCTGGCGCGATCGAGATCGATCCATGTTGCAAAACTGAATTATGGCGATAAACTTGAGCGCTGCCGATCAGTTTACGACCATCAGCAATTACTAAATCCGCATTGGTTGCTGTGGAGAAACAACTGGGATTGTGAATATAGCCGCGTCCTGCTTGTCCATAATTTAAGGTGATCCCCAATTTCGCAAAACCTTGAATCAGAAATTCGCAAATATATTCATATACTTCACGGCGCGATCGCCGCTTACCATTGATATTGCCATCAAACTCAACATTGGTAATCACCGCGTAAGTTAGATCGCCTTTATGCAAAACTGCTCGACCGCCACTAGGACGGCGCACGATGTCGAGATTATGTTTTTGGGCGATCGTATTCCAGCGATCGGGATATTGTTTTTGATGAAAACCTAAAGAAATCGCGTTGGGGTTCCAGCGATAAAATCTTAAAATCGATGGCGATTGGGGATCTTGACTATGGCGATCGAGCAAAGAATTATCAAGATCCATATGCAGCTTTCCCGATGATTCAGAATACGGAAGAAAGTGCCATAATTTTTTCATGTATTTATATAGCCATGAAAAAGCACCCTTTGGGTGCTTTTTTGTGTCACACAATTTTAAGCTTTAAAGCTTTCTACTAAAAATTCATCGCTTGCATCGGCGACCGATGCCACAATCGTGATAATGCGTGAGATTTCCGCAGGCGAAAGATCTTCAACAGAGCGAGAACACAGCACTAGTACTTGGTCATTTTGGATTGCATACCGAGCTTCAAAGGTGTCAGATGAATTTTTTTCCAACAGCCAGCGCGTCATTTTTGCTTCATCTTTAAATGGTGCGGCTAGGACTGTCGAAAAAACGGTGAAGGTATCAGTCGGCTCGATTCCAGTAATATTGACAACTACTTCCACAGTGCCATACTGAAATTTCCACGTATCCTCGGTCTGGTTTTCAAGTGCCGAATCATCAGCATCCATACTAGCAATCACAGTTTGGATCGTTTGCACAATGTGATTAACAGGCGGTGCAAAACTAGATGTTGCTTCTACAGGAGTTGTTGGCGATTCTGTTGCGAAGGTCATAGTTAAATGTCTAGTTACTATCTGCCAATAGTGTATAGCAAACGCTCATGTTTGTCATAGTTAGGTAAACCCAAAAAGCTGTGGCGAACGCTGCGCGTTCGCCACAGCTTTTTGGGTTGCAAAAGTTTACTGGTTTGGGTTTGAGTGCAAAGCGCTCTATGTGTCTTTAGTAGCGAGAACTGTAAAAGCTTAATCTGCCATAGCCGAGAAACTGTGAGTTTGGGCGATCGCCTTGAGGAAATGCGGTTACACCAAACAAATAAACGCCATCAGTACGAGGATTCTGAATAGGGCGCAGTCCGACGATTAGTTTACTGTTCGGCGCATTACTTGCAGAAATTGGCGGATCGAAAGTAACCGTAATTTTGGGGCGATCGCGATCTTGACTTGGCAAAATCTCAGTTTTACTAGAAACCGCGATCCGATCGCCTGAAGGTGACTGCAAATAGGCGATCGTATCATTACTAAAAAAATCAATCGAACCAAAACCTTCTGTCTGATTAATTTCCAGCTTTTGTAAAGGCTCTCCCATATTTTGCGGTAAGGCGATCGCAAAGTAATAGGTCGCGCCGCGAGCGTAGATACGATTATTGGTCGTTTCTGCCTCAATCAGCATGGGCAGATGCACAAAATAGGTTTTGCCATCGCGCAACTGCACTGCCTCTGCTGAGGAAATTCCAAGATTGCTGAAAGTGAAATTTTGCTTGTTGACTACAAATATCGCTAAAGCGAACATGGGTAACAAAGCGATCGCGGTCATAACTTTTTTACGCATCTTTTTCAACATAAAGACGTACCATTTTGCTAGCATTGTAGGAATAGCTACTTTTTTGGCAACGATAGGCTTCCCGAAAGGCTCACTATCTCATTAAATGCTATCTCATTAATGCTATCTCATTAAGATAGAGGTATCTACTGTGGTCTCTTCCCCTCCCATATCATCGAATATTTTACTAAATCTTGAAGATTCACTTTCATCTAGTATCAATTCGCCCAGCCTCGATTCTGATATTACCACAGACAATATAACTACTCGTTCCATGATCGCAATTCTCGATTTTGGATCTCAATACTCGGAGCTAATTGCCCGTCGTATTCGTGAGACACAGGTTTATTCTGAAGTTTTAACGTATCACATATCAGCCGAAGATCTGAAGAAGCTTAATCTTAAGGGGATTATTTTATCAGGTGGTCCGAACTCAGTCTATGACGAAGACGCTCCCCAATGTGATCCTGAAATTTTTAATTTGGGAATTCCTGTTTTAGGCGTTTGCTATGGAATGCAATTGATGGCAAAGCAACTCGGCGGCACGGTCGAGCGAGCCGATCGCGGCGAATATGGTAAAGCGGAATTAGTAATTGATGATCCTACGGATTTGTTTACTAATGTAGACACAAGCACAACCATGTGGATGAGTCATGGGGATTCTGTAATTGATTTGCCTCAAGGATTTGAAATTTTAGCGCATACCGCTAACACTCCCTGTGCGGCGATCGCCAATCATCAGAAAAATCTCTATGGTGTCCAATTCCATCCTGAAGTGGTGCATTCCATTGGTGGCATGGCAATGATTCGCAACTTTGTTTATCATATTTGCGAATGCGAACCAAGCTGGACAACCGATGCTTTTATCGAAAATTCGGTTCGGGAAATTCGCGCTCAAGTTGGCGACAAACGGGTATTGCTAGCACTTTCAGGTGGTGTCGATTCATCAACGTTGGCTTTTTTATTGCATAAGGCGATCGGCGACAAACTTACTTGTATGTTTATCGATCAAGGCTTTATGCGAAAGCTGGAACCAGAGCGTCTAGTCAAGCTTTTTGAAGAGCAATTTCATATCAATGTTGTGTATGTAAATGCTCGCGCTCGCTTCTTGAAGAAACTTGAAGGGATTACCGAACCTGAACAAAAGCGGAAGTTGATCGGTGGTGAATTTATTAGCGTATTTGAAGAAGAATCCCAACGCTTAGGACCATTCGACTTTCTTGCTCAAGGCACACTCTATCCAGATGTAATCGAATCGGCTGATACAAACGCTGACCCTACCACAGGTAAGCGTGTTGCCGTCAAAATCAAGAGCCATCACAATGTCGGTGGACTGCCTGATAATCTTCGCTTTACTTTAGTGGAACCACTTCGCAAACTTTTTAAAGATGAAGTGCGGAAACTGGGGACTGCCCTAGGACTTCCCGAAGAAATCGTCAAACGTCAGCCATTCCCTGGTCCTGGTTTAGCAATCAGGATTATTGGTGACATTACCAGCGATCGCCTCAATACTTTGCGCGATGCCGACTTGATCGTGCGTCAAGAAGTCAATCGTGCAGGGCAGTACAATAATCTCTGGCAAGCCTTTGCGGTGCTATTGCCCACAGTTCGTAGCGTCGGCGTGATGGGTGATAAACGCACCTATTCCCATCCTGTAGTTTTGCGCCTTGTCACCAGTGAGGATGGCATGACTGCGGATTGGGCGCGAGTTCCCTATGAGTTATTGGAGACCATTTCTAATCGAATTGTCAATGAGGTAAAAGGTGTCAACCGTGTGGTACTGGATATAACATCTAAGCCACCTGGCACAATTGAATGGGAATAGTTTTTTAAAATAGGTTCGGATGCTTTGCATCTGAACCTATTTTGGTAGTGTGTCACATTTGTTGGAGAGCGAATAACAGCCAACTACCGAATCAGAAATATAGCCCGCGATCGCCACCACAGCCAGTTGTTATTTTTTTAATACAAGATAATACAATTCGCCGTCATCTTTGATCAGCCCAGCCCGTTGCTTAGCCCGATCGCCTGTTCCCATAAAGATATCAACACGCCCCGCGCCGCGAATCGCGCCGCCCGTATCTTGATCGAGCGTGAAGCGTTGGACTTGGCGTAGTTCCAGCTTGCCCGTAATGGGATTTTCAAAGGGGATCGTGGTGCGGACGAGGGCAAGGCCGCCAGAGGGGAAGATTTTCTTATCAGTGGCGATCGATCGCTCGGCACTGACTGGCACACCGAGGCTACCTGTTGCGGGTTTGCCATTGGTTTCCCGAAAAAAGACAAAGCTAGGATTGCGATTTAGATACATGACTAAATCTTGGGGATTTTTTTGGAAATACTCGATTAGGGCTTGCAAAGTTACATCTTCAAGGCGGATTTTGCCATCGCGGACTAGCTCGGCTCCAACGGATCGATAGGGCTGATCGGTTTTACCAGCATAGCCAACGGTTAATAAATTGCCGTCAGGTAATTCAAATCTCGCTGAGCCTTGGACATGAACTAAAAAAGCTTGAAAGCGATCGCTTAACCATGCAATTTCTAATCCTGCCATTTGCTTGCTACCTTCGAGCATGGCGCGAGTAGGATGAGGCGATCGCCACTGCTGAAAGTCGGATGGCAAACGATAAAGCGGATATTGAAACTCCTTAGTTTTAGTCCGACTCGCCTTATATACTGCTTCGTAATAGCCCGTAAACTGGACGCTGCCATTACCATCGCGCCCTACAGACTGATACAGATCAAATTCACGATTCACGGCTTGCTGGAGATCTTTGGCAGTGCGAGACACCTGCACAAGGCGGCGAAAACGCACCAAACTCCGCTCCATTAAATCTTGACTAATTCCCGCGACAGGATAACGTTTGGCGGCGTTGGGAGTACGGATATATTGAATACTGTTGTCGATCGCTTGCAGGAGATTAGGGCGATCGCTTTCTAATAAATCATCGGTGAGATCAAGGGTAAGGGGATTAACTGCACGTGGGGCGATCGGTACTACGGCTGGAGCAAGTTTTAATTCGGCTGCTTCTACTGACATTTGGAAATCAGTCTGCATATAGCAGGGTGGCACGGCACAAATCAGCCCGATCCAAGTTGCAAATAGGATATCTCCACCCCGATACAAGCCACGATGTAAGGACAATTGCCAAGATTTTTGCTGTGGCGATCGCTTATTTTTGCTGAAACTATGGGAACCAATCACCCTTAAGAACTCCTATGATTTACTTGTCATATTTGACGTTAATACTAGCCTTTTGTTCGTACAAACGATTGAGCCAACGCGGATCAATGTTAGCGTGGTAGCAGATTTTTAACAACTGATTGAGCATAGCATGACGATATATTCCTCTCTGCTGAAACCGTCTAGCCGAGGTAATTACCTGCCCCTTTGCTAGTAATGGTTTTGAGAATTGGCGAAGGCGATCGCTTAGCACTGTATCTTCAAAAATATCGAGATCGGGGACATTGCCAATTTGCGCCAAAAGCTGGCGATCAATGAATGGGCAATGATCGAAATAGACTACGCCTTTTTGCTTGACCCGCATATTGTCGGAATACCAAGAGGTAAAGTGCAGTAACCAATGTGTAAAATCAAAACTATGGCGAAATGCACCCCATTGACCGCCTGATGCTAAAGTCTGCTCAATTAACTGCAAGACTATGCGTTCTGGCAAGAGCGTCGCAGGATGATGTAGTAAAATTACATCACCCGTACTAGCGGCAATACCATCGTTTAATCTCTGAGCGCGATTTTTCGCCAGCGATCGTACTACTTGGATTTCAGGCGATCGCGCTGCATATTCCTGCAAAACTAGGTCGGTAGCATCTTCGCTGGGACTGACTACAGCAATAATCTCCTTTATGTGATTTTCGGTAACTAATTGATCAATTAAGTTAGTCAGAATTCGGTCTAGATAACCATGCCGAATTTCATTAAGACAAGGGAGAATTATCGACAATCGCATGGAGATAAAGTGATAAAGTTGATGTAAATTAGGGAAATAGCTATTTAATGATAATACTAAAATATTTCTTATTATGAGTGACCAAATTATGCGTAACGAAATCATAACTGAGCAAGATCTAGATCAAATCGAAAAAGCGACAGAAACGCTATCAAACAAACAAATAAATAACGCCTCTATTCTCATAGTTGACGATACTCTTTATAACATTAAGCTTTTGTCAATGATGTTAATTAAACAAGGATATCAAGTACAACAGGCAACTAGCGGCTTAGAAGCATTAGAGCAAGTTAACCGACAACCACCCAACATAATCCTGCTAGATATTCGGATGCCTGATATTAATGGCTATGAAGTATGTGTAAGATTAAAAGCCAATCCAGAAACTCAAAATATTCCAGTTATTTTTATTAGTTCTGTAGAAGAGCCTGCGGAAAAAGTGGAAGCCTTTTCAGTGGGTGGGGTGGACTATATTAGCAGACCATTTCAATTGGTTGAAGTACTAGCCAGAATTGAAACCCATTTACGTCTATGTTCATTACAAAATAAACTACAAGAACAAAATGAACAATTAAAATTATCCGCCGAAGTATTAGCGCGATCGCTTAAACAAGAACGCGAACTAAGTCAAATGAAAACTGACTTTATCTCAGTCGTATCCCATGAGTTTCGCACACCTTTGACCACAATTCAAAGTGCATCAGAACTACTCGAATACTATGAATGGACTAAGGAAGAAAAGATTGAACAACTACATCAAATTCAATCTGAAGTCAAACATATGACGGCTCTGATGGAAGATGTATTATTTCTGAGTCACGGCAATACTAATAAGATAAAAATCAATCTAACTAAATTTGATATTTTAAGTTTCTGCAATCAAATTCTCCGTCAAATGCAAAGAACATTTGCTCAAAACTATACCCTCAATTCATTTCTACGTATTTCATCAACTAATACATCAATTGATAATCCTCATTTACGAAATGATTTACCGCCTTTGATCGTTACAATGGATGAAAAATTATTACGTCAAATCTTGACTAACCTGATCACAAATGCAATTAAATACTCTTTAGAAAACAAAACAATTGATTTTAAAATTACTATCGATCAGGAATATATAACCTTTGTAATTATTGACCGTGGCATTGGTATTCCTGAAGAAGACTTAGAGCGCCTATTTAGCGCATTTCATCGCGGTAAAAATGTGGGCGTACTATCTGGCACTGGATTAGGACTATCAATTGTCAAAAACTGTATTGATATTCACAATGGTTCGATATCAGTCAAAAGTCAGTTAGATGTTGGCACTGAATTTACGGTTACTTTGCCAATTTCTAATATTGAGATGTCGGGCGATCGCCCAACATCTCAATATTAGAAATATAAATCCGATCGCTATAATATTGTTTAAGAATATTGGAAACCTCGAATGAAAAAAATTCTCCTGATCGAAGACAATCCCAACGTTTTGCTAAATACCACTAAAATGCTTCAAGCGGAAGGGCATATAGTGATCACCGCCGATAATGGACGCACTGGTTTAGAGATGGCGCAGCAGAATATTCCCAGCTTAATTATCTGCGATATCATGATGCCTGAAATGGACGGCTATGGAGTTATTACCGCTCTTCGTAATAATCCTGCGACAACAACAATTCCTTTTATATTTCTTAGTGCCAAGTCCGATAAAACTGACTTCCGACAAGGTATGGAATTAGGCTCTGATGACTATTTAACCAAACCATTTACTAGAGACGAATTATTAGGGGCGATCGCCGCTCAATTTAAAAAGCAAGAAGTAATTAATAGCTATTACAAACAAGAGTTAGAAAACTTGCGCGGCAATATTTCTAAGTCACTACCACACCAGCTATTATTTCCTGCGATCGAGGTTATGGGTTTGGCAGATATTTTGGTCAAAAATTATCATGCAATGCAATCTCACGAGGTTCCTGATCTTGGTAAACGAATTCGTAAGGCAGGGCGAGATATGCATGACATGGTGAGAAAGTTTTTGCTATATGCTGAGCTAGAGTCAACGGAGAGTAATACGGAATGGATGAACCAACTCCGTCATAATAAAGCAACTTTTGTGGATATTGAGATGGCAAGTTCTGCCAAAAATATTGCCGAAAACTACAATCGTGCTTCTGATTTACATCTTGATGTTAAAGATGCAGTTATTCAGGTTTCAGATTATTACTTAGATGTGATTGTTAAAGAACTTGTTGATAATGCGTTCAAATTTTCCCATGAAGGAGCTACAGTTGATGTTTTAGGAAGTTGTGATGATACAAAATATTGTCTGAGCATCACCGATCGCGGGCAGGGAATGGAACCAGAACAGCTTTCTAATTTTGGCGCATATGTCAAGTTTGAGAAAAAGTTGTATCTCCAGCAAGGAACAGGGCTAGGGTTGGCGATCACAAAGCGCCTGCTCGATCTGCATGGTGGCGGATTAGAAATTGAGAGCATTCCCTATGAGCAAACTGTGGTAAGAGCTTTTTTACCACTCGTGCCGATGTCGTATAGCGATCGCGGCTAAATTACAGGCGGACAGGATGCCCTCATCCCCTTCTCCCGCAGGAGAAGGGGAGAAATAATCCCTCTTGTTCCACTCTCCTGCGGGAGAGGGGCTAGGGGTGAGGGTCTTAGAATATCAAAGAACATTTTAATTTTTTCGTAACAGTAGTCGTTTTTGAACTTAAAATATTGATAGTTAATAGTATTTAAAAAACCAGCAATCAAAATTAAATTTATGGAAACTAATTTTCTTGGTCTTCTCGCAACTGTCCTAGCGATATTTGTACCTACCGTCTTCTTGCTAACCCTATATATCCAAACAGCCAGCCGCGAAGAAGGTCAAACCAACAAGTAAGCAAAAAAAGCACAGCCAAGTGGCTGTGCTTTTTTTGCTTTTGGGGAAATCTTTAGGTAAACCAATATCTTTTGGAGATAATCGCGATGACAGCAATACAAACGCCAATACAAAAAAAAATACAGGCGCAAAAACGGTATTACAGTCCATCTGAATATTTGGAGCTAGAGGAAGTTGCTACATTTAGGAGTGAATATCATGATGGACAGATTGTACCGATGACGGGAGGAACTGCCGAACATAATCAAATCGCGATTAATTTGGTGACGTTTTTGCGATCATTGCTAAAAGGCAAAGATTATCGCCTGTATATGAATGATATGCGGCTATGGATACCTGAATGCCGTGAGTATACCTATCCTGATGTGATGTTGATTGAAGGAAAGCCGTTGTTTGAGGGCGATCGCCGAAATACAATTATTAATCCATCTCTCATTATTGAAGTTTTATCAAATTCAACCAAAAATTATGACAAGGGGGAAAAGTTTGATTATTACAGGACAATCCCTGAGTTCAAGGAATATCTTCTAGTTGAGCAATATCGCCCCTATGTTGCTCAGTATAAAAAAACAAATGAAGGTTGGCTTTTAAATGAATATCAATCTCTAGATGCAGTTTTGATGATGTATGCGATCGCGATCCAAATCCCTCTTACTGAAATTTACGATCTAGTTGATTTTACCTAAAGAGATTGACCTCACTCGTAACGTGAGGTCAATCTCTTTAGGGCTTTAGAAGTATTAATCAAAATCGACATCTTCGTAAATCGAAGCGATCGCAAATTCAAAGTCAATGCTAGAAAATTTTATGCGATCGCCATCTTCAAAAAATCGTAATTCCCACAACCCGCGATCGTTGAGGCGGAATGATTCGACTAAAATATTTTCGGAACCAACTAAAACATATTCTTCCAAGCTTTCGATCTTGCGATATCGCGCAAATTTGCCGCCGCGATTATATGCCTCAGTGCTTGGGGACAGCACTTCGATAATTAATTTGGGATAGTAGATGGCGTTAATTGCATTGTGATCGCGATCGTCACAGGTGACGGATAGATCGGGATAGAAAAATTCTTTTTGCTTACCGATCCCAATTCTCGCATCAGAGCCAAGAACGCGACAGCTTTTTCCGCGAACGTGAGGACGTAACAATGCACCCAAATTTATGGCGATCGTACTGTGGTTAATCGTGCCACCAGTCATCGCGAAGACTTCACCATTAATATACTCATAGCGAATTTCTTGGCGCGAAGACCACTCAAAATATTAGACCTCTTGCAGAACTCAAAACGTGATACAGTTATGGGTTGGCTTGATTTAGGCTTTTCTGCTGTTTGATTGGCTCAATCTACAACTATGACTTGGATATAGCTGAGATTAACCAAACCCGTTACTCTACCATGAAATCAGTTCTGCAAGAGGTCTATTCATCAGGAGTTAGCTTTGGCGAATATGCCAGCATTATTTTTTGCCCATGTTATTATGTTTAACATCCCAAGCATAGAGATTAATGGCTGGTATGTTTTTGTACTTTGAGTTTTTAAGTAATATAGAACTAGGAACGATCAATATTTTCTCCCATTCTAGAAAAATGGACAGATAACTTAAACAATAGTAGATAAAATCCATAATTGCTCAAAGAAAAAACTCTTCTCTGTTTTATAGAGTCCCTTGCAATGCTTTTACTTAAGCAGCTAGAAATTAAACTAAACATAACAATTGAATCGTTTTCCAAGAAACCGCCTTTCGGGAGATAAAATATCTGTGTTACTTCCTGTCTTTTAATGCAGTCAATGTGTCCTCTAATGGATTCCTTATTTTCCGAAGATTTTTTTAACAAAGATTCTTCGTAATTTTTAAGCGAAATTAAAGGTGAATAGCAAATATATGACTGATTGCGTCTTTCATTATTCATGTCATTATCACAAGTATTCGTCAGAATAAGCGCTTTTAAATTTTCTGTTCTAGTGTTGGGGAAAACAATAAATGGGAGATCTTTAATCCCATCTCCTTGATAAATAATTTCTTCCTCCAATAAAATTTCATCTGTATAAAACCTTTTGTTAATATTCTCAGGAAAATCTTTTAGGTTATCAAATAGTTCTTTTGATGATAAGGAAGAGAGATATCTTGGGAGATATTTCTTAAAATCTTCAAACGAATTATTCATATTAATTCCCAGAAATTATCACTTAGTATTTCAGCAAACTCACTCGGCATATCATGCATATTTGACATCAATTTCACCGTAAAGTCTTGCAGAATACTTAGCTTTTCTTCATCTGAATAATCAATTATGATTGACGGTTTGTAAGCTTCTTCCCAAGGATGATTTTGAACTAAAGGAGCTAATGCTGTACCTAAATCAGGCATTGAATGAAAGTTATATGGCATAGGATTATTTACTATACTCATAAGTGTAAGAGAGTATGGGAAAATAAAACTTATTGCTGAGTATGAGCTATGTGCAGACAATAGGTCAGGCATAACAAATCAATCCTTAAAAAACTAATATTCTGGGTTTAGGGAGGCTAGAAATTCTTCATTGAGAATTCCAAAGAATAATTTCTTTTGTTCTAAATGACTTCTTTCTAATAAAGAAGATTGTATATCACATATAGTTAAGTCTTCATCCTCAAGAAAAGTATCTATATCAATTATTGATCCCATTTCTGTATAATCACTAACAATCGTTTTATTTGCTACTTGCAAATTAATCAAGAATTCCTCACGTTTCAGTAAACTTCTTAAAACAAGTTGCTCAGTAGAAAATGTATTTCCATTTAAAGTAAGATTAAAATTAATTTTTTCAAATATATCTAAATTAAAAAAACTTATGTAACGAATCCCAAATCTTGTAATCTTACTGATAATTTTTGAATCATTTAGATGCTTCAAAACTGCATTTATCCTTTCGGAAAATAACGTCCATCCAACATAGCCCTTGACGTTAACTATTGATATAACATTTGAACCTATTTGAACCCAAAAGTTATCATCAATTAGTTTGTAAACAGGTTGATACCTTAAATTAGGATCTTGACTCCTTAAGATTTCTGGTATCTGCAAAACAGGAAGCTTCTCAAATGTTTTGTGTTGATCAGACAAACGAGAATACAGCATCCCAAATACTGCGTCACTCGGAAAAAGTGTCTCAAATCTAATTTCTACAACAGACTCAAGGATAGGGCATGGAGAGATCTTCTTAGGAATTGACCGCATTACTTTCACACTTCACAAAAAGACTATTACATCCTAACAATTTACCATCTTAATGCTTTAGTAAGTTAATTCTTAATGGTGTAAACATAATTAGTCAGATACAAAAAAGCCCGAAAAAATCAGGCTTGACACAACAAATATATTAACGACTTCTTTAGGGAAGAGGGGAGAGTAATTAGAATTTTGGCTAAAAACAAAACTCCCCAAATATCCTCTAAGGTGCTAGGGCGTTGCCTCTGAGCAAACTACCGATTGTCTTAGCCGTAATCTTCAACTGTGTGAAAGGATTGGCGGGAACGACAGTTTTATAGAGATAGCTATCAAAGGTGAGCTTCTGCACATCTTTGTCCGCGCACATTTCGACAAATGCTTCACGGGTAGCGTTGGTGGCGTAGAAAACATTCTGGAGAATGTCAAGGACTCTGTAAGTCAAGCCATACTTCTTGTCCCAACGCTTGATGTATACCTTGAGATCAGCTTCAGTGGGAATGCGCTTACCAGCTTCAGCAAACTCGACGATCGCTTCGGCACACATCCGACCAGACTTAGCGGCAAAGTAAATACCTTCGCCACTGGACTTAGTGACATAGCCAGCAGCATCGCCAACGAGGGCAATGCGTCCAACTACACGGCGAGGACGGGGATGCTCAGGGATCGGGTGGGCTTCGACTTTAATCACTTCGCCACCTTCGATCCGAGGCAAGGCGCGGGCGCGGATACCTGCTTGCAGCTTCTTGATTAGCTTTTGATTCTTGTGCATTGTGCCAGTGCCAACGGCAACGTGGTCGTATTTGGGGAATACCCATGCGTAGAAATCGGGTGAGACATCGTCACCGACGTACATTTCCGCAAGGTCTTTGTAATATTCCATTTTTTCTGGCGAAATACGAATGCGCTCTTGGAATGCGATCGCATAGTTATAGTCGCCAGCATCCATCGCTTTAGCGACTACCGAGTTAGCACCGTCAGCACCAACAATTAGATCGACTTCAAGGCTACGCATTGTGCCTTCATTACCGCCATTCGCAAAGTCTGAATAGCTGAGAACGTAGGGCTTTTTACCATTTTCGGTAATCTTGATATCGAGAATACGACCATTGATCAGCTTTGCGCCGAGGCTAACCGATCGCTCGCGTAAAAATGCATCTAAAACTTCACGGCGACACATGCCGATGTATTCATCGGGATTGTCGAGTTTAATGTCTACTTCCACATTGCTAGGAGAGATCATCTTCATGTTGCGGACGCGGCGATCGATGATTGCGTCAGGCAAGTCGAATTCTTGCACCATGCATAAAGGAATTGCTCCACCGCAGGGCTTTACGTTGTCCAGCTTACGTTCAAATATATAAGTCTCAATTCCTGCTTTGGCAAGTGTTTCAGCAGCGCAGGAACCCGCAGGTCCACCGCCTACAACAGCAACTCGTAATGTCAAAATGCGCTCCTAAAGCTTTATCTAATCAAGGTTTAATTATTTTGGATATTATTGGGATGTTAACATTTCTACCCTTGGGATTGGGGGCAAAATTGACGAATATTAACATTTTTATCCTTTTGTATCCGCGAAGGTTGACCGATAATAAAGCACATCTCACCAGATGGAGCTAAACCCAACATGAAATATCTAAAAGATGCGATCGCCAATATCTCACGCCGATTAATTCCCCGATCTGCTGCCTTCATCATTTTGCTGACTGCGATCGGGGGAGGGGCGATCGCCCAATCTAGTGAAGCCGCCGAAACCGTTAATTTTCGATTTAATATTTTTGAAGTCTCTGTCTCTGTTGATGATTTGGAGATTTTTTCTAAAACTGGCGAATTGCGCGGCGCACTTGATATGGCATCGCGTTATATTTCTCCAGCCGACATGAAAAATTTTCGGCGTATCCTAACTGAACGAGCCGATATTCCTGTCGCTTTATTGTCAAGATTTCTATACACATCTCAAGGGGAAAAATTCCTAGATATCTTAGGCGATTTTATTAGAACTGGCCCTAATCTATCGGGTAATCGCGCTATCCGCGCCGCCGCAGTTTTGGCAACTGCCGACAAACAAAATGGTTTGTCCTTGCTCAGCTTTTTACGGAAATTTCCCACATCAGATATTTATTTCGATATTCAAGCAGGTTTGCAAACAGTTGGTGAATTGAGCGATTTACTGCAAAGTACGCAAAAAGTTGTGCAAATGGTTAACGAAGAGGCAATTAAGCAGTCGGAAACGACGCGATCGCCTTCGCCGATTATGCTCGCTGATTTGCGAAATAAAGGGAAGGCGCAATGGGATCGGTATAGTCTCAAAGCGAACGCATTAGATAACAAATATGAAATTCCCTTTGAATTGTTTGTCCCAAAACTCACCAGTTCTAAGTCTGCGCCTTTACCCGCGATCGTCATCTATCCAGGACTAATCTCTAAACTTGAACCGTTACTCTATCTTGCCGAACATTTAGCATCCTATGGATTTGCGGTGGTGCTGACGGTTTCGCCGAATAGCAGCGATGAGCAGTTGGAGAAATTGATTATTGGTGCGGTTAGCGAGATTGCGCCGCCAGAAAGCTTTATTCAGCGTCCGCAGGATATAACAGCGGTGCTAAATTACCTAGAGAAGTCACCACAGGCGAGCAATATCAATTGGCAAAATGTCGGCATGATTGGACATTCTTTTGGCGGTTATGCGGCTCTGGCTCTAGTCAGTGATGCCCAGATCCAGTTTGCTAATTTGGCCGAAGTTTGTCAAGGCAAGTATAAATGGAATGCTTCGTTGTTATTGCAATGCGTAGCGCTAGGATTGCCAAACAAAGCCTACAAGCTAGGGGATTCGAGGATTAAGGCGGTGATCGCGGTTAATCCTGTCACCAGCCATATTTTGGGTAAGCCAACCCTAAGCAAAATCACTGTCCCGATCGCGATCGTTGGTAGTTCTGACGATACGTTTGCGCCTACGGTCTCTGAGCAAATTACGCCATTTACATGGTTGACCGCCCCAAATCGCTACTTGGTATTATTTAATAAAGCAGGGCATACTGCGGTTACAGCAATTACTTCAACCGATCGCCTTAGTCCTGAAGTCAGCAGTGTTTTGGCGGGTTCAAGCGCGATCGCTTCACAGAATTATCTCAAATTGTTAAGCGTGGCTTTTTTCAAAACATATCTAGTGCAAGAAACTAGTTTTGCTGATTATCTCACGTCCGAATATTTTGCAAATATTTCCACGCCTAATGCAAAAGTGAGTCTATTGCGATCGCTGAATATCGAACAAATTGCAAAGGCGATCGCAAATTAGGACTTCCTAAAAGATTGCCTACAAACAAAGTTGTTTAGACCAAAAAACAAGGGGCTTAAGCCTAGGCTGTTGACTTTGTGCCTTTTTAGGCTATTTTGGCTCATACAACTTCTGTGTCGTCAAGTAAGTCCGAAAATAAGGTTTTTCTTTTCGACAGCATAGATTGACCAAAAGCTTCAGCTAACCAGGCCTCAACATC
>JBDNJN010000108.1:0-4322 GCA_041687725.1 Pseudanabaena sp.
GGATCGCCTCGTTGTAGTCTGAGAGCGCTCCTTGTTTGTCTCCTAAATCAGATTTTACTGACCCTCGATCCGAGTAATCTTCAGCAAGGTTAGGGTTGATGCGGATCGCCTCGTTGTAGTCTGAGAGCGCTCCTTGTTTGTCTCCTAAATCAGATTTTACTGACCCTCGATCCGAGTAATCTTCAGCAAGGTTAGGGTTGATGCGGATCGCCTCGTTGTAGTCTGAGAGCGCCCCTTGTTTGTCTCCTAAATCAGATTTTACTAGCCCTCGATTTGAGTAAGCTTTATCATAGTTAGGGTTGATGCGGATCGCCTCGTTGTAGTCTGAGAGCGCTCCTTGTTTATCTCTGAAATACTTCGTATATCCTCGACCGAAGTAAGCTTCAGCAAAGTTAGGGTTAATGCGGATCGCCTCGTTGTAGTCTGATTGCGCTTCTGGAAAGTCGAATGAGTCTAATTTTGATGTCCCTCGATTCAAGTAAGCTTCAGCAGAGTATTGTGGAAATAATGAGGACTTAAAGTTCCAGAAGATCATTCCACCAATTAGCACGACTATGATAGGCAAAGAGGTAATCTTAACCCATAGATTATCGAAAATAGATAGTTTAGTACTTATTTGACTTTGAGCTACAGGTGTTGATGGAGTAGTCTGATTTGGGATAAGGGGCGAAGTTATTGGAGAAGTGTTGTTTGATAGTAATGATGTAATAGGAGAATTAGAAGTTATGGGAGAATTAGAAACAACTTTAAGAGAAGGAGCTAAAGTCGATTTAGAAATATTTACACGTGCAGATTTAAGTTTGGGGGGATTTATTTTAGGTGTAGATTTAGTGGAAACAGCCTTAACGATCGCCGCAGGTTTAAGATGTTGATTAGAACTAACAGCCTGTTTTGAAGGAAACGGATCGCGACCGCCTAACTTGGCAGCCCTCTCACACCAAGGACAAAAACTCAAATGATTACCATATCGATGCTGTGGATTTACAGAACAACCACTTAAATTTGCCGCAAACTCACCCAAAGCCGCAGACCACATCTTTGCCGTAGGACGCGCCGCAGGATTGCGATGACCATCCTCAAAACAACGCCGAAAAAGCTCCTGCAAAGACGGAGGCAAAAAATAAAACGAAAGCGCAGTAGGCATTGGCTGATAAGGAACCGATCGCATACCATGCGGAAAATGCCCCGCCTTAATCCGATCCTTCAACTCAGGCGACTCCCCTTGCCCCTGATACACACCACCAAAAGGATGAATTCCCTCCATCAACAATTGAAAAATCAACACCCCCAACCCAAACAGATCATGATAAGCATAGCGATCAACATCCCGAAAACTCAACCCTTGTAACTCTGGCGGCGTATACTCAGGCTTACCCACCGTACAGCGATAAATATTCGATCCATCACTCACCTGAAACGAATCCGTATCCACCAAAGTCACGATCGCTTCATAAGACACCAGAATATTTGACTCATTCACATCCCCGATCGCATATCCCCGTAAATGCACCGAAGAAACAGTCGTCGCCAGATTTTGAGCAGTCCGCAAGAGCCGTTCGTAATTAAACCAAGGAAAATCCTTGCGGCGGGTGGAAGGATTGTAATAATAAAAAATTGGCTTAACCTGACTCAGATCCAGCCTTGGCATCAAAAAGCCCACGATCTGCCCCAAATCCGTCACAAGCTCCACCGCCCAAGCAATCGAAACCAAACCCCTCGCTGCCAAAGGATCATCAGGCGGATTCGCGATCATAACCTGCAACTTTCGCGCATAGTCAGCATTCGGCTTACGGTAAATCTTCGCGACTAAATCAGGGCGAAAACGAACCTCATAAATATTCGCCTCACCACCCGATCCAATCGGAGATTTCAAATAAATCTGACTTTTTTCCATAAAACCCTCTTTTTCCTGTAGTACATTAGTGACTAGTTGCACGGACAAAGACAAATAAATTATGACTGTCAAAGAACAACTGATTGCCGAAATCAATCATTTCCCAGAAGCACTTTTAGATGAAGCTCTCGACTTTTTACTGTTTATCAAAACCCGATATACAGCCGAAATCACTATAGAGGAGCAAAAAAGTATAGCTGCATCTCAAGAAGCTTATCGCTTAGGTGACTATGTAACTCTTGAGCAATATGAGCGTTAGTCATCGCAAGGAATCTTACTAATTTACATAGCGCCTCCATCTAAAGAAGCAAGCAACAAAGTCAGATCGTCATCAGTGCGATCGCAAACTCTAGGCGATCGTAAAAATCCCTCTAACTCCTGATGTGCTACCTCCAAATCCTGAGCCTCAGCCACAAACTTAAATAGCGGCGCAAAAAATGGCGCATGAGCAATCCCTTCAGGCATTTGCAGCGCCAACATTTGCAAGCCATCAGAAAACATCGCCAGTTGAGCAGGATTCCCTTCCCAGAGACAAATCTGCATCGAATCCATCGCATTTTGAGAAGTTAAAAATGTAGTCAGATCCAACGATTCATCCATCGGCGGTTTTGTTAAAGAGATTGTCGTTCCTTTTTTATTAGCAACCACAATCGCCCCATCGCCAACCTGCGCCGCCGCCACCATATTCGGAATCGCCACCGCAATCAACAAAGTCGTTGATAACTCTCGCAAATCCACATTCCGCGCCTCTGCTTCTGCCTTGACCGCCACCAAAGCATCCTCAAACCCAACCGTCAGCAAAGCCGACCAGCCCTCATCGGCATCAGGAATACCAGACTCGCTGAGTTTAGCCGCGATCGCCTTCACCGCCGCTTGAACTGCGATCGCCGATCCCACCTCTGAAAGCGACACCGAACCCGCACCATCCGCCACACCTGCCACTAGCACACCATCCCCAGCCAATTGCCAGTAATGGGCATCTTGGCAAGGCAAGTCGCGCTTTTGATGGCTAGTTCCTTCTAGAGAAACCGCTACCACAGACCAGCGATCGGCATTAGCTGAATCCTTAATTACTGAATCATTCAAATCCTCAAAAGTCATTAAACTGTCGTCCAATCTGGTAGTGGTAAAGGAACTTGTTCATCGGGCTTAGAATGGGAAACGCGCTGCATACTTCCCGATAGCCATACAAACATCTCGCGAAAGTTCAATCCTTTCAGCTTATTCGGCGGTCGCATCGAAAGCATCTGCAAACTTTGCATATCTGCACCTTCCACACCCACTGCAAAGAAGGCAACCCGCTTATTTGTTTCTTCTTCCTTCACTCGTTGCGCGGCCTGAGTCAGCACATACTGCTCCTCACCGTATGGCGCACCATCAGTAATCAGAAATACCCAAGGACGGTAGTAAGAGATTCCATTATTTTTGTACTCAAGTTTCCTTGTTTGCAACAAATCCAGCGCCTTATTAATCCCTGAAGCCGTATAAGTCAAACCTTGCGCCGTTAAAGTTGGCGGCTGAAAATGCTCAACAGTTGCAAACTCATGTTCTACGCGCACAGTCGTGTCAAAAGCGACGATCGCTAATTCCACCCGCTTGGCAGCCAAATTATCCTGTAACAGATCAGCTTTAAAAGTCTGTAAACCAGCATTCAAAGCCGCAATTCTGTCTCCACTCATCGATCCAGATGTGTCTAAAAGTAGAACACAAGGGCAACGTGGCTCTGGATTTTCCGCAAACTCGATCGCATCAAGACTCATAGCGCCTAAATTAACCTAAAGTATTTATAATTAAAACATTATTTGCTCACTCATACAACTTCTATAACGCTCAATTTACCGATATTTCCCCATCATGTAAGTGCGATCGATATCGTCAACTCAGAAATTCCATCACCAGAGACTCTAACTGTGGGCGATCGGCGCGAATGTTATATTAGAAATTATGATCAGACTAAAAACTATTCCTATCTGTCTTAACCAGTAATACGATAGGCAAAAAACAAAAGGAGACAAATAAAATGCTGACAAAAGCACAAGTAATTCGAGAAATAGAAGATACTCCTGCATTTATGCTGACAGAGATATTTAACTTTATTCAATTTATGAAATCCAAACAACCACAAATAGACTTTATGGAATTTGCAGGTATCGCCGCCGACGCAGAAGACCTTATGCAAGAAATCGTTGAAGAAGCCGAAGCCAATCGTCAACTTGACCTGCATAGAATGGATAGCCTATGAAAAAAGTACTACTCGACACAAATATCATTTCCTACTTCTTGCGTGGGCACATAGTTTAAAATTTGGTGCTTTGAGAAAAAGCCAAGCAGGAAAGCATAGAATTTAGAAGCAAGAAACTGAGGATTAAGCGATGTCTAAGCCAAGTGGAAACCAAAAACGAACAGCAATCATATATTTCGGCGAAAC
>JBDNJN010000109.1:0-5941 GCA_041687725.1 Pseudanabaena sp.
AATATCTTTGTAAAATCTTGATCAAGAATTTTAAATGGCTTGTTTTCTCTTGTCTGTCTCTCTAGCTGAAACTCTTGTCTAGCAAGCATTTAGGGGTTAGCGGCTAAAATGTTAAGAAACGTGTGCGGTTGCCCTAGCGGTGTGGGGAAAACGGAACTGTCGATACAATATGCGCTGCGTCATGTGTTGACGGACTATCGCGGTGGGGTCTGTTGGTTAAAGGCAAATAATGATATTGCGCTCCAGTTGCAAGAATTTGTGAGGGTGCAACTAGATCAGAAGATGCCTGACGATCTGGACTCGGCGGAGAAGTTGGCGGCTTATTGCTGGAAATGCCTAGATTTACATCTGCATTCTGATCCGATAGAAGGATGGGCAGGACGGAAAAAGGATGTTGGTGATTTTGGATGATGTGAAGGATTACGAGGCAGTGGAGCCTTTTTTGCCGCCATCGGGTAGCAATTTCTGTGTATTGGCAACGACGCGGTTGGCTTTGGGTGGGGCGATGCAGCAATATAGTTTGGATGTGTTGGAACTGAATGCGGCGGTGGATTTATTAAGGTCTTTTTTGGCGGTGGGGGATTGGCGCAGGGAGGAGGAGGCGATCGCGGCTTTGTGCGAGAGGTTGGGGCGGTTGCCTTTGGCGATCGAGTTAGTGGGGCGTTATTTGGCTTTGCCGAATCAGCAGGATACTTCGATCGCGGATTTGATAAGTCGCTTGCAAGCGGAATGTATGAAGCAGTTGGCACGGTTGACGGATGAGGAAAAGAGGTTGCTGCCAAGTAATTTAAATGTCGTTGCGTCGTTTACTTTGAGTTGGCAGGAGTTGTCATCACAAGCGCAAAGATTGGCTTGTTTGTTGGGTTTGTTTGCTTTAGCGCCTATGCCTTGGCAATTAGTGGAAGATGCGGCTTTGTTTGAGATTTTTGGGGAATCTTTACCAAAAAAAGAAAATTGGTGGCAGTCTCTAGGCAAATTTTTTCAAAAGGAATTACCGCAACCGCAGGGCTTTAATCGCGATGAGTTGAAGAATTTGCGGCGTGAATTACTGAATTTAAGCCTATTGGAACAAAGCGATCGCGGCATCTTTCAATTACATCAATTGTTGCGCGAGTATTTTCAATTTTAACTAAAACAACATCCTGAATGGTCGCTTCTCAGACAGCAGTTGGTTGGTGCTTTGTTGGAGATAGCTAAGCAGATTCCTACAACACCAACATTAGAAAAGATAGCTGAAGTAACTCCTGCAATTCCTCATCTAGAAATGATGAGCCGCGAAATGCCTGATGATATTGTCAATCTTGAAGAAGATTTAGGATGGGTATTTACAGGAATTGGGAGATTTTATGAGGGGCAAGGATTTTATGCATTGGCTGAAGATTCTTATGAGAGAGGGTTGAAAGCTACCCAAGAACTGTTAGGTGATTGCCATCCCTCTGTCGCCTTCAGTATCCACAATCTCGCATCGCTGTACAATTTGCAAGGGAGATATAAAGAAGCGGAACTTCTCTTCAAACAATCGCTTGAACTAATGCAAAAACTGTTAGGCGATCACCATCCCTCTGTCGCTACCAGTATCAACAATCTCGCATTGCTGTACTATTTGCAAAGGAGACATGAAGACGCGGAACCGCTCTTCAAACAAGCCTTGGCGATGAGGCAAGAACTGTTTGGAGATCGCCATCCTGATGTTGCCGCCAGTATCAACAATCTCGCATTGCTGTACAATTCGCAAGAGAGATATGAAGACGCGGAACCGCTCTTCAAACAAGCACTGGCACTGAGGCAAGAACTGTTTGGAGATCGC
Organism: Pseudanabaena sp.; assembly: GCA_041687725.1. GTDB lineage: Bacteria > Cyanobacteriota > Cyanobacteriia > Pseudanabaenales > Pseudanabaenaceae > Pseudanabaena. The sequence goes on from JBDNJN010000109.1 coordinate 1,808, forward strand.
CATCCCTCTGTCGCCCAAGGTCTCAACAATCTCGCAGGGCTGTACCAATTGCAAGGGAGATATGAAGAAGCGGAACCTCTCTCCAAACAAGCATTGGCACTGAGGCAAGAATTGTTAGGAGATCTCCATCCCGATGTTGCGACCAGTCTCGATAACCTTGCATTGCTGTACTATTCGCAGGGGAGATATGAAGAAGCGGAACCTCTCTTCAAACGAGTATTAGTGCAGAGGCAAAAACTCTTAGGCGATCAACATCCCGATACCATTACCATGCTCGACAACCTTGCCGAACTTCAGCGCTTGCAAGGAAAATCACCGACTAAAATAACGTTGCCTTTTTCATTCTTAGAACCCTTCGGCAAGCAATGAAAACCTGTAAATGTAGAGATCCCTGACTTTTTGGGTGATGGAAACAGATAATCTTTGCATTTAAAGAAAAAATCAAGGATCTTAACTTCTCTCCCATCCATCTACGCGAAAGGCTTCCCGCAACTTTCTCGCTCATAGTAAACATTTAAGGTTAAGGGCAAAGCATTCCCGATTTTTAGTTGTCTGCAAATTTATAAATTGTGACGGGAATGCTATGCCCCTGCAAATTCTACAAAGTTACGATTCAGTTCTCTTGATATCGTACTCTTTTACCGCTTCATGCTTGCGACGATCGCTGACATTGACAATTTCTCTGTCACCCTATAATTTATAAATCTCTGCTCGCTCTGAAATGGTAAGATGTCGTACCTAGAGAGTTTGCGGCTAGAATAAGAATTTTTTTGACGGTCATGGGGTACTTAGCCAAGGTATATGAGCATTTTAAACTAATTGCCCCGATCGCACTATAATCAGCAATCGGTTAACCTAAGACTAGCGATCTCAAAATTTCTTAAAAAGTCCAACTAAGCATCATGTCAAGCGAACAAACTCACCCTACCTTTTTACTCGTTGACGGACATTCCCTCGCGTTTCGCGCCTTTTATGCCTTTGGCAAACATCCCGAAGGTGGCTTGCGAACCTCGACAGGAATCCCGACTAGCATTTGTTTTGGCTTTTTGAAAGCATTAATCGAAATGCTCGATCGCGAAAAACCGACAGCAGTTGCGATCGCCTTTGACCTCGCCGTACCGACTTTTCGCCATGAGATTGATGATACTTATAAGGCAAATCGCAATGAAACCCCTGAAAGTTTTATTCCTGACATGCAGAACTTACAAAAGGTCTTAGCAGCGATGAATCTGCCAGCGATTACCCAAGCAGGTTTTGAGGCGGATGATGTGTTGGGAACTCTGTCACAAGTGGCGAGTGCGGAAGGATACACAGTCAAGATTTTAAGCGGCGATCGTGATTTATTTCAGTTAGTTGATATTGACAAGCGAATTTCGGTACTGAACTTAGGACAAAAAGATAAGATTGTTGAATATCATGCCGATGAGGTGAAAGCGCGGCTAGGCGTATTACCAACACAGGTCGTGGACTATAAAGCTCTTTGTGGTGATGCTTCCGATAATATTGCTGGCGTGAGGGGAATTGGTGAGAAAACTGCTATTAAACTAATTGAGGAATATGGAACTTTAGAGAATATTTTGGCGGCTGTGCCGAAGATGAAGGGAGCAATCAAAATCAAGCTGGAGCAGGGGATTGAGGCGGCTAAACATTCGCAGTTTATGGCGACTATTAAAACTGATGTACCGCTTCCGATCGCGATCGCTGATTGCAAGTTGACAGGGTTTGATACTGCCGAGTTAATTCCTTTATTAGAAGCACTTGAGCTTAAGGCTTTTGTGAATCGGGTCGATCAGATTCAGGCGAAGTTGTCGGGTAATTATGAGAAGAAGAAACCCTCACCCCCAGCCCCTCTCCCTAGGGGGAGTAAGATTGATGATCAGCAAGGTAATGGAGAAGATGAGGAGTTGTGGTTTGATTTTGCTAAGCAGGAAGAGGAGCAGGCGATCGCGGCTTCAGCATCCTTAAAGTTAAATGTGCAGATTATTGATACATTGGCGAAACTACAGCAGTTATGTGAAACTGTTCGCAATAAGCAACCGACAGCATGGGATACAGAGACATCAGGGCTAAATCCTTTTGAAGCGGAATTAGTGGGGATTGGCTGTTGTTGGGGTGACTCAATTAGTGAGATTGCTTACATCCCGTTAAGTCATGTTGAAGGCAAAAATCTTAAATGGGAAGAGGTCAGAGAAATTCTCAGACCTCTTCTCGAAGATGCTAGTTATCCGAAATACTTGCAGAATGCTAAGTTCGATCGCTTGATGTTTAAAGCGGCAGGAATTGAACTCGCTGGTGTAATATTCGACACGATGATTGCTAGTTATGCGATCGATCCTGAAGCTAGCCATAAACTTGATGATATGGCGATGAGCTTGCTAGAGATTCGCACGGTTAGCTATAAAACTCTCATGGGTAAACGCAAATCGATCGCGGAAGTTGCCATTCCCTCAGTTGCTCAATATTGCGGTATGGATACCTATATTACCTATCGCCTTGTGCCAATTTTGCAGGAGCAGTTAGCGGCTGTACCTGAACTTGAGGATTTGTTCCAAAATGTGGAAATGCCGTTAGAGCCAATTCTTGCAGAAATGGAATGGCGCGGTATTAGGATTGACAAGGAATATTTGGGTGTATTTTCTAAGGAATTAGAAAAAGATTTGGATGCTTTGGCGATCGCTGCCTATGCCCAAGCGGGTAAAGAATTTAATCTCAATTCACCAAAGCAATTGAGCGAGATTCTATTAGAACTATTGGGTGAAAAATTTATTAAGAAATCTCGTAAAAGTGCGACTGGCTATTCTACTGATGTCGCAGTTCTCAACAAGTTAGAAGGCGATCATCCACTGATTGATACAATTCTTGAAAATCGTACTCTTGCTAAACTCAAATCTACTTATGTTGATGCGTTGCCATCGCTGATTCAACCCAAAACTGGGCGTGTACATACAGATTTTAATCAGGCTGTGACTGCCACAGGGCGTTTGAGTAGCTCTAATCCTAACTTGCAAAACATTCCGATTCGGACTGCTTTTAGTAAGCGGATCAGAGCAGGATTTTTACCTAAAGCCGACTGGATATTAATGTCGGCGGACTACTCACAGATTGAACTTCGGATTTTAGCGCACTTGAGCCAAGAACCTGAATTGATTCGCGCTTTTAATGCGGGTGAAGATGTGCATAGGGTTACCGCGCAACTTCTATTAGAGAAAGAAGAAGTAACCAGCGATGAGCGTCGGCTTGCAAAAATCATTAATTACGGCGTGATTTATGGCATGGGAGCGCAGAAATTTAGCCGAGATATTGGTGTGTCAGTGAAAGTTGCCAAGCAGTTTATTGACAAGTTCAATCAACGCTATGCAAGAATCTTTACTTATATGCAGGATGTGGAATTTGAAGCAGAACGTGATGGCTATGTAAAAACGGTTTTAGGAAGGCGACGATACTTTCGTGGACTTAGTCAGATCAATGGCTACCAAAAGGCAGCGCTGTTGCGATCGGCGGTCAATGCACCCATTCAGGGAACTAGCGCTGACATCATTAAAATTGCGATGTTGCGCGTCGATGAGCTTTTGCAAGGCTATCAGGCGCGGCTACTATTACAAGTCCATGATGAACTTGTATTTGAAGTTCCACCTGATGAGGTTGATGAATTACAACCCAAGATTAAAGCGGCGATGGAGTCTGCGGTGGCGCTTTCGGTAAAGCTAGAAGTAGATATTCATACTGGTAAAAATTGGATGGAAGCAAAGTAAGCTCGCTCAAGAGATGTTACTGGGCAGCTAACTCGGCATGACTTCTGAGATGCCTGCCACAGATTTAATCAACGGATGAGACTAGAATTTGAATTGGCGATACTTCTATTGATTTACGGTATGAATTATTGTAATAACTGATGTTACGTGGAAGCTTCTAAAAACCTCACCCCTAGCCCCTCTCCTTGCAAAGGAGAGGGGAACAAGAAACAACTCTGGCTCCCCTCTCCTTGCAAAGGAGACAGGGTGGTTTCATTTTCGGAAAGGGTTAGAGGGTAAAGATTGTAGAAAAAGGCAAGAGATAAATATTGGGAGAGAAAATAAGATTGAACTAAGGAGCAAAGATCAGGAAAAATGGTCTGATTAAAGCAAAAGCAAAAAG
>JBDNJN010000110.1:0-4635 GCA_041687725.1 Pseudanabaena sp.
ATGTGGGCTGGAAATGGATCGGGATATCAATGCTGCTATCAATATTAAAAACATTGCTGTCGGGCGGACAGTGATTAAAGCTCAGCGTGTAACCGAACCAATTGGTGGTGTTGCTGAGAAGCCCGCGCTGTACGCCTAAGCATCAGCGTCGGGAGTCGTCACAATAGAGACAAGGAAAATTAGGAGCAAACTCATATGCGATATTTTTTGTTATGGTTTCTTTCCTTAATGTTTGCGATTCTTTCTTTAAGTGCTGCAAAACCTGCGCGATCGCAGAGATCTTTCCCGCCAACCCAAAATCCTATCCCGCCAACCCAATATCCTGATTCCCCTTCGCGACCAAATTCTGGAATTGGATTTGACCCATTTATAATTTTAAACCTGATTAATTCATTAAGTCGTTCGGATAATACCGATCAACAAAAGGTCGATTTATCCCCTGACATTGCGCTAATTAGAGGACAAATCGGGCGGCTATATTTTCTCCTCGCAAGGCAATATGCTGCTCAAAATCAATTGCCTCAAGCTTGTAATGCGATCGAAAAGGGCTATAGCGCTGAACTAGAGGCTTATTTACAAAAACGGCTGCGATCGCTGCATCCAGACAGTAATGATTGTTATGCCTCAGAGGTGCAGCGCATCTCGCAGTTGACGGGTAGCCCGACAGCACTGATTTATGTCACGACTTCTAAAGGTGGCTTAGAACTAATTGGCATACCGCCATCGAGTCCAAATAAGCCTGCGGGTTTGTTCTCGCGAACGCGGATCGGCGCAAAGTCTTTACAAGAAAAAATTGGGCTGCCCATAGTCCAAAGTACTCAAACTAGTGGCAGTCCTTTTCGGAAGGTTGCTTACAACGTAACTACTGAGGAAGTCGATCAAGTGATTGTTGACTTTCGCAATAATCTACGCGATGCCAGTTCCTATGATTTTTTACCGCAATCACAACAGCTTTATGACTGGGTAGTGCGCCCGATGGAACCTGAACTAGAGAGGGCGCAGGTAAAAACGCTTGTATTTGTGATGAATGGTAATTTGCGCGTCGTTCCGCCTGCCGCTTTTCATGATGGTAAGCGTTATTTGATCGAGAAATATGCAGTTACTTCAATTCCATCATGGCAATTGACAGAACCAACCCGTCCCGATCGCGCTCTGATTCCGCAAATCTTAGCAATGGGCTTATCTGAATCTGTCGAAGGTTTGTCGCCTTTGCCAGCCGCGAAAGTGGAGGTCGAAACGATTTCTTCGCAAGTACTAGTTGGCAAAACTTTTCTGAATAGCGACTTTACGAAGGACAATCTGCGATCGCAAACCAGCAATCAGAATTTTGGCATTATCCATCTTGCCACCCATGCCAAATTTGTGAAAGAGTCACCACAGGAATCTTTTATTCAATTTTGGGGCGATCGCCTACAAATGAATCAAATCTCCAAAATGAATCTCGTTACCGATTTGTTAACTTTGAGCGCCTGTGAAACCGCAATTGGTCAAAATTTAGGCTTAGCAGGTTTGGCGGTGGATTCGGGTGCTAAGAGTGTGTTGGCTTCTCTATGGACAGTCAGTGATGCAGGTACGGCTCCCTTGATGATTCGTTTCTATCGAGGATTATCCACTGCACCTAGCAAAGCGATCGCCCTTCAAGAAGCTCAGTTAGCATTTTTGCGCGGTGAAGTAACGATTAAAAACAATCAAATTTTGGGAATTAAAGGATTTCCGAATATTCCATTCTTAATTGGCGCAGGAAACGTTGATCTGAAGCATCCCTATTTTTGGTCTTCTTTTACCCTGATTGGCAACTGGTTATAAAACCAAAAAAGGTGAAGGCAGCGCATCGCGCCGCCTTCACCTTCTTTATGGAATGGTGAAATTGTCAACCAAAAATTTCGGCTGGATCAGCAGATTGAACTTTGCGAAGTGATATCGCGCCCGAAATCACACACATCACAATCGTTAACAACATTACAGGAATTGCTTTATCCCAAATATATAACGGTAGGAATGTGGCGTTTTTAGTGAGATTATACAATCCAAAAGAAATTCCTAATCCAGGGATAAAGCCCAAAATTGATAATACAAAGGCTTCTTGAATGACGATTTGAGCTAAGTATAAGTTGCTATAGCCCATCGCCTTGAGAGTTGCATATTCGGCGAGGTGATCGGAAACATCCGTATAAAGAATTTGATAGACAATCACGATGCCCACGATGAAGCCCATCACCGTCCCCAAACTGAAGATAAACCCGATCGCGGTACTCTTTTGCCAATAGTCTTTTTCAAAATTGATATAGCCTTGCATGGTCAAGATGCGAGTATCATCGATCGCCGCATCTTCAGTTTTTTGGAGATCGTCAATGGTCAGATCTGCTTTGGAAATAATTACTTTATCTTTATTCTCTTCGCGAACGATTTTGCCATCAGCCCCCATACGCTCTTGGAATAAAGCCCGAACTCGTTTACCATCGACCTGTAACTTTTCACGAGGCAAAACAACGGTGTCACTAGGCTGGCTGAGAATAATTTTTTGCATCGCGGCATAGGGAGATGCATCAGGCTGTAAATTAATTAAGCCCACATTGATCAATCCTGAGCGCCGAGCATCAAAAATCCGTAAGAAGTTAGTATCGCTCGTGATCATCGTGCCATCAGCTCCGAAGGATGCACCTAGCTCAAATAAGCCGCCAACCGTGACCTTACGATTAGCCACCTCTCGTTGGACTAAATTGTTACAAGCGAAAGCATCATAAAAAATAACACGATACGCCGACAAGCCCTGCACTTCAGTGCTGGGTAGAGGCGAACGGCGGTTTTAACCGCCTGTAGATATTATCCGTGATGAGGATCTTCGATATACCTCTTTATTACAGCCGAGCTTACATTGCCAGCACTAGAAACAAAATAGGATCTAGACCACAGACTAGGCAATTTTAAAAGCTCTGGAAACTCTTTCCTTAAATAGAACGAGCTTCTACCCTTAAAGGCTTTTATAACCAAGTGAGGCGCTTCTGTCGGTGGTACAGAAACAAATAAATGGATATGATCGGGCGCTATCTCAAGAGCCAATATATCCCATCCTTTTTCAACCGCTAGAATATGAAATATTTCAGCCGCACGCCTAGCAACGCCCTCAATCAGAACCTTCTTCCTTCTTTTTGGACACCAGACAAAATGTAAATTTAAAAGATATTTACAATGATGTCCGCTTTTATACTCAGATTCTTTTAACATAGATTGTCGTTTGTATTGTATATATCGACAATCTATGTTATCATGTTGTTTATACACAGCAAGTAAAAACCATGTATGGCTGCCAACAAATTTTAATTAAACCAGACAAAGATCTGAAAGCGATTTTAGAATTTGTCTGTGAGCAATCAAATAAGCTTGCGAACTGCGGAACTTATTACGCAAGGCAGTTATTTTTTAAGACTGGAAAACTGCCTAGTAAATATGACTTACATAAGCTGCTGAAAGGCAATCCGCACTTTCAGGCTTTGTACTCTCATGTTGCACAGCAAACTCTAACCAGTGTTGCCGAGTCGTTTAAGTCGTACAAGGAACTAGCTAAGGCTTTCAGGGCTGGCAAATTAGCCAATAAGCCTAAACTTCCAAAGTACAAGAAAGATAGTTTAAAGTTGGCTACTTTCCCTAAAGCAGATGTGAAGCTAAAGGATGGATTACTAAGGTTGCCTCTTGGCTCTAAGGTTAAAGCATGGTTTGGATTAGACGCTTTTTATCTGCCAATGCCAAGCAACCTTAATTTCGCGGATATTAAAGAAATCCGTATTTTGCCACGCAACCGATGTTTCTATGCTGAGTTTATTTATAAAGTAGAACTCGAAAAGCCAGAACTAGATTCCAGTAAAGCTCTAGGCATAGATCACGGTATCAATAATTGGCTAACCTGTATCTCCAATATTGGCACTAGCTTCATTGTTGACGGCTTGTGGCTAAAGTCTGCAAACCAATGGTACAACAAGCGCACATCGTTTTTGATGGAAGGCAAGCCTAACGGATTTTGGTCTAATCAGCTTGCTAGTATTACGGAAAGACGTAACCGACAAATGCGTGATGCAGTTAACAAAGCGGCGCGGATCGTGGTTAACCATTGCCTTAAAAATGGTATCGGCAAGATTGTTTTTGGCTGGAATACTGGTCAGAAAGATAGTGCCAATATGGGTAAGAAAACTAATCAAAAGTTTGTCCAAATTCCTACAGCTAGATTAAAAGCTCGTATCGCTCAACTATGCGAACAATACGGTATCGAGTTCATTGAAACTGAGGAGTCGTATACTTCCAAGGCTTCGTTTGTTGATAGAGACTATCTGCCTACGTTCGGTGAAAAACCTGAAGGGTGGAAAGAATCTGGCAGACGGGTTAAGCGTGGCTTGTATCGTACTGGTTCCCAAAATTGGTACATCAATGCAGACTGTAATGGTGCTGCGAATATACTCAGAAAAGTAGCGACAATATTAGGGCTTTGCCTTAATGGAGTTGGTAGGGGCGCTTTGGCTGCGCCTCAGAGAATTAAACTTTGTGCGATTCGTTTGGTGTGAATCACGGTATCCAGTCCGTAAATAACCACCAGAGCCAAGTCTCCTAAGACCTAAGACTAGCTTAACTGTCCAGATGATATAG
>JBDNJN010000010.1:0-17116 GCA_041687725.1 Pseudanabaena sp.
TACCTTGTATAGGTTTTTGCAGTTAAAGTTAAGATAATTGTCCATTTTCGGGGCATCGAACCCCTCAATGGACTCGCTTTCATCCCGTCGCTCACCCTTGTAAACGGGTAGAGCGCGGGGCTTCCCGCTTGTTAAGCTAACAATCAGCCCAAATATTAAGGGAGGACACAATGTGTCCTCCCTTAATATTTGGGCTTTATAGCTGTCGTCACTCAAAACCGAAAAGAGGAGCGCCGCCCTCCTCTTTTCGGTTTTATGCCTTAACTGGACTGGCGACAGCTATATTCCAAAATTATTGAAAAGGATTGTTACCTTGTTTGCCAAATAGGGAAGCTTCTCCCTTAATGACAGCTTTGCCAAGGTTAAATGCTGCCCATAAAACAACTAGTCCGATCGGTCCCAACACGATTAATATTCTTAAATCCATGTATTTATACCTATTATGTAGAAATGTTAGAAATTGCTTTTACCTCTAATTATGCCAGCAAAGTCAGCAATTCTGATTGTGAAAGTTGAATTTGGGCAAAGGCTAGTCCAGTTAAATTTTTACTAAATTCGATTGGGGCTAATTATCAAATTGTCAGAACTATGTGCGCCAAAGAACTCGCGATCGCATTGATAATGAGAGGTGCTATTTTGATGTGTGGTTTGTCTAGTTTTGAGTCTAGCTTTAAAATTTTATGGAATACTGGCAAGCTTTTGTTTTAGGCATCGTACAGGGGCTAACTGAATTTTTGCCGATTAGTAGCACAGCACATCTCAAAGTTGTGCCTGTGATATTTGGTTGGAAAATTGCAGGTGTGCCTTTCGATCAGGTTGTAGGTGCATCTTTTGACTTGATAATTCAGCTTGGCAGCATTGTGGCAGTTGTTAGCTATTTCTGGAAAGATCTCAGCCATATCACGTCGGGCAGTATCAAGGCGATTCGCGAAAAGAACTACAAGTCCCATGATTTTCAGATGGCGAAGGCGATCGCCTTAGGGACAATTCCGATTTTGCTCGGCGGCTTGCTAATTAAAGTTTTTATTCCAGATTTCGACAAGTCACCATTGCGAAGTCTAGCGGCGATCGCGATCGCCTCAATCTTCATGTCGAGTTTACTTGCTTTAGCCGAAATATTTGGACAACGCAGCAAAACCGAAAAGCGCTCCTTTAAGAACGTGCGAGTAATTGATGGCATTTTGATGGGTTTGGCACAAACAATGGCGATCGTTCCTGGAGTATCGCGCTCTGGCTCGACCTTAACCGCAGGTTTGTTTTTAGGTTTAGATCGTGTTGCAGCCACACGATTTTCATTTTTGTTGGGTATTCCCGCCATTACGATCGCAGGTTTGGTCGAGATACTGAGCATCATAAAAAAAGGCTTTGGTGATGTTGGTATTGGTCAGTTGGCGATCGGGCTACTTTCATCAGTAATTTTTTCTTATCTGGCGATCGCATGGCTGCTCAAATTTTTCCAAACCCACACGACTTGGGTATTTGTCGGCTATCGCTTGCTCTTTGGCACTTTGTTATTAACCAGCCTAGGACTAGGCTGGCTCAAATAAGACAAGGGGCTTAAGCCCCTTGTTTTACTCCCCTCCCGATAAAAGATTAGTGTTGCGGCGCGGAGCGCCGCAACACTAATCTTTTATCGGTAAGAAAATAAGAGATTTTTTGCTAAGTAGAATTTTATTTCGGAATTTCATGTATAGTTATAGATCGCAAGATCCTTCATGCTCGGATCGGGTTATTTGAAAAATTGGTAAAACTAAATTTCCCAATACCCGTACGGCATTTACTGAATATTTAAACACCATGAGCTACGCAATCATTGAAACAGGCGGTAAGCAATATCGCGTCGAAGTCGGCAGATTTTATGACGTTGAGCTACTCACAGCCGAAGAAGACAGTAAATTGACCATTGATAAAGTTTTCTTTGTCAATATGGATGGTGACATTTCCATCGGTCAGCCCCTAGTCGATAGCGCTACTGTAGAAGTTACGGTAATGCGCCATCACAAGGCGAAAAAAGTAATCGTTTACAAAATGCGCCCTAAAAAGAAAACTCGCAGAAAGAACGGTCACCGTCAGCCTCTGACCCGTATCATGGTCGAAGCAATCAATCTAAGCGCTCAGGCTGCTTAAATTCCAGTTATCGCGAGCAAATGGCGCAAAGTGCTGATTGTTCGCGATCGTCTTTTAATTTTTAAGAGGATACAAAACAAATGGCACATAAGAAGGGTACGGGTAGTACAAGAAACGGACGTGACTCTAATGCTAAGCGCCTCGGCGTAAAGCGTTTTGGTGGTCAGGTGGTTAAGTCTGGGACCATTATTGTCCGTCAACGCGGCACTAAGTTTCATCCCGGAAATAATGTCGGTCGTGGTAGCGATGACACATTGTTTGCAACTGTCGATGGCGTTGTTACATTTGAACGTTTCGGCAAAACTCGCAAGCGAATCAGCGTTTATGCGCCCGTAGCTGTAGAAGTTGCAGAAATTGAAGTTGCAGAAATTGCTGCTTAAATCAAGAAAAAAAGAGCGCAAAGCGCTCTTTTTTATCTTTAATAGAGGTTGTGCTTTGCACAGCCTCTATTTTTGTTTTTTAACCCATGATTTGCGGTACGCGGAAAAAGTCTTCTTCGCGATCGGGGGCGCAGTTTAGTAATATTTCACGATCTTCAAATGGCTGAAGAATATCAGGTCGCGTGATATTCACCGTATTTACGGCTCTAGTCGTAGGCTCAACCCCTTCAAGGAAAGGATCGAGTTCATTTAGCTGTTGAAAATAGTCCAAAATGCTATCTAACTGCTTCGTAAAAGAAATTTCTTCAGCTTCAGTTAGTTGTAAACGCCCCAAACGGGCCACGTGGCGGACTTGTTCTCTGTCGATCATGATATCTAGGTAAATAATAGTAAGGCAAGGGGCTTAAGCCCCTTGTTTTATGAAAATCTTGAAACAAGGGGCTTAAGCCCCTTGCCAGTATAAAAGTAGATATTAAAACCCAAGAATTGGCGGCGCACTGCGCCGCACCATCTAATCTTTCACTGGGAAGGAAGTAGGTTAATTTTAGAAAAAGAGATTTATATCAGCTCGGCCTGTGGTTTTTAGCCAGTTTTGAGCTTCGATATAGTTGTTTGGGGCAAGACGAATTGCTCTTACCCAATGTTCAGCCGCAATGTTGAAGTACTCGTCGGATTGTTCTTCACCTTGAGCATTTTCGCCTTTATGGTGATAAATCACGGCAACATTGTTGAGGGCTTGTGGCATCCGAGGATTGAGATCGATCGCCTGCTCATAATATTCCAAAGCCTTATCATGATCGCCATTGCTAGCATGAATCAAGCCCATGTTGTAATACACATAGCTGCGATCGTAAGTATTTTCCTCAAGGCTGAGAGCTTCTTCGTAGTTGGCTAAGGCCTCAGCATATTCGCCATCGCCTTGAGCAGACATACCGTCACGATAGTAGGCAAAAGCTTCTTTTTCTCTCTGACTAGCAGGAAAGAGTTTTAAAATCGTGTCAGCAATAACGGTAAAGGTTTGATCGACGAAGTTGTCATTACGTTGCGATCTAGGCATAGTTCTTTATAAATTTGCAGTCAGTTATAATCAAGCATATCAAAAGCTTAATGTAGATGAAGTTTAGTTTTGTTATGTTGTCTTTACTGAAAGAAAAAAATGGCTTGTAATCGGTTTCAAAAGTAAAAGTTTTTCCTATTATTCTTGTTAAACTCATAAAGCATGGCTTAGCTATGCTTTATGAGTGTTGCCATTAATTTAGACTTATTCGTAGCCACGACCTCTAGGGCGATCGCTAGTACGTTCAGCACGAGGCTTAGCCTTATTAACGCGCAGGGTTCGTCCCATCCATTCGGCTTCATTGAGCGCAGCGATCGCCGCATCTTCTTGAGCATCGTCCTCCATATCTACGAAGGCAAAACCCCGAACCCGACCAGTTTCTTGGTCAGTAGGCAATTGCACGCGCTTTACAGTACCGTAGTCTGCAAAGACGCTTGACAAATCGTCCTTAGCAGCTTGATAAGACAAATTTCCAACGTAAATAGTCACAGTCAGTTTGCTCCAAAAAGAGATCGAGATAATAATTTAGCTAGGCTTTGGCAAAGGCTTGCGCGATCAAAGATCTCACAAATCTAACCTAAAATTTCAGCTTTGGTACAGTTTACCGTTTACCCGCAACAATTTGCGTAGGCTGTATTACAAAGCCCTTAAATTCTTGACTCTGCAAAAATGATATGGCGATCGCCACTTGTATCAAAACAAACCAAAACCTAAAAGAGGTTGGCGGCGCTCCGCGCCGCCAACCTCTTTTGGTTTTTTTGTCCTAACAAGACTGGCGACAGCAGAATTGCTAAGGTTAGTGGGTTATGATGACAGATGTCTCAAAATGTTTTCTCTGGCTCTGAGTAAAGCTATATAAATAAGCTATACAAAAACAGCTATCTAAAAAGTTATCTAAAAATATGGGTAAACAAAGCCGCCTGCTTGCCTTTGTGTTGGCAATTTTATTGGGGGCTGTGTACGTCATCGTTAGTTATCCGCCCAAGTTAGGGCTAGACTTACGAGGTGGCGCACAGCTTACACTCCAAGCGAAAATCAATCCTGAGCAAGGGATTAATGAAATTACGCCGCGCATCATGGAAACTGCCAAGTTTGTCGTGGAGCAGCGTATTAATGGTTTGGGAGTCTCCGAAGCGACGATTTTGCTGTCGGGGAATAATCAACTGGTCGTGCAGTTACCAGGTGTTAACGATCCTGCTCAGGCTGAGCGCGTCATCGGTACAACTGCCCAGCTTGATTTTCGCAAGCAAAAGAAAGGCACTGAAAGTGAGCTAAGAGCAAGATTGCAAATTCAGCAGGCGGCGACGATTCAGCGCGAAATCCTGAAAAATAGTACGGATCAAAAGGCGATCGCCGACAACGAAGCCGAATATAAAAAGAGTGTCGAAGCACTTAAAGGAATTTTTGAGAGCACAGGTTTAAGTGGGAATATGCTTAAAGATGCCGTGGCTTCACCAACAGGCAATGGCCCTGACTCTTGGCAAGTTGCCCTGACCTTTGATGATAAAGGTGGCGATCTATTTGCAAAAACTACTGGTGAAGTTGGTGGGACTGGTCGTGCTTTAGGGATTTTCTTAGATGACAAGTTAGTTAGTTCTCCGTCAGTTGGTCCCGAATTTCAAGGTAAAGGTATTACTGGCGGCAGAGCCGTGATTACGGGAAACTTTAATCTAGACTCAGCCAATGAACTTGCCTTGCAGTTACGAGCAGGCGCGTTACCCGTACCCGTCGAAATTGTCGAAAATCGCACTGTCGGAGCAACCCTCGGCGCAGATAGCATCCTCAGCAGTATTTATGCGGGAGCAGCAGGTTTGGGGCTGGTACTAATTTTTATGGTGCTTTACTACCGCATTTTAGGAGTGGTCGCTGATATTGCTCTTGTTACTTATGCAGTGATTACCTTTGCTTCATTTGGGTTATTGGGCGTGGTGTTGACCTTACCCGGGATTGCAGGATTTATCCTCAGTATCGGTATGGCCGTGGATGCTAACGTACTCATTTTTGAACGGACTAGAGAAGAATTAAAGGCCGGGCGCACCCTTTATAAATCCGTTGAAGCAGGTTTTTATCGCGCATGGTCAAGCATTCTTGATAGTAATGTCACCACATTGATCGCTTGCTTTGCTTTGTTTTGGCTAGGTTCAGGATTTGTGAAAGGATTTGCAGTTACTCTTGGCGTGGGCGTAATGATCAGTATGTTTACGGCGATTACCCTCAGCCGATCACTGATGTTGGCGATGATTAGCAATCCTGCTTTCCGCAAGCCCGAATATTACGGCATGAAAGCTTTTGGCAAAATCTCCACGTCAACGATTGATGTAGAAGCAGAGATTGAAGAAAGCTCAAGCGATCGCAAAACTGATAACAAAAAAGACAATACAACTGGTGCAGTCCTATGAGATTAGATGTAATTAAAAATGCTCGTCTTTACCTCACAATTTCGACAGCAGTGATTGTCGCTGGTTTAATCGCGATGGTTATATCTTTTCAGCAGTTAGGCTCACCTTTGCGACTAGGGATAGACTTTACGGGTGGATCTAGCGTGACGCTAGGTTTAGCTTGTAATGCTGACGGTTGTGGTAAGCCTATTGATGTGGCGATCGTTCGACAATCGGTGGAAAGTAAAGGCTTCGCCAATAGCGTAATTCAGTTGGTTGAGGGTAAAGATCTTAAAGGTGTATCAGTGCGGACAGCGCGTCTATCTACTGATGATCGGGCCAAGCTGAAAGCAACGATGACTGAGGCTTTAAAACAATATGGTGAGGTCGATCCCAAAAAGTCACAGATTGATGAAGTTGGCCCATCGATCGGGCAGCAAGCACTCAAAAACGGCTTGCTTGCCATTGCCCTTTCTTTTTCGGGCATCGGCATTTATTTAGCATTTCGGTTCCAGCTAGACTACGCAACTTTTGCAATTATTGCTCTGTTTCACGACATTTTGGTAACAGTAGGTGTCTTTGCTCTGCTGGGTCTAACTATGGGTGTAGAGATAGATAGTTTGTTTATTGTGTCGATGCTGACTATTTGTGGATTTTCAGTTAATGACACCGTGGTGATTTACGATCGCATTCGCGAGAATGTAAAACTAGATAAGAGTGCGACTAGTTTTAATAATCTTGTTAATGCGTCGGTCAATCAAACTTTGGGGCGATCGATCAATACCTCACTAACTTCAACTTTGCCACTGATTGCCATTTTCTTGTTTGGCGGTGCAACCCTACGGTTTTTCTCACTTGCCTTGATTATTGGCTTCTTGTCTGGAGCATATTCCAGCATTTTCAACGCCAGTATTTTGCTAGCTTGGTGGCGCAGTCGTTCATCAACCTATAACCAAAATACTCCAACAATTAAAGCAAACTAATTTACAAAAAAGCTCCCTAAGGGAGCTTTTTTTGCGATCGCATAGAACGCAGATAATTTTTTAAAAGTGCCGCTTTGCGGCACTTTTAAAAAATTATCTACCCCCAATAGGCTGTAATGATTTATGAGTAATGAAGACATCAATGTTATTTCTGACCAACTTCTAGAGCGCCAAGTCCAACGCTTAATCGAAGTACAAACCTATTTGCGATGGATATTTGACGGTTTTTTGTGGCTCACGTTGGGAACTGCGAGTATTTGGGCTTTGCGATCGGATATTGAGTTATGGATTGCGGCTTTTACATGGGCAGCAGTACGAATGAGTCTGATTTCCAACCGCTTGCCAATGTTGGGTTTAGGGCTATGTGTGGCGATGACTTTGGCAACCTTAGTTTGGCAAAGTTCAATTATTTTGTGGGGAATTAATCAAAGGGAAAGGCGATCGCTAATTCAGCAAGTAAAAAAAATTCAGGAACAGGGGAAAAGTCATCTACTATGGCGTTGGGTTTGTGAAGAGAAATTATGACGATAGCAGTACAAGATAAAATAAGTGTGGATTTCCAGATGTCAACATTAATTATTGGAGTGAGAAAATAATATGAACTCTTCAGTCAAAGATCGATTATTAGAAAAAATTGAAAGAGTCTCTGACTTCACGCTCAAAGAGGTTTTGGACTTTTTGTTATTTCTTGAATCGAAAGCAATACAAGCAGAAGAATTAGAAATTAGTCTTTTGAGTGAATCGAGTTTAGCCGAAGAGTGGCTAACGCCAGAAGAGGACAAAGCATGGGAACATCTGTAAAGGATAATTTTGCAAAGGGTGATGTGGTAGTAGTTCCCTTTCCTTTTTCAGATTTGAGCAGCACGAAAAGGCGACCCGCTTTGGTGATTGCAGTGTTAACGCGAAATGATCTCATGCTCTGCCAGATTACTAGTCAAGATAAAAGCGATCGCTATGCAACTATGATTGCAGATGATGATTTTGAAACAGGCAGTCTCAATAAGCCTAGTTACGCAAAAGCTGATCGGATATTTACTTCTAATCAAAGGATTATTGCGTACAAAGTCGGCAAACTAACCAATGTCAAAACAGGTGAGATTATTACTAAATTGATAGCAATATTGCAAGAAAAGCTATGACTATCAAAGTTTTGCATCTATCAGATATTCATCTTGGTAGCACAACTCATGGCAAGATCAATCCCCAAACGGGATTGAATACGCGCTTAGAGGACTTTGTGGCGGCGTTGACGATCTGTATCGATCGCGCAATCAATGAACCAGCCGATATCGTGCTATTTGGTGGTGATGCTTTTCCTGATGCGACACCGCCACCACTGGTGCAGCAAGCTTTTGCCAAGCAATTTTGTCGCCTTGCGGATGCAGGGATTCCCACGGTGTTATTAGTGGGTAATCATGACCAACATTCTCAGGGGGTGGGCGGCGCGAGCTTAGCGATTTATCGCAGTCTTGGCGTACCGAACTTCACCGTAGGAGATACGATTTCGACATATCGCATCTCGACAGGGGCGGGGGATATTCAGATTATTACTTTGCCTTGGATTACGCGATCGACTTTGCTCACCAAGTCAGAGACAGAAGGCTTCTCGATGACAGAAGTTAGTCAATTTTTAATTGATCGCCTCCAAGTTGTGATCGAAGCTGAAATTCGTCAACTCGATCCAGAATTACCGACAATCCTTTTGGCTCATGTGATGGTAGATACGGCAACCTATGGGGCAGAGAGATTTTTGGCGGCGGGTAAAGGTTTTACAATTCCATTGTCAATGCTAACTCGTGAAGCCTTTGATTATGTCGCGTTGGGGCATGTGCATCGACATCAGATTTTGGCGACACAGCCGCTTGTGGTTTACCCCGGAAGTATTGAGCGAGTTGATTTTGGCGAAGAGAACGAAGCCAAGGGATATTGCTGGCTAGAAGTTGAGAAAGGGAATGTGAAGTTTGAGTTTTGTCCAATTCCTACTCGCATTTTTCGGACGATGGAAGTGGATGTGACGCAATCCGAAGATCCGCAAGGGAAGTTGCTCAAGGCTATTCAGAAAGGGAAGATTGATCAGGCGATCGCCCGATTAATTTACAAAGTTAAGGCTGAACAATTAGCTCAAATCGACGATCGCCTATTACATGAAGCAATGGCGATCGCGCATAATTACGCGCTGATTCCTGAAGTCGTTAGTCAAAATATGCGATCGCGATTGCCTGAACTTAGCACTGCCGAAGCTCTTGATCCAATGACAGCGCTGAAAACTTATCTCAGCACTCGCGAAGATTTAAAAAATCTCGAACCTGAAATGTTAAAAGCAGCGCAGGAATTATTGAGTGAAATTGGTTTAGCAATGGATGGAATTGATGCTATTGAAGATTCAGCTAAGTCTAGTCAACTTGCCATAAGTTTCAATTAGTCGAGTTTGCAGCATTTCGAGAGGAACTTGGCGCAATGTCGCCGCGCGATCATAAATTTGTTCGATGGTGATATCAGTGAGATCGTCTGTCTCTAAGAAAAATTTACCATTTGGTATGGTAGCGATCGCCTTAATCACAGGACTGCGATCGCTTAAAATTGCCGCTCCAAATGAAAAATAAAAATCATGCTTAAGCAATTGTTGAAATACTTCTTCTTTCTTATTAAAGCCATGAATAATCCAAGGGATCGAAGATTTAGCATCTTTCTTAAGCACTATTAATTCGGCAAACGCTCTAACACAATGAATCACAAGCGGTTTTCGTAATTCTTCGGCTAGTTCTATATGTCTTTTAAAAATAGAAGTCTGTAATTCTAAAGGTAAATCAATATTGCGATCTAATCCACATTCACCGATCGCCACAACTTGAGATAATTTCGCCAAAGCTTTTAAATTTATCCATGCATCTTCCCATGAAGAACTTTGCACAAACCAAGGATGCAAGCCAAGGCTACAAATATTTGGCAAGTCCGACTCTTGCAATTCTGGAGTCACATGCAGAGTCTGTAAATTGATAAGATTAGGAGATTGGCGATCGTGATGCGAATGGAAGTCAATAAACATTTCATATGTTAACAAGGGGCTTAAGCCCCTTGTTCTCGATAGATTTATTCGCCAAGCTTTGCTTCAAGTTCGGCAATCCGCTTTTCTAGTTTGCGAACTGTATGTAATAAATCTGGAAGCTGACGTTCGGCGATGACGATCCGCTTCCAATCTCTTTCGGGAACGATAGGATAGCCCATCATCGTTACACCTGCGGGAACATCGCTGGGAATACCTGATTTTGCGCCGATGATTGCACCATCGCCGATGTGAATATGATTGGCTGCGCCGACTTGTCCTGCCATAACCACATGATGACCGAGGGTGACACCACCCGCTAAACCCACCTGTGAGGCGAGAACGGAATGCGCCCCGACTTCGACACCGTGACCGATTTGGACAAAGTTATCCAGCTTTGCACCTTTGCGAATAATCGTCACGCCGACGGCAGGACGATCAACGGCACAGGAGCAGCCAAGTTCGACATCATCTTCAATGATTACATGACCAATTTGCGGGACTTTGTACCAAGTTCCATTTGGTGAAATCTCGAAGCCGAAGCCATCGCCGCCTAAAACTGTGCTGGGATGGAATAGACAATTTGCGCCGATTTGAGTGCGATCGCCAATTACGCAACTAGCATGAATGGTCGTATTCGCGCCAATCTCAACATCGTTATAAATCGTGACATGGGGATAAATCGTGACGTTATCGCCAATTTTGACGCGATCGCTAATGACGACATAAGGGGCGATCGCCACATTTGCACCTAACTGCACGCCTTCACCCAAAATTGCGGTGGGATGGATTCCTTTTGGCGGAGTGGGTGGTTGATAAAATTTTTCGAGAACCTTGGCGAATAATATGCGCGGATGGGCGGTGCGGATGCAAGGCAAGGATGAAGGAGTTTTTAAGTCAAGGATGACTGCGCTGGCTTGGGTATCTTTAAGACGGGCGACAAATTTTGCTGAAGACACAAAGGTGATCTCTCCTATTTGCGCTTTATCGATCGCCGCAACACCTGTAATGATCGGGTCAGCACCATCGGATTCAAATCGACAATCTGGTAAGGCGGCGACAAATTCGGCTACGAGTTCGGAGAGTTTAAAACTAATTGTTTGTGTCATGGATCTGTATCGTTTTACGCTCTAACTGAAACTAAAATAATTAAAAAAATTTTTTTAATTATTTGGTTTTGATATTACCATTCCACCCAAGAATTAAGGCTGTGGTGCTTCGCGCCACAGCCTTAATTCTTGACTAAGCCGCGATCGCGACTTTAGTTGTGCCAAGTGATTCCATTACCAATTCCGCAAGATCGTTGATGAAAATAGGATGGCTATTTAAAGCAGGAACGCGATCAAAATTGTGAATACCAGCTTCTTCCGCAACTTCACGGTATTCAATATCAATTTCTTGCAAAGTTTCAATATGTTCAGACACAAAACTAATCGGCACAACCAAAAGATCGTTAACGCCGCGCTTAGCTAGATTCTTAATTGCTTCTTCGGTGTATGGTTGTAGCCACTCGACGGGGCCAACACGGCTTTGATACGCAAGAGTATGGGCGTTATAGCGCTGATAGTCGCGGCGCAGCGCTTTCATGATGCCATCGACACAGTTTTCCATTTGAGATTGATAGGGATCGCCGTACTTCGTGACATATTTCACAGGTACACCGTGAGCGCTGAAGAAAAGATGCACATTTTCAGGCTCAGCAAAAGATTGCAATTTAGCATCGATCAGTTCATTCATGGCGCGAATGTAGCCAGTGCGCTCATACCAAGAGTTGATCGTAATCTTCTCGATCGCTTGAAGTTCGGAATCATTTGCCCAGAGTGCATCAAGTTGCTTGATGCTCGAACCACTGGTGCTAATGGAATATTGAGGATACAAGGGCAGGACTACGAGGCGCGTAATGCCATCTTGTTTGATTTGGGCGATCGCCTCGTCAACGTAGGGAGCCCAATAGCGCATCGCCACATAAACTTTGGCATCGACTCCACGACGCTGCAAAACGTTTTCGATATTTTCGCCTTGCTCTTTAGTAAGCTGAAGCAAAGGTGAACCACCACCAATTAGGCGGTAATTTTCTTGACTGATCGGAGCGCGACTAGCGGCAATTAGTGCGGCGATCGGCTTTTGCAAGAAGGGAAAGGGAAGACGAATAATTTCTGGATCGGCGAATAAGTTGTACAAGAAAAGATAAACATCTTCTAACTTTTCAGGGCCCCCTAAATTTAACAGCATCACTCCAACGCGATCGGACATAAAACGATTTCCTAAATTTGATAAATTAACAATTTGCTTACAGCGCCTTGCGCTGCCGTATAACCCAGATAATTTTTTGAAAGTGCCGCTTCGTGGCACTTTCAAAAAATTATCTATATCACTCAAACCTTCAATAGGCTGTAGTAAACGGATAAATGAAATCTTTTATTAAATTAAATCTTAAAACGCTGTCTAAATCTTAGTCCAAAGTCTATAGATTAAGTATAGCTGTCGCCACTTGTATAAAGACAAATCAAAACCCAAAAGAGAGTGGCGGCGCGGAGCGCCGCCACTCTCTTTTGGGTCTTATGTCCTAAAAAGACTAGCGACAGCACCCCCCTATTGTTTATCTAGCCATTGCTTGACGCAAGCTTCTAACAAATCAATGTCTAAGGGCTTTGTCAGATAATCATCACAACCAGAAGCGATCGCCGCTTCTTTGTCACCCTTCATCGCATGGGCTGTCACAGCCACAATGGGGATCTTGGCAGTGCGATCGCTAGCTTTGAGTTGTCTCGCAACCTCCCAGCCATCAACTTCAGGCAAAGATAGATCTAGCAAAATTAGATCGGGGTGATTAGTTTCTAGCCAGTCTAAAGCGGCTCGACCATCTTGAATACAAGTTACTTGATAGCCTGAATCTTGAAACACCTGCTCCACCAAAACTTGGTTATCAGGGGCATCTTCGACCACTAAGATTAGCGGCGGGCTGTTAAATGCGGGCATAGGTACTGAGCGGTTCTTTGATGAACTTGATATAAAGATGTTTGAATGTCGATTTCAAAACTCTGGGCATTCCAAAATCGATGGACATCATCGTTGTCGGTAATTTCCAGTCATCAGTTTGTAACTGGGCGATCGGATCGCCAATGATATCAATGGCTTCGAGATCGCTGCATAATCCATTTCTGATGGCGGCAGCAACTGTTGGCACATCTAGAGGGTTAACTCCAAGGATCTCCACCATAACGCGATCGAGCGCAAATACATCACAAGAAGCCGCTAAAATGCCTAAATTTTTGGGTTCGCCAGCGCTTGGTCCATTACCTTCGTGTCCGACGATACCATCAAGGATTGTCAGTTCAGGATTAATTGCTCTCGCCGTTTCAATTAACATTTGGGCAAACCGTTCGACATCTTTGCCCGCTTCCATATGCCACCAAGCTTTCATTTTGCCTGGTACGCAGCCGAATAAATTTTTGACACCAAGAGTCAGAGTTAGTTGCATATGTGACTTCACCTTAGGCAAATTAATCACCACATCCGCATCCATCGCCTCTTTGCTCAGGCGTAAATGCTGTAATTCACCTTCACCTTCAGTCGCGTAGCGTTTGCCATGAAACTCGATGATTGGGATGCCCAATTCTTCGGCAAGGGGTAATAAACCATTTGCTTTGGCAATTCCTTTGGCACTACCAAAAGCGGGGCTATCTCCTAAGAATGGTTTACCACCAGCAGCTATTACCATTTTGGCGACACAATACACTAATTCGGGGCGAGTAGTGCATTCTTTGGTGGGGCGTGAGCCTGTCAGCAAGTTGGGCTTGAGCAAGACGCGATCGCCTTTTTTGACGATGCTGGACATACCTCCTAGTGGTGCAAGTACGGTCTCTAATGCTTGCGTCAGCGATGCAATTTCGTAGCTAGAGGTATGTAAAAGACTGACGATTGGTTTCATGAAATTTTCTAGAAGGTGATAGGTCAGTAAGCTATCTAAAAATATAGCCTATTCAGCTAGAAATTATTTATGCAGAGACATGCTTAGAATGATTTTGCCAATAGAAAGCGATCGCGAGATTAATCCATTTAAAAATGTAATAGAGGCTGGTAAAAATCATAAAAAATACAATCGTGCCGAAGAAAAAGTTAGGATTCGCGAGATTGCTAAGCGCATGGCCAATGACATAGCGAGGTTGTGTGAATACATCCCAACTATTGAGACGATTCACTCTTCCCCAATACACACCGATCGCACATATAAAATTGAGGCTGATTTCCATTAAAGCTGTATGTTTGATCAGATTGAGCCAGCTTAGATATTGAACGAGCTTCATCATCGAGATAACGTAACATTGGAAACCCAACAAAATGAAGAGTATGTATTGGGGGATCAAGACAAAAATTACGCCGTTATCAGAAATATCAGGCGATCGCGCATTATCTACAAAATGGATGATGTCAGTAATAATATAAGGTGCATTTGGTAGAAATAGGATGAATATGGCTAGTCCGAACCACCATAGGGGATTGAGTGGTAATCGTTTTGGCGATCGCTTGGCAAATAAAATAAAGCTAAGTACGCAGGGAATGACTGCCAAAAACAGATTCCAGCTCATCCACTGAAAATTTCCTAAAAACCGCTCAAATGCTTCGGTCATTATTTTTACTCCTTAGTATGGTTAGTTAGTAGTTAGGGCTTTTCGCCTATTATCAAATGTTTTTATAAAGATTAACTTCTATGATCGATAGTTTCCCAATTTCACAGGGCTGGTTAATCGCGATCGCTCTGAATACTATTCTCGGCGCGATCGCCTTACTATTACCGCGCAAAGTTCTGACTACCGCAGGTATTTGCCATGCATGGGCTTTGGGGATTATTATCTGGGGCTGTCTAGGATGGCAAGGTTATGTCGTTATTTTAAGCTATCTGATCGTCGGTTCGGGCGTAACTCGCATCGGTAAAGAGATCAAAGAAGCAAAAGGCATTGCCGAAAAACGTGATGGCGCAAGGGGCCCTGAAAATCTCTGGGGATCGGCGGCTACGGGTGCTGTTTGTGCGATCGGGCAGGCGATCGCGCCCAATCCGATCTGGTTATTAGCCTATGTCGCTAGTCTCGCGACCAAACTTTCAGACACATCTGCTAGCGAAATTGGTAAGGCTTACGGCAAAAGTACATTTTTAATTACTACGCTTAAACCTGTTGCCGCAGGGACTGAAGGGGCGATTAGTCTAGAAGGAACAATCGCAGGGATCATTGGTTCGCTCTTTATGGCGGCGATCGGCTGGGCAGTGGGTTTACTCGCTAGTCCTTGGGATCTGCTTTGGTGCGCGATCGCTGCTTTTATCGCCACCAACATCGAAAGCTTGATCGGCGCAACCTTACAGGAAAAATATGACTGGCTGACTAATGAGCTTGTCAACGGGATCAATACAACCATTGGCGCGGCGATCGCTGCTTTAATTACAGTTTTAATTACCGCTTTGAAATTACCGCAGTAGTCAAATTCACTACCTCATTTTTTAAGAGCAGTTCCTACATGAAAAAGTAAAGTTTGTCAATTTTTTTAATGGAAACCTAACATTTGAGAAATGGGGTATCGCAAAACTGTAAGATTGTTACGAATAGTTTCACTTAATCATTAAAAGGAATAGCTCAAAGTGACTAAAGGAACAGAAATCATTGCGATCGCTGCACGAGAAATCCTCGATTCGCGTGGCAAGCCAACCGTTGAAGCGGAAGTCAAACTTGCCAACGGCGCAATCGGTCTCGCACAGGTTCCCAGTGGTGCATCGACAGGGAGTTTTGAAGCCCACGAACTAAGGGACGGAGTTAAAAGCCGCTACGGTGGTAAAGGCGTTTTATTGGCGGTTCGCAACATTACTGAAAAACTTCTACCCGAATTGAAAGGCGTAGATGCCCTCAATCAAGAACTCGTCGATCGCATCATGATCAAGCGAGACGGTACGCCCAATAAGTCTGAGCTTGGCGCAAATGCCATCTTGGCAGTATCTCTTGCCACAGCTAAAGCAGCAGCCTCCGCGATCGGACAACCTCTATATCGCTATTTAGGGACTCCGCTCTCGAATGTTCTGCCCGTTCCCCTGATGAACGTTGTCAATGGTGGCGCTCATGCTGACAACAATGTGGATATTCAAGAATTCATGATCGTTCCCGTCGGCGCACCAAGCTTTAAAGAAGCATTGCGCTGGGGAGCCGAAGTATTTGATGCACTTAAGTCTGTACTTCACGACAAAAAGTTATCAACTGCTGTTGGTGATGAAGGTGGTTTTGCGCCCAACCTTGAGTCTAATCAAGCGGCTTTAGAATTGCTCGTCGATGCAATTACTAAGGCTGGTTATAAACCAGGTGAAGAAGTTGCTCTAGCGCTAGATGTTGCCTCCAATGAGCTTTTCAAAGATGGTAACTATGCGATCGATGGCAAATCTCTCACCCCTCAAGAGTTCGTTAGTTATTACGAAGATCTCATCTCTAAGTATCCAATTGTCTCCATCGAAGATGGTTTAGAAGAAGATCAATGGGCTAGTTGGAAAGAGATGACCGATCGCCTCACCAATACTCAGTTAGTCGGTGATGATTTATTTGTCACAAACAAAACTCGTCTAGAGCGAGGTATTCGTGAAGGTTGTGCTAGTGCAATTTTGATTAAGCTGAATCAGATTGGGACTTTGACTGAGACGCTTGAGGCGATCGCTACTGCCGACAAGAATGGTTATCGCTCAGTCATCAGCCATCGCTCTGGTGAAACCGAAGACACAACGATCGCCGATCTTGCGGTCGCGACTCGTGCAGGTCAAATCAAAACAGGTTCTCTCTGTCGTAGTGAGCGCGTTGCCAAGTACAACCGTTTGCTAAGAATTGAAGCAGAACTTGGCAGTCAAGCAGTTTATGCTGGCGCTGTTGGTTTAGGGCCCTCTCGTTAAGTAACTCACCTTACGCAGAATGCCCTAAGACCCTCACCCCTAGCCCCTCTCCCTGAGGGAGATGGGAACAAGACTCTTCCTCCCCCTCTCTCCTAGGGAGAGCAGGGTGGTTTCATTTTCGGAAAGGGTTAGAGGGTAAGAACTTTCAGGTTGCGCCAGAGGAAATGAATGGAGAGAAATCAGGAAGAGCAGGAGAGAATATCAAAAGCTTGATGAACCTGATTAGCGAGAA
>JBDNJN010000111.1:0-11304 GCA_041687725.1 Pseudanabaena sp.
AAACTGGTGCAGTGAGTCCAAAAGACGATGACCTGTATCTTCGGACGTAAAGCTCAAAGTACGAGTCTCCTGTAAAAGGGCTTTATTCGAGAAGCCCGCGCTCTAACTGTACTCAGTTGAGCGTCGGGAGGATGTCACTTTTTACAAAACCGTAGATTAGGTAAAAACCCAAAAAGCTGTGGCGCACGCACAGCTTTTTGAGTTCTAGTTTGAGCGCAAAGCGCTGTAAGCGTGGAAACATCATTAAGTTTTATATTGTGATCAATCAATTCCATCAATTCAATCAGGAAATCACCTAACAACCTGTCAGGATTATGAGTAGACGAGGAGTTATTAATTTAACTCCAAGTAGTTCTCAAATAAATTTAATGAAGAGGAACAAAATCATGAGTTTACAAGATAAAGCGAAGGCAACTGCCAAGAATGTTGAAGGTAAAGTGCAAGAAGCCGTCGGAAATGTGACTGGAGATCCCAAAACTCAAGCAGAAGGCAAGGCAAAACAAGTCGAAGCTGAAGCTCGTCACACTGGTGAAGATGTGAAAGATGCAGCCAAGAAAATTATCAACAAATAGTTTTCACTTTTCTAGAAAGTTTAGGGAGAATTGAGATCGTAAATCCTCTCTGGACTTTCTGCTTCTACTTTTGTGCAATTGTCTTTGAAATCTGAATTCTTGACTAGAGTTACTAATCCCAATCTTGATTTTTAAGAGAAAAAATATGGTTAATCTAATTTGGACTGCTGTTGGCGTGCTTCTAATTCTCTGGTTATTAGGATTTTCAATTAACATTGGCGGCGGACTAATCCACTTGCTATTAGTTTTGGCTGCGATTGGAATTGTCTACAATATATTTATTGGTCGCCGCATTATCTAATAGTTTGTTTTTTGCCAATTGCTGTATAGGATAATGAGAGCTATCAATGAACAGAGAACCTTTTGAAAAGAGTAATTCTGAACGTCGGCAAGAACTGAGAGATGAAGACGAAGTTCTTCGACTGCAACAGCATGAAGGAAGACTAGATACTGGCAGACGAGTCGGAATGTTCGTGTGGATTGTTAACGGCATCTATTTTTTGGTAGGAGCAATAGAAATTTTATTGCTCCTGCGCTTTTTGCTGAGGTTTTCGGGAGCGAATCCCCAAAATGAATTTACTCAATTTATTTACAACCTTTCCGCTCCTTTTATGGCTCCGTTTTCCACCTTATTTGTTAGCCCTGCTTCTAATAGTGGCGCGAACATTTTTGATTTCAATATCTTAAT
This sequence comes from Pseudanabaena sp., assembly GCA_041687725.1. Taxonomy (GTDB): domain Bacteria; phylum Cyanobacteriota; class Cyanobacteriia; order Pseudanabaenales; family Pseudanabaenaceae; genus Pseudanabaena. The sequence goes on from JBDNJN010000111.1 coordinate 1,261, forward strand.
CGCGATTGTTGTATATTCCCTCGCTGGCTGGCTTTGTGTCAGATTAGTTAGATTTATCTACGCTCAGCCTTAGAAAGTATTTAAGAATCGTTTGAGATCCCTCCCAGCCCCTTTTTAAGGGGGGCTGGGAGGGATTTTTTGGAGCTTTTAGCTTTAAAAAACAATAGTTTATATCACACATATGTGAATTGAGCGTTGCAAATAATCGTCAACCGATTCATTCACATTAATAACTTTTACATAACATCAAAGATAACTCGCCAATTCAAATTTGAATTGGCGGATCATTCCTCTTATTCTCATTCTCACCTGATTTCTTACTAATCTTTTAATCGTGGAGGTAACTCGATTGTGAATGTAGAACCTTGATTAACCACACTTTCTACAAAAATCATGCCACCCATTAACAAAACAAGCTGCTCTGTAATTGCCAAACCCAGTCCAGTTCCGCCATGCCTACGAGTAGAAGATTGATCAACCTGACGGAATTGTTCAAAAATTGTGCGCTGAAACTCAGGTTCAATGCCAATGCCTGTATCTCGAACAGAGATAAGGATATTTGATGTGGCGAAAGGAGAAGTCTGTAATCCTTGGCTAGATGGATTATTCACATCTATACTTGTTTCAGATGATGGAACTTCTGATATTGTATTTGATGTTTCCGAAGCATATTTTAGCTCGATCCGAACTTCGCCACTATCGGTAAACTTAATCGCGTTAGAAACTAAATTTGTAATCACTTGCTTAATCCGAATCGAGTCATGATAGATTGCACAAGTACCAATATGATTTTGAAATACAAAATCTAGGGACTTAATACTGGCTAACGGTTGTAAGCTCTCGCAAGTATAGTGAATTAATTCATCTAGATTGAAAAATTCGGGATGAGCTTCCATTTTCCCTGCTTCAATTTTCGACAAGTCGAGAATGTCGTTAATTAAATCCAGCAGATTTTTGCCATTGCGAAGAACACGCTCGACCATATCAACTTGGCTGGGTGAAAGAGCATCGCGGCGCTGACGTAATAGCACTTGCGAGAACCCAATAATCGCATTCATCGGTGTTCGCAGTTCATGGCTCATATTTGCCAAAAATTGACTTTTTAGTTGAGTTGCTTCTAACAATTGAGCGTTTTGAGCTTCAATTTGATTGATTAGTTGAGCATTACCGATCGCGATCGCCGCTTGGACTCCAAAGGAAGCTAATAGATTTAAATCTTCGCGAGAACTAGCTTTTTCTAAATGGCAATGCCCGATCGCTAACACACCTAGACGACCAGAACGACTCGACTCAATTGGCACACATAAAGCACTTTTGACGGGTAGATCTTCTACTAAATGCGATTCCCCCGACTTGATTTCAATGGGAATTCCTTCTTTAAATACCTGTGCAATCAGATTTTGGTTATCCAAATCAAAGGATTTTTGCAGGGAAAAATCATCGGGCAATCCTTTCGCCGCCGATAAAGTCAATTGATTTTCTTTGGGATCGTAGAGGGCAATCACACAAATCTCCGCCCATGCGATTGCGTCGCAAGTCGCCTCAACTACCGACTCTAAAAGAACATTAAGATCTTGTAATTGTTGGTTAATCAAATTGGTGAGACGTTGCAAAATACTCATGCGCTTTTGCTGCTCGATCATGATCTTGTTCGTCTCTTGCAACACCTTGTCACGATAACGTTGCTCAGTGACATCGCGCAAAATCATCACACTGCCAATCAACTCTGATTCACTTCCCACAAGTGGTGCAGCCTTCGTACTGAGAATGATTTCATTCCCTTCAGGTGGGCGTAAAATCACTTGATCTTCCACAACTTCGCCTGTGGACATAGCTCGGAATACCACGAGATTCGCTAAATCGACGGGATCACCATCCTGATGCCGAATGTCAAATTGTTTGACAATCTCTTCCATTGATTTAGCAATTACAGGTGATGCGGGAGCGCCACTAGCAGAAGACAAAGCATTAAAACTTAAGATTTTCCGTCCTGCGGAATTAATTTTGAGAATCCGTCCCGCAGGATCGCTGAGCAATACGCCATCGGCAAGCTGCTCAAAAACAGTGGTCAACTCTTCGCGCTGACGGGCGATCGTCTCAATGCTCTGAGCATTACTAATTGCCGTGGCAAGGCGACGACCAATCGATTGCAAAATATTCCTTCCCCGTTCTGAAAGTGGGGTGAGGCTGCCTAAAAAGAGAACACCAACAAGGCTACGTCTCAGCATCAATGGGTATGCTGACAAACTTTGGGGTAAAAGATCACCGACAGGAGTGCGGTAAACGAGGGTTTGTCCTTTGAGGCGATCGCCTTCCCAAATAATCGCTTCTTGCAACTGTCCTGATTGACCGACAATCCCTTCACCAAGGGTAATTTCTGTCAGCGCTTGACTAGTTTTATATCCCCATTCCGCCGCTAATACGAGACATCCTTCGGGGCGTGAGTTGGGAATTTCCCAAAGATAAATACTACCGAGTTGAGCGCCTGTGAGTTTACAAATTTCTTCGAGACTTGTCTTGATTAATTTATATTGATCGGTGGTATTAGCTAAAACGAGATCGAGAGATTGCAGTGCAAACTGAATATCACGAGCTTCGAGGGTAGCCGTCTTGGTTTCCAGATGGGCCGCCATCCGATTAAAAATTTTGGCAAATTCACCGATTTCATCGGCTCGATTTAACTGCGATCGCGCTGATAAATTGCCTGTAGATAGTTCTTCTGCTGCCTCAGCAAGTTCGGTAAGTGGGGGCTGAATGCTGCGGATAATCGAAATTGCCACAAATAGCCCAGATCCTAAACCCGCCGAAAAAATAATGATCGCCAGCCATGTAGTAAAAGACTCTAATTCGGGTGGGCCTTGCTGAATATGCAGCAGCAGGATTAAGGTGGCGGTGGCTAGCAAAGAAATGCTAGTGGTCAGCCCAAAGATTAAACGATTGACTAAACTTTCACGGCGGGACAGATTGGCATTGGTCATGAAAAATTTGCTTGAGCTGTTACTGAGCGCGTAGTTATCAGTTTAGCAAACCCGAAAATGTAAAAGAGGCGCTTTGCGCCTCTTTTACATTTTATGCCTGAATGTTACGTGGAAAGAAAATTCACCACATCCCCCAACCCCTTCTCCTTGCAAGGAGAAGGGGAGCCAGATTTATTTCTTGTTCCCCTCTCCTTGCAAGGAGAAGGGGAGCCAGATTTATTTTTTGTTTCCCTCTCCTTGCAAGGAGAAGGGGAGCCAGATTTATTTCTTGTTCCCTTCTCCTTGCAAGGAGAAGGGGAGCCAGATTTATATCTTGTTCCCCTCTCCTTGCAAGGAGAGGGGCTAGGGGTGAGGTTTTTAGGAGCTTATACGTTAATATCAGTTACGATTCTAGAAAGACTCCCATTTTACGAAATTTCTGATAGCGTAGCTCTTGTAGATCTTCAGGGTTTAATTTGCTTAGGCGGTCAAGGTTTTCTACAAGCGCTGCCTTGAGATTTTCAGCAGTTTGCAAAGGCGATCGATGCGCTCCGCCTAAAGGTTCATCAATCACATAATCAACGATTCCCAAACGCAATAAATCGGGAGCCGTAATTTTTAAAGCCTCGGCAGCCTTACCAGCCTTTGCCGAGTCGCGCCAAAGGATCGCCGCGCAAGCTTCAGGAGTTGCCACTGTATAGACCGAGTTTTCAAACATCATGATGTGATCACCAATGCCGATCCCCAACGCGCCACCCGATCCGCCTTCACCAATCACTGTGCAAATAATCGGTACGCTCAATCCAAACATCTGACGTAAATTTGCGGCGATCGCCTCGCCTTGTCCTTGCTCTTCTGCTGATACTCCAGGATATGCTCCAGGTGTATCAATTAGGGTAATAATCGGCAATCCAAACCGATTAGCATGATCCATTAACCGCGCCGCTTTGCGATATCCGCCAGGCGAAGCCATCCCAAAATTGCGGGTCACGTTGTCTTTGGTATCGCGTCCTTTTTGATGCCCCAAAATTACTACAGAGCGATCGCTAATTCTAGCTATACCACCAACCAAGGCGGGATCATCATTACCTCGGCGATCGCCATGCAACTCGATCCACTCATCGGTAATCGCTTGCACATAGTCGAGAGTGCTAGGACGGCGCGGATGCCTTGCAATCTGCATACGTTGCATTGCGCCCAGTCCCGAAAAAATCTCCCGTCGTAAAAGCTCGGCTCGCTGCTCTAAAAGGTGAATCTGCTCAACCATATCCACATCGTTTTCGTTCGCGAGGTCGCGGATTTGGGTGATACGGTTTTCTAGTTCAACGATGGGCTTTTCAAAGTCAAGCAGGATTTGGCGATCTGCCATGATGCAATTTTTTATATTTAGATACCAATTCTCAGATTAGCAGAAAAGCGTTACAGCGCTTTGCGCGGTTATAAAACCTAGAGAAATTTTTGAACGTGCCGCAAAGCGGTACTTTCAAAAATTTCTCTACACCTCTTAAAGCCTCAATAAGCTGTAGGATGTAGAATTGATTAAAATTAGTAAATATTTATGGATAGTACATTAGCGATCGCCTACCTTGGAGTCTTGGTTGTGCTGCTAGCTGGAGTTACTTGGTTGGTTGTGCGCCAGATTTTGAAAGCACGTAGTTTAGAAAGCGTAATTTCTGACCTCCAGCCAAAGCTACAAAAGGAAAAAGGCACACCTGAAGACTATTACCAACTTGGCAGTGTTTATTTGCGAAAAAAACTCTACGCTCAAGCCATTGCTTTGTTTAATAAAGCTCTAAAAGAAGGCGGAGACAACAATCCTGAAGTTTATAATGCACTAGGATTTTCCTATTTCTCCCAAGAGCAGTACGATCTGGCGATCAAAAATTATAAAGAGGCGATCGCCTTACAAGATGGCTATGTAACTGCGATTAATAATCTTGGTCATGCCTACGAGAAGAAAAAGTTGCTACCTCAAGCGATCGAGATGTATGAGCAAGCGCTAAAGCTAGATGAGAAAAATGAAACCGCTAAGCGTCGCGTAACTTCTTTGCGTAAACAGATTGTGCCAACTGCTTAAGAATCGACAGCTATATCGATTTCTGTTAATTGCTAGATACAAGTTAATGCAAAGCGCAAGAGGGAGCAAACTATAAAGTTTGCTCCCTCTTGCGCTTTGCAGGTATTTTGAAACACTACCCCCACTAGCTCTCCCATTTTGCGTTGGGTTTTTCAATGTTTTATGGCGGTTCATTTGGTTTCTTCTCATGGCATTAAACATATTGCCAATTTGTCTCCCCCTCGTCTTCATATCCTAAATTTCTTCCCTCTCGCCTGTCAACGCTACTATCTCCTCCCTGCGCCTGTTTCTTAATTATTTTTTACCTTCCATTACGAGCGGAATGTGGGTTTTAAAGTCTTTTAATGATTTTAAATCCGTGAGAGTCTGTCCCACAGGTATGCATCAATCCATGGGATTCCGCAAGATATCGAATCTCTTCAGTCTGACGCGGACTTGGTTTCCAAGGATCGCTATTGTCATAACCGTAGTATGTCTCAACCGCATCAATCCCCAAGGCGGCGGCGGCGGGGATCAAGTCTTCAGGCGATCGCCGATAACGCGCAGGATGGGCGAGTACAGCCAAACCACCTGCCAAATGCATCGCCTTAATTACGCTAGTAGCCTGATAGTCTAGCCCTGCGGTAGTTTTGCTCTGTAAGTAAGGCTGGATCGCTTCATGTTTGGGATCAAATCCATAGCCGAGAATATGCACTTCTGTAAAAATCAGGCTGGCATTAACTTCAATTCCTGACCAAAGTGTTGGTAAAGAATCAGGATCGTTGGATTGGCTGGTGAAGCGTTCGAGATATTGCTTAGCATCGTAATATCCAGCGATCGCGTGATGATCGGTAATCGCAAGATCGGAAAGTCGCAAGGCGATCGCTTGCTGAATTAAATCAACAGGCTGCATTTTGCCATCAGAATGCACCGTATGTATGTGAAAATTTAGCCGATGTGGACAACTCATGGCATCGACGGACGCAAAAATATTTCGCAGCTTGCTTGTTGCGTTCGACTCTGATATCAATAGGGGCGTTTGAGCTACCATGTCACATCTCTACATAAGCAAATCTTAAACAATTCTTAACTTCTAGATTATAATTTTACTCAATATTAGGCAGATATTTTAACTATTACCAAAAATAATTTTGATATTTTCACCACTCTCATTGTGGAGAACATCAAAATTGGTTCAACGATGAAAGGCAAAGCAGATTAAGTTTGCTGATCGCAGTAAGCTTGCTCGATCGCATTGCGATCAAGATTTTGCTCAGGGTTCTCGTAATAATTTGGCAATAATTCACGATTTTCGACTTTTCCCAAAGATGACTCGATTTCAGCCGTAATAGCTACGCATTCACGACCTGATATATCAATCGCACGTTCAACGATTTTGCCATCTTTCCCAATTAAGTACTCGATACGTTGATATTGCGACATGGGATATTAATTTTTCTCGACTATAACAATTATTAATATTCTAACGTTTTTATATCCAAAGTTGCACAGTATGAAGTATGGCGATCACCATAAAAAAGTAGAGGAGGCGCTTTGTATCTCCTCTATTTCGGGGATTTTCTAGAAATCAGTATTTATCGATCTAGTTCTAAGGCTTTACTTGCCGATAGACCATCGGTGGCAGTACCGAAATACCAAAGTGAAGCAGCAGCTTCGGCACGAGTGACTGGCTTTTGTGGTTGAAATATGGTCGTAAAGCCAAAACTACGCCGAATATTGGCAAGATCGCGCAATTGAGCATCGGCAAAAATTGCGCTCAAGGCATTCTCACTAATGCGATCGCCGTCTTTAAAACCCCATGCTTGGCTAATATTTTCTAAAGTGGCATTCGGTAAAGGCTGCCTGAGATCGAGGGGGATTTTCCACTGCACTAACTCTTCGCGCAATAGGGGATCATTGGGACGAAAGCGATCGCCTGTTCCAGTAATTAGTCCTGCGTTGGCTAAACCTTGAATAATCGCAAAGTCGGGATGATTACTAGGAATATCTGCAAAACTTGCCATATCATTTGACTGCGCGAGTCGAATTTGGCGACTGGGTTGATTTTTATAAAGGCGATTATTGGTTTGCAATAGCCACCGCGCATACTCGCGGCGAGCAACTAATATATTTGGTTGAAATTGTTGATCCGTTTTTGGGGAGATCGTGCCTAATTTGTTTAAGTCTTTAATCCAAGATTTTAGGGCGGCGGGGGCTGTCTCTAGATCACTAAATTCATCAGGTTGAACTTGAACATTAGCGAAATTTATATAAAACAGCGCTTTAAGTGAGATTTTTTCGGTAGTTGATGTTTTTGGGAAAGATGGCAAGGCGATCCCGTTGATTTGAGTAGATAGGCGATCGTTATTAGGAGTTGGTGTTACGGTTGGTTCGGGTGTTGCGGTTGGTGGCGTAGTTATTGTGGCGATCGGCTTTGGTTGTTCAGGTTTTTCGGCGATCGCTTCAGGAGTTGGCGACTTAGAGGGGGCGATCGCGACTTCTAGATCACTACCAAGATTAGAACCTTGACAAGCGGCTAAAGAGGTCGCCACAAATCCAGCTAGTGAGATTTTATAAATTACTTGAAGCTTTACTTTCATGATTTGGCTTGATCGATCTCGACTAGATTGGAGCTAGGCGGTAAAAGCGGGGCGATCGCTGGCAAAACATAGGCAATATCAGGACGGAAATTTGCATATCGATTACGGCGTACAGCCGTAATTTCTGCCTGAATATCTTCGGATTTTTCGCCTAAGCAAATTAATAGATGCGTTGATAGCTCTAGACTTGCCTCAAAGGTAGGATGGACGACCTCTTTTGCGCCCAATTGATAGAGCGTGTCAATGTCCGCATCTTTGTCAGCCCTTGCCACAATGTCGATCGCGGGAGAAATACTCACGGCTCTCTGTACGGCTAGTCTGGTGGCGATCGGGTCAGAGATGGCGATTAGCATTGATCGCGCCTGATCGATTTCGGCTTTTTCGAGTACCAATAGACTCGCACAATTGCCGTATAGATATGGAATATTTTGCGATCGTAAAATCTGCACTTTTGATTCCGACTCCTCAATTACCAACACAGGATAGCCTTTGGACTGCAACAAAGTTACAATCCCCTGCCCGATGCGTCCATAGCCACAGACCACCACATGATCCTTCAGTTTTGCATTATCTGAAATCTCCTGTGGCATATCTAACTTGTTCATCCAAGCTTTGAGAAATGGCACTTTTTCGAGCAGCAGTAAAATTTGTGGTGTTGCCTTCAGTAAAAAAGGCGTAATCATCAAAGTGACGGCGGTTGTCCCTAAAATCAGCAAGTATACACGTCGCGAAACTAGTCCTAACTTCTGCCCTTCACTAGCAAGTACAAAGGAAAATTCGCCAATCTGGGCTAATCCTAATGCTGCAAAGATGGCAACTCTCAGGGGATAGCGAAAAATGCTAACCAATGGCACGACAATCAAGAACTTACCGATCATCACGATCGCCACCAAACTCAGAATCAATTCCCAATTTTGTAGTAAAAATACGGGATCGATCAACATGCCGATCGCCGCAAAAAATAAAGTGGCAAACACATCGCGCAAAGGTTCGACATAGGTGAGCGCCTGATCGGCATACTCCACCTCCGAAATCATCAAACCTGCCACGAATGCGCCCATTTCAATCGACAAGCCTAAATGTTCAGTCAGGAGTGCGATTCCCAAGCATAGGACGATCACGCTTAATACAAATAGCTCGCGGCTCTCGGTACTCGCTACCCAGCGCAAAAACGGCGGGATCACCCAAATCCCTGCCACGATCGCAGCTCCTGCAAATAACGCGGTCACGGCTAAAGCTTTGGCAACTTCGATACCAACAGTTTCAGGATGATTTAATGCAGGTAACACCGCCAACATCAAGCCCAAAGCTAAATCCTGAATAATTAACATCCCCAATGTCACCTGTCCCTGTGCAGACTCAGTTTCATTAGCTTCCATCAAGCTTCGCAGCACCACCGCCGTCGATGACAGCGACAAGATGCCACCCAGAAAAATACCTTGGGCGGGAGTCTCCACCCATCCCACAAATACGGATACACCCGCAGTCAAGGCGATCGTCAGCAAAATCTGTAATGAGCCGCCGCCTAAAGCGATCGCTCTAACTTTGTTTAATTGCTTTAGCGAAAATTCTACGCCGAGAGCAAATAACAAAAACGCCACGCCAAACTGAGCGAGGGTTTCCACCTGAATCAGTTCTTTGATTAGCCCCAAACCCGTGGGGCCAACGATGATGCCACCAAAAATGTAGCCCAATAAAACTGGTAATCGCAGCGCGGCCGCAAATAAACCGCCAAACGATGCGGCGGCAAGCACAGTTACCAAATCAACAATTAACCGAAAATCTTCCTGCACAGAAATCAACTCAAGAACGTTGCTTTCTATACTTTACTCCCTTCACACGCAAGAATTAGGGTCGCGGCGCTTTGCGCCGCGACCCTAATTCTTGGGTTTTACTGTCTAAAACTTGCAAAATAAGACCCAAATATGGCACGGCGGGCGAAGCCCGCCGTGCCATATTTGGGTCTTATTTGATTCGCGCACCTAACCTAATAATTCATTGACTGTAATGTTAAAGCCATCAATGACTAAAGAAGCGATCGATTCATCAGCGACATAAATTTTGCGAGAGTTTTGGGTTAGCTTAACAAGCGGGAAGCCCAGCGCTCTACCCGTTTACAAGGATGAGCGACGGGATGAAAGCGCGTCCATTGAGGGGCTCGATGCCCCGAAAATGGACAATTATCTTAACTTTAACTACAAAAACCTATACAGGGTATAAGTTTCATGCTATAACTAATCTTGGATATGTGACACTTCTACGGAGGGAATCTGGCATATCTGAGTCAAGAGGCGACAACCATCGCAGTCTTGGTAGGTAACACCCGTCCGGGCCTAGGTCATGAGGAACGTGAAACTGGTGCAGTGAGTCCAAAAGATGATGACCTGTATCTTCGGACGTAAAGCTCAAAGTATGAGTCTCCTGTAAAAGA
>JBDNJN010000011.1:0-7097 GCA_041687725.1 Pseudanabaena sp.
AGGGCTTTATGCACTATTTAAAATATCTATACAAAAAAACATCACCTAGAATTCTATATTGCTATATTTTTCTATTTCTCTTGAAACCCTTACTAGTACATGACTTAGTTAGATAATAAACGTACCATGACCATCCCAATTTTGTATCATAGGTAATACACATTTAGATGTTGTCGGTAATATAAAAACGTTGTATTTTTTTTTTCTTAACCTTATCTTTACCTTCGGGTTGTATATTTCTTTTGTCTGCTAGTTAAAAGATTGCTTTAGTTTCTAGCTGTTAATTTTAGAATGATCTTAAAATTATTTCTACGCAGCTACTTTCTTTACGGTTTTACTAAAAGCAATTCGACAGCAAAAATCTCAAAGTTTTTCTTGAAATATTTTTAACTAGCTCTCATCACAACTATTACTACCATAACGTTTCACAACATCATCACTATGAGTCCTAGCTTGAAACTACCTCGCCGTAAGGCAATCTATTTGTTCTTGAGTGGCATTGGTTTTGCATTGGCATCTTGTACTGCGCCAGCCCCTACTCCACCTGCGGCAAGTGGCTCTACTGCACCAACTGTCGCCGCCACTTCAGCCCAATTGGCTGGTGGTAAGAGCTTATCTATTAGTGGGGCTGGTGCGTCTTTTCCCGCGCCTCTATACCAACGTTGGTTTTCCGATTTCAACAAAAAATATCCCAACGTTCAAATTAGCTATCAATCCGTCGGTAGTGGCGCGGGTGTAAAGCAGTTTACTGCTAACACAGTTGACTTTGGTGCAAGCGACACCGCCATGAAAGATGATGAAATTGCAAAAGTTACCAAAGGGGCAATACTTATCCCCGTTGCTGCTGGCAGTATTGTCCTTGCCTACAACCTTCCCGAAGTTAAGGACATCAAGCTTAGCCGCGAAGTCTACTCCAACATCTTCTTGGGTAAAATCACAAAATGGAACGATCCTGCGATCGCTAAGTTGAATGAAGGCGCTAAACTTCCTGACCTAGCCATCTCTGTAGTTTCTCGTTCCGATGGAAGCGGTACTACGGGTGTATTTACCAAGCATTTGAGTGCGCTTAGTGCAGATTGGAAGGCGGGTCCTGGTGAAGGCAAGTCCGTTCAATGGCCAACAGGTACTAGTGCTAAGGGTAACGAAGGTGTGACCGCACAAATCCAGCAAACTGTGGGTTCAATCGGTTACGTTGAGTATGGCTATGCCGTCCAGAACAAGATCTCTTTCGCAACAATAGAGAACAAGGCAGGTAAATATATCAAAGCCGATCCTGAAAGTGGATCGAAGTCACTTGCATCAATTGAGTTGCCTGCTAGCTTGATCTCCTTTGAACCAGATCCTAAGGGTGAGGGTGCTTATCCAATCGTTTCCTACACTTGGATGCTGCTTTATAAGAAGTACGACGATCCTGCAAAGGCTGAAGCGATCAAATCCATGTTGGAGTGGGCTGTGACCGACGGTCAAAAAGTCAGTGGTGAGTTGGGCTATATTCCACTACCTGCTGAAGTGGTTACGAAACTAAAACCTGCGATCGAATCAATTCGTTAATCAGTTATCTAATTGAAATAAATCTACCGATTGTTTATTAGGAATAGAGCAAAGTTTAGAAATTTGAATCTAGACCTTGCCCTGTTTTGATTAGACTTAGAGACAGTCAAAAAATAATCGATCCTTTATTTACCTTAGAAATCACTGGGATCGCCCACTCCTATAGCAGCAATTTTCTTAAGTAATGGGATCATTTACTTTTTGGTAAACTCTTAGGTGATTTCTAGAAAGAAAATTACCTACTGTAGCGCAGGCATTCTGCCTGCATGACCATAATGCAAGCGAGACGCTTGCGCTACTGGATTTATACGGAAGTATTCTTTTCAAGAAATCACCTTATTTGTATAGTGTTTTCTGATTTCGCGGAGAGATAGACAAAGTGCTTAAGCTCTTTACAGTGAAGGATTAGGATGTACCTTGCGAAATCAGACAATTGCTATAATGTATACTACTATACCGTTTATTTTAAGTGTTTGTAAATGATGGATTCTGAAATTATAACTTCTGAAATCAGCTTGCCACAACGTTCTGGTATCGCCCAGAAACTCGATCAAGGCTTTGTCTGGTTGACTCGAATTTTTGGGATTGGTGTTGCTGTCATCCTGACTTCAATGGTTATTAAAGTAGGGATTGATGCTTCTCCAGCAATTAGTAAATTTGGTCTGGGCTTTTTGGTTTCTAGTGACTGGGATGTAACCAGAGATCTTTACGGTGTTTTGCCGCAAATATACGGTACATTAGTTAGCTCTTTTATTGCTTTGCTTATTTCAGTTCCAGTTGGTGTCGGTGTCGCAGTTTTTCTAAGTGAAGATTTTGATTTTCTGCCGACTAAAGTTCAAGAAGTTCTTGTTTTTTTAGTAGAGCTTCTAGCCGCGATTCCTAGTGTGGTCTATGGTTTGTGGGGAATTTTTGTGTTAATTCCAATCATCAAGCCAATTGGTGATTTTCTTTATAGCAACTTCAAATGGTTCCCACTATTTAGCACGCCCCTAAGCGGAACAGGAATGCTCCCAGCCGCGATCGTTTTAGCAATCATGATTTTGCCAACGATCGCCGCAATTTCTCGCGAAGCGATGATTGCTGTTCCTTCAGACATGCGCCAAGCGGCGATGGGCTTGGGTGCAACTAGATGGGAAACAATCATTCAAGTTTTGATACCTGCTTCTTTTTCGGGGATTGTTGGTGCAGTGATGCTAGCCCTAGGTCGCGCTATGGGTGAGACTATGGCGGTAACCATGTTGATTGGTAATTCTTCAAAAATCAGCTCATCGATTTTGGCTCCTTCTAACTCAATTGCCGCAAAGCTAGCTAACGAGTTTGCAGAAGCTAGTGGCTTGCAGACTTCCTCTTTAATGTACGCAGCCTTTGTTTTATTTGCTCTAACCCTCATCGTTAACGTATTTGCCGAGTTACTAATCATGCGCGTACAACGTCTTGATTAATTGACAGGTTCAGGCAACCCTTGGATTTATTGACCATCCCCTGTTTTTTATTGACCTATGACTTCATCTGATCCTCAAAATCTAAATTCACAAAATCTAAATTCACAAAAAGTTCCAATGGGGAGCTTGATCAAAGACTCTTCTTCTCCACGCACACTTTTTGGCAATCTGATGACAGTCCTTACGGTCAGTGCGGCGGCGATCGCGCTCTTGCCATTGGTAGCCGTACTCACCTATGTAATCCTTAAAGGCGCGAGTCGCATTGACTTGGGTGTGTTTACACAGTTACCACCACCGCCAGGTATAGCAGGTGGTGGTTTTGGCAATGCGATCTTAGGCACTTTGATCATGGTTGGGATCGCCGCACTGATCAGTGTTCCATTCGGAATAATGGCAGCTATCTTTGTTTCCGAGTTTGGCGGCAAGAAACCGATAGTTTTTTGGATTCGCTTTGCCACTAATGTGCTTAGCGGTGTGCCTTCGATTGTAGTTGGCGTGTTTACCTACGGCATCGTCGTAGTTAAAGGTAGTTACTCATTGGGATTAGGGTTTTCGGCTCTCGCTGGTGGTGTGGCTCTATCAATACTAATGCTGCCGATTATTGTCCGCACCAGCGAAGAGAGTTTAAAATTAGTACCCCAAGAAATTCGCCAAGCGGCTGTAGGTGTTGGTGCTACTAAGTTTCAAACTGTGTTTTTTGTGGTTTTGCCAGCAGCCCTACCAGCGATCGTTACGGGGGCAATGCTTGCTATTGCCAGAACCGCAGGAGAAACTGCTCCTCTCATCTTTACAGCCCTATTTAGCCAGTTCTGGTCGAGGGGGATTTTGGATGAAACAGCTTCTTTAGGAGTACTTGTATATAATTTCTCGATTGTGCCTGGTGGTCCACAGTTTATTAACCAACAGCAACTTGCTTGGGCAGGTGCATTGGTTCTAGTGGTGATGATTTTGATAACTAGTATTCTTTCTCGTTTGGCAACAGGGAAAAGAACCTATTAGATTACTTGAGATTCCTCGCACACTCAAAAAGGATAGGTAGTGCGGCGCTTCGCGCCGCACTACCTATCCTTTTTCGAGTTAAGTTACCAATTAAACTAACATTGTCCCTGCGGGATATAGACCAGAGGCGATCGCCTGATTGACCAGCGAATTTGCGCCGATTAAAGTTTGTGATGGAATATGAGCATTTTTGCCAATTGAGGCATACTCACCCACATAGCAAGGAGATTTTAAGATGGCTCCTTCCGCAACATTTGCAGTTTTGGCAATCCAAATTCCTTTACTTTTCTCTTCAGCGCGATCGCCAAAATCAAAGGGAACTTGACCTTCTAAAACATCGACCTGTGCTTGGTAATACTTCTCAGGCGTTCCCATATCCATCCAATAACCTTCCCACACAAAGCCCATCATCTTCAGTCCTTGCTCCAAAACATTGGGGAAGACTTTTCGTTCAAAGCTCAACGGCTCACCTGTGGGATAGATATCAAAAATCTTTGGTTCTAAAACATAGGTTCCTGCATTAATCGTATCGATACCTTGAGCGATAAATTCTACCGCTTGCTCTGCATTTGGTTTTTCGCGAAAAGACTGGACTTGATTTTGGTCATTAATTTCCACTAAGCCAAAAGGCGTAATATCCGCAACTCTGGTCAAGGTCAAAGTCGCATCGGCTTGAGTATCCTGATGAAACTTTATCAACGCTGCCAAGTCTAAATTGGTAAGAATGTCAGCATTGAACACAATCAATGACTCACCTGTGAAATATGGCGCGGCAAGCTTGAGCGCCCCTGCGGTATCTAGTGGCGTTGACTCCTCGACATAACGAATTTTCACGCCAAAGCGATCGCCATCTCCAAAATAATCGATTACTTGTCGCGCTTGATACTGCACATTTAGCAAAATATCGCATACATTTGCTTCACGACAGCGATTAATCATCCATTCTAAAAATGGGCGATCGACTAGAGGCAGCATCGGCTTAGGACAGCCATAGGTCAACGGTCTGAGGCGTGTTCCTTTCCCACCAGCAATAATTACAGCTTGCATAGAGTTGTTGATTTGCGGTATATGTTATTTGAGTGCATTATAGGATTATGGAGTGCTGTGTGAGCAATAGACCGATTACCGCATCCAAAGTTCGGTCAGCCGACAGTATTAATCGCGTCAATAATCGCGCTAATTTGCCCATTAATTCTTCAGAACCAATGCAAATTGAGGCTACACACACCCATATCACTAAAATCAAAAGCATTTCCTTTGCCAAAATCAGTTTTATTTTATCCCTGCTCGTCTCTGTCAGTGCAGGCGCTTTTTTAGGTAGGGTAGTCCCCATCAACGCTTTGGACTGGAGTGGCTTGCTGACGGGGCGCAAACCTGAAGAAGTTTTAATCGAAGGCTTAGGGCGCAAATTAGATCGTCCCTATCAAATTCTGGTGATGGGAGTAGATCGGGTACTTGAAGCGCCTCTCGGTTCACCTGCATCCTTTAACGGTCGTAGCGATAGTATGTTGCTGGTTCGCCTCGATCCAAGCGATCGCACAGTAGATATTCTCTCAATTCCTCGCGACACCCAAGTACCGATCCCTAGTTATGGCGTGACCAAAATTAATGCGGCTAATGTCTATGGTGGTGCAGCCCTAGCCCAAGAAGTTGTCTCTGAGAAACTCAATGGAGTTGAGATTGATCGCTATGTGCGCTTAGATACGTCAGGACTAGCGGCGCTAGTTGATGCGATCGGTGGGGTCGAGGTGAATGTGCCGAAACGGATGAAATATGTTGACAAAACTCAAAAACTGAATATCGATCTTTATGCAGGCTTACAAACTCTCAACGGTGAACAAGCTGAGGGATTTGCGAGATTTCGTCATGATGAAGATGGTGATATTGGGCGAATCAAGCGGCAGCAAATTGTTTTAAAAGCAATCAAGGCAAAAATTGCTAATCCTGCCGTGGTTTTGCGTTTATCTAGTCTAATTAACGTGATGGAAAAGCACATAGATTCCAATCTCAGCTTTGACGAGATGATGGCGATCGCTACTTTTAGCATGACTTTAAAACCTGAGGAAATCCAATCCACTAGCCTGAAAGGAAGATCCAGCGAGCCAAATGAGTTTCGCTTTAGCTATTGGATTGTGAGTCCTGATGATGTTGATCAAGCGATCGCTGGTAAATTCAAAACCAAATAAAAACCTAAATAAAAAAGCAGTGCCAAGCACTGCTTTTTTATTTAGACGGGCCAGGAGGGATTCGAACCCCCGACACCGTGGTCCGTAGCCACGTGCTCTAGTCCACTGAGCTACAAGCCCTTAACTCGCGAATCTAATGATAACACAGTGTGCAATCTTGACAAGCAAAAAATAAATTTTGTTTGACGAATAAAGCGTGAGCTTAGCCCACGCTTTATTCGTCGGTATAATTAGATAAAATTAACCTGTTTGAACTTATGGTTAGCACTGCGATCGCGGAAAAAGTAGAAGAAATAGCTGCTCCCAAAATTTCTCTTGACGAATGGGTAAACAATCCACCGTCAGATAGTGGCGAATGGGTAAATGGGAATTTAACCGAGAAAACAGGTATGACATTACAACATAGTCGGTTACAGAGCAGAGTCGGATGGCTTTGGAAAAGTTATATCGAAACTTCTGGCACTGGTGGCGAGGTATATACCGAAGTACCTTGTCGCACCTTAGAGCAAGGTCGTAGCCCTGATGTTGCATATCTCACACCTGATTTGCTTGCCCAATATGGCGATCTGTCTACCTTGCCCCAGAGCTTTCCTCTAATTGCTGAAATTATTTCGCCGACCGATGTTGCCAATGATGTATTTGCAAAGGCAAGTGAATATCTGCGATCGCAGTGCCAAGAAGTTTGGTTGATTTTTAGTGAAGATCGTTTGATTGTGGTGGTGACATCCTCCCGACGCTCAACTGAGTACAGTTAGAGCGCGGGCTTCCCGAAGAAAGCTCTTTTACAGGAGACTCATACTTTGAGCTTTACGTCCGAAGATACAGGTCATCATCTTTTGGACTCACTGCACCAGTTTCACGTTCCTCATGACCTAGGCCCGGACGGGTGTTACCTACCAAGACTGCGATGGTTGTCGCC
>JBDNJN010000112.1:0-35213 GCA_041687725.1 Pseudanabaena sp.
ACTCAACATTTGGTGGCATCGGTAGACAGATCGTTTTATCTCCTGATGTTGTTCGGGCTTTGCGTTTTTCCATAGGACTTTTTCTCTCAATTCGTCCACTTCTCCTATTTTATCAAACACAAACTAATTTAGAACGAGGTATATTTGAAGTCTTCCTCTCAGACATTACTCACGCAGAAAGAGAATATGCGGCTCTACAACAAACTCTTGCCACACAGACGGTACAGAGCTATGAACAGCAAGTCTTGATTAATGGTAAGATCCATCATCAAGAAGTGCGTGTTGCTCCATGTGGGAATGATGAAGTAGTCTTCTTTGTGCGAGATATTAGCGATCGCAAGCTAGCTGAGGAGCAACTGCAACATACCAATCAAGAGTTAGCCCGGGCCACTCGACTCAAGGACGAATTTCTCGCTAACATGAGTCACGAGCTTCGCACGCCACTTAATGCAATTTTGGGGATGACTGAAGGCTTGCAAGAAGGAGTTTTTGGCACTATTAGCGATCGGCAGATCAAAGCATTACGAACCGTTGAATCGAGTGGAACTCATCTATTAGAACTAATTAATGACATTCTTGACGTTTCCAAAATTGCCTCTGGACAAATTACACTTGATTATGCACCTACTTCCATAACTCATCTTTGTCAGTCGAGTCTGACTTTTATCAAGCAGCAAGCACACCAAAAGCGCATCCAAATCCACCCCAAACTCCAACTAGATTTACCAGATCTATTCGTTGATGAACGGCGTATCCGTCAGGTATTGATTAATCTGCTCAATAATGCTGTCAAATTTACGCCAGAGGGAGGCCGTATTACTCTAGAAGTTGGTCGTCATAAGCGGCTCGATAGTCATACAGAAGAAAGTAATGTAGCCCTAGAGGAATTCTTAGAAATCAAAGTGATTGATACAGGTATTGGCATTGCCGCAGAAGATATCCAGAAACTATTTAAGCCTTTTATCCAAATCGATAGTGCGTTAAATCGTCGATATGACGGTACAGGTTTGGGGCTTGCCTTAGTGAAGCAGCTCGTTGAACTTCATGGTGGTCAAGTGGGACTAACCAGCGAACTAGGTGTAGGTAGTTGCTTCTCGATCTTGTTACCCTATGCTCCGTCGCTTTCCCCTGAAACGCTCCCAAGTAATCAGCCAGACCTAGCCTCACCACTAGAAGCCCCAAACACAGTTGAGTCACAATCTCCCTTGATCTTGATTGCCGAAGATAATGAAGCTAACATCATGACAATTTCTAGCTATCTAGTAGCAAAAGGCTATCGCATTATGTTGGCATACAACGGTCAAGAGGCGATCGCGATGGCAATATCGGCACAACCTGATTTAATCCTGATGGACATCCAAATGCCCGTGATGGATGGATTAGAAGCCACGAGACAAATCCGCCAGATTCCTAGCTTAATTAATATTCCGATTATTGCGCTGACAGCCCTAGCGATGACAGGCGATCACGATCGCTGTATCGCCGCAGGTGCGAATGAATATCTTGCTAAACCTGCCAAACTAAAAGTATTAGCTGAAACGATTCAACGCATTTTGAATTCTTAAATATTTTAGATCGCTTTTGTTACTAAGTAGCGCACGCGGCGCGTGCGTCACAGCTTTTTCGGTTCACCTACTTACAAGTAAAGCAAGCTAATCTAGGGGTGGGATAACTTAGGTGAAATATGAATTACGATGCGATCGCGATCGGTGCAGGGCTATCGGGCTGTAGTGCCGCCATTCAACTAGCAAAACTCGGTTATCGAGTTTTGTTGCTAGAGCAAAGCCATTATCCAATGCATAAGCTCTGTGGCGAATTTCTATCCGTTGAAGTAACGGAAGCATTCGCAAATCTAGGAATACTCGAACAGGTTTATAAAGTCGGCGCACAGAAGATTAATCGTGCTTACTTGACTACTTCTGGCGGTGCATCATTTCGCAGCAAACTCCCTAGCGCTGCCTTGGGACTGAGCCGCTATCAACTAGATTTAATGCTCTTCCAACGAGCGCAAGCCGTGAATGTGACTTGTATTGATAATACGAAAGTGACAGGCGTTACGGGCAATTTAGAAGAAGGGTTTAAGGTTAGCACCAGCAAAGGAGAATTTTCTGGACGCTTGGTATTAGGTGCATTTGGAAAACGTTCTTCTCTCGATCGCAATCTCAATCGGGAATTTGTACAGAAGCGATCGCCTTGGATTGCTTACAAAGGACATTTTACAGGTGTGGATATTGCCGATGTGATCGAATTGCATAGTTTTCCGAATGGATATTGTGGACTATCACAGATCGAAACGGGCGAAATTAACGTTTGTTGGATTGCCCATGAGCGCGTGATGAAAGAGCCAGTTGATCCAGAGTTAGATATTCCCTTATCTCTAGCTCAAAACCCTGTACTCGCCGATCGCTTCCGTCATATGCAAC
The DNA here is from genome assembly GCA_041687725.1 of Pseudanabaena sp. GTDB lineage: Bacteria > Cyanobacteriota > Cyanobacteriia > Pseudanabaenales > Pseudanabaenaceae > Pseudanabaena. The sequence goes on from JBDNJN010000112.1 coordinate 2,424, forward strand.
GTGTTTCACCATCTTTGCAAGGCTTGAGTCAGATTAGCTTTGCCTTGAAAGAGAACTTCTATAACGATATTTGTATGATTGGCGATACGGCAGGAATGATTACGCCGCTTTGTGGTGATGGCATGGCAATGGCATTGCGATCATCAGAAATTGCAGTTCCCTTCGTCAGTCAATTTCTGGAACATCAAATCAATGCGATCGCCTTCAAACAGCAATATACGATCGCATGGTGCAAAGAATTCCAAACCCGCTTGCGACTAGGAAGGATGATGCATAATTGCTTTGTACAGCCGCCGCTTGCGAATATGGGTGTGAGCTTGTGTGAAATGGTTCCCGCTTTGGGTAATTGGATTATTGGCGCAACTCGCGGCAAACCACAGCAATTAGTCAGCAATGAGTTTACGAGTAATGCGCTCTCCTAAAGCAATTCCTACTCCTGCAACTAGAAAGGCGATCGCGGTCATCAAAATCACATTCGGCATAGAAATTATGGTGGATTTGGGAACTAGATAACCAAAAATAGCGATCGCCCCTGAAAAACCACCAAAACCACGCGCGTAATTTCATTTGCGCCGCCGAATATGACCACACATGGCAAACCAATAAATAAAGCCGTTGAAACGATCGCTCCTGCCACAATCAAGGGCATCCGTGAGCTATACCAACGCTGCCAGCGATCGAATAGTCCACCAAATAATGGCTCAACGATGACTGCGATCGCGCTTTCGATTACCAGTAATAGAGCTGCAAATTGTTGCGCTTGACTAGCGGGATATCCAAACACCTGTTCGATAAACTTGGGTAAGTAGATCCCGTAAGCAATCCAACTCAGTGTAATCGCGCCCTGAACTGAGGCAAGGCTCCATACTTGTAGCCAACGTACTCGATCCGATACTTGATTTGGCGATGGGGCGATCGTCATAAAGCTCTCTCAACTTGTCAAAATATTACAGCGCTTTGCGCTTTCATAAAACCCAGAGAAATTTTTGAAAGTGCCGCTTCGCGGCACTTTCAAAAATTTCTCTATATCCCTCAAAGCCTCAATAGACTTTGTTATTGCAGCGCTACAAGCGCTGCAATAACACAAATAAATTTCAAAAGCTTTGCAAAGCTTTTGAAATTTATTTAATCAAAGTACAGCCTTGCATAGAAATTGTGCGATCGGGCATAGTCGCCCGACAAAGATTTGCTTGGCTCAAATCCACGTTAGTTACGATCGCATTGGTAAGGTCAGCGCGATACAAATCCGCACCTTTGAGGTTTGCACCCGTCAAATCTGCACCATATAGGCTCGCGTTACGCAAAGAGGCATTGGTGAGATTAGCGCCATTGAGCTTGGCATAAACCAACTCAATATCAATCAAATTGGCATTCTGTAAGTTTGCCCCAGTCAAATCAGCATATTTCCAGCGACTATTTCGCGCATTGGTTCCAGACAAATTTGCTTGGATCAAATCGCTATTAATCAAAAAAGTATTGCGTAGGTCGGTGTTGCTGAGATCAGCGTCACGAAAGTCGGCATAGTACATCGTGCTAAAAGCCAAGTTTGCACCAGAGAGCGAACTTTTTCGCAAATCAGCAACATCGAGAAATGACTCGCGTAAATCTGCATCTTTTGCATCTATCCCGCTTAGCTCACAGCGTTGACAGGTGTGATGTTCTTGCAGAGATTGGAGGTGTTCAGCATTTTGCGCTTGCACGCTCATACTAATTGTCATGCTAGCAATCAGGGTGCTAGCGATCGCGGTCACAGAATGATTAAAGGCTATTGACTTCATGAGAAAGTACCATTATTTAGCAATCGCTTACTAATTGTTATCACACTCCCCCCGTCTATAACACAGCAAAATGTAACAAAAAACAGAGCGTAGTGGATACAATGCACTCACCACATAATTTTGTATACTTAATATTGATTTGTTAATGTTTTCTTATGGATCGTATTGAATGTTCGAGCAGTTTCTAGGTACGAATGCCTTTGTTTTTCGCCCCGAAGTTCTTCCCATTTTGGGCGTATTAATTCTGCTAGAGGCAATTCTGTCGGCGGATAATGCGATCGCCCTTGCCGCGATCGTGCGTAGTTTGCCAGATCCAAAGCAAGAAGAATGGGCGCTACGTTATGGCTTGATCGGGGCATTTGTATTGCGTGTGGTGCTAATTTTCACAGCGACATGGGTAATTAAATATTGGCAATTTGAACTAGCTGGTGCGGTATATTTGCTTTGGCTTTCGGGCAAATTTTTCTTAGAAAAGTCTCAAGCAGGGCATGATGCAAAGAATCCAGTTCGCATGGCAACGAAGCTATGGCAAGTTGTCGCCCTTGTATCGCTGACAGATTTAGCATTTTCGCTAGATAGTGTGACGGCTGCGGTAGCAGTGGCGGAAGAGACTTGGTTGGTGCTAATCGGCGGCGTAGCAGGGATTATTACCTTACGTTTTTTAGCGGGACTATTTATTAAGTGGTTAGAAGAATTTACGCACCTTGAGTCGGCGGGTTATTTAATCGTCTTATTGGTCGGTTTACGCCTATTTATTAAAGTAGTTTCTGATAGTTTAGTTCCACCTGAATGGTTGATGCTTAGTTGCATTGGCTTAGTTTTTCTCTGGGGGTTTTCTAAACGCGAACCAGTTGTTGAACTTGAAGCGATCGCTGATACCAGTAAATAAAACTCAAAAGATGAAAGGCGGCGCTCTGCGCCGCCTTTCATCTTTGGGGTTTTCTGTCCTAACATACTTGGCGATCGCTATAAAAATTAAACCCAGCAAGATTTTGAAATTTGATTAGAGCGATCGCTTTGGTTTTGTAGTTTTTCTTGCTCTAGGTTGTTTCGTAGCAAGCTTTTGGAGCTTTTCGATTTGTTTTAGGGTTAGTCCTGTGAATTCGGCGATCGCGTCTACAAGAATGTTAGAACGTAGCATTTTTAAGGCAATCTGATTTTTTTCTTCAGCCTTACCTCTAGCCTCGCCTTCTGCTATGCCTTCGAGCAAAATTTCTTGATAAATTACTGATTCTTTCATGATTTCACTCCTCAATAATTTTTGGATGATTTCTTTGTTTAGGGCTATACCCGATATTATAGCCGTCGAGGCGGCGACGTTGCTCTGTGTGGTTTTATCGGCGATTTTTTCGATTTGCTTGGCGACTTGTCTGAGAGTTTCTTCGGGGTTGTTGGTGTTGGATAGGGTGGCAAAGGGGAATAAGCCTTGATATTGCTGAAATATTTCAGTGGGTTGTTCCCAGAGTCGGATGACATTGAAGCTATGGTTTAATTCTCCTGTGATAAATGTGGTTTCATTAACTAGGCTTGATTGGCTGGGGGTAAGGTAGATGACTACTTGATGGATTTGTTTTTCTGGGAATTTGCGATATAGGCGTAGGCGGTAATCTGCCATGCGGAAAGGGATATTTTTGTTCGGCTCGGTTTGGAATTCGATGTGGAGTATTAGTTCGGCTGATTCGAGAAATATAACTGAGTCGGCACGAATCGGTTCGAGGAGTAGTTCCGATGGTTCGAGTTTGGTGAGATTGATAGGTTTCCCCAATAGCCAACTGGCGAAATCGCTGGGGAAGGTTTCGGCGAGAAATTTGCAAGTATTGTCAAAACTCATTTCTGGACTTTCAAGCGTGAATTTCCGTATACCCTGAGGTATTTGATATATCTTAATATAGAGCCGTCCTAGAAGGGCGAGGTTTTAAACCCAATTTCTCGATAAGATTTCAGAAACAAGGAAAAAGTAGCAAGATGTTTGAATATCCTGAAGACCTAAAATACACCGACTCCCACGAATACATTCGGCTAGAGGATGACACCGCCACTGTGGGAATTACCGCTTTTGCGATCGATCAACTAGGCGATATTGTCTTTCTCGATCTTCCCGAAGTGGGGACAAAGGTAGAGAAAGGTCAAACTTTCGGCACGATTGAGTCGGTCAAGGCGGTGGAAGATATCTATTCACCTGTGACGGGTACGGTGATGGAAGCGAATACTGCATTAGTCGATGAGCCAGAAAGTATTACTAATGACCCTTACGGTGCTTCGTGGTTACTGAAGGTGAATATCGAAGATGCAAGCGAACTAGATGGCACGATGTCGGCTAGTGAATATCGCGGTAAAGTTGAAGGCAATTAGCTTCAATCATAAAAAAAACGGCGCGGTGCGCCGTTTTTTATTGCGGATTAAAATAAGCTGTTACACCAAAAATCAGAAAGAGAACGCCGCCGATCGCTGTAATTACGCGCTCAGAGATCTTTCCCGCCACCAAACGACCACCAATTACGGCGATTACTGTGCAGATACCATGTCCTAAAATCGCGCCCAAGGTTACAAAAATAGGATCGTTCGCGGCAGCTAAAGCGATCGTGCTAATTTGGGTGCGATCGCCCCATTCCGCCAAAAAAGTCATCACAAAAGCCTGTATCCAAATTCCAATCTGGGGATAACGCTTTAAAATTTTGCCAAAGATCGGTATTGAAATTTGATAATCTTTCTCTTCAACGGCTTCTTCAGCTTCCTTGACCACCGCTTCTGTAGAATTGGGAGACATGCGAATTGCGTCAATAATCAGCTTTACGCCGAAGATTAAGAACAAGGCGATCGCGCCATAGTGAGTATAAGCCTTTGGTAATAGCGACACTGCTTGCCCTAATAGCACCGACAGCACCGTCATCAAGGCTAATGCTGATAGCACAGCCGAAAATACGGTGCGATGGTCATAGCGCATCGACAAAATCACCGCGATAAAAAAAGTTTTATCCCCTAATTCTGAAATAGTAATCAGCAATAAACTCGCTGTAAAAGCTTGCAGCAATTTTTTAATTCTCTCTATAATTAGTTCTGATTATAAATCATTTTTAGAAGATTAAAAAGGTGCAAAAGCCTTGATAGTTAAGCAATCCAGATAATGAGCGAATAATGAATTGATAATGAACCAATAATGAATTGCAGTTGTTGACAATCTCAGGCACTGGCTTGTTAACGGGTAATGAGAAGTACAAAGCCTTATCAGATATTTATTATCCTGATTTCAATGCATTTAAATCTGCGATCTCTTCTTGTCTTGAACAATGTCATACATCTTAACAAACCTCAGTTACTCCCTTCCCAGTATAAAAATAGATATTAAAACCCAAGAATTAGCGGTGCGGCGCGAAGCGCCGCACCGCACTGTCTAATCTTTCACTGGGAAGGGAGTAGATTCTCTCTTAACCCTTCGATTTCAATCCTTTAAAAATGTAAACTCTCTTCCATGACAAGGTATAGTAGCAATCTTAAAAACTTTTTGACAAGTAGTTTGACTAAATTAGCATTGCCAAGTGAGATTTATGCTGCCTAGCGAACTCCTCATGCATCGACTGAATGGCGAAACCGTCGTTCCTAAAAGATTGAAGTTGGATGATAAGAATCAGGCGATCGCCTCAGAATTAATCACAATTTTCGAGAATGCTAAGGGCGGCCCACAGAGCGAACTCGATCGCCTTTTGCAAGAACTCGAAGGCGACACACCTGATTATCGCGTCAAACGTGGATTAGCACATATTCTCAAATCCAGTTTCAGCACCTTTGAAATTATTAGTCCCCTCGATCCCCAAGAATTGCGTCGCCGTGTTTTTGAATTGTCCGCTCAAGTCATACCCAGTCAGCAAGCTACAGAGCAAACTCTCACTAAACTCGCCGATCGCCTCACAGAAGAACTCAAGCGCGAAGTTTTGCCTGTGCAAATTACCACAGGACTTTATGCTGATCTCATGGAAAATCGGATTCTGACTGAGTTTGAAAGCTCCACGCCTGAAGCCTTAATCTATCGATATAATCTCTCACAAGTGCAAGGGATTTTTTATCGCGCTAGTCACATGATTTTAAAAGTTCATCGCAATGACCCAGGCGAATATAAACTTCTATTCCGTTATCTCAAATTATTTCAATTAATGTCCTATATCGAAGGTGATGTCGATTATGGGTTTACGATTACTGTTGATGGTGCAACGAGTTTATTTGGTACGAGTACCCGCTATGGACTAGCGATCGCCAAGCTACTTCCTGCTTTATTACATGTCACCAAATGGAGCTTGCAAGCAACTCTAGTCGAGAAAGATGCTTATTCCAAACAAAAGCGCACAGGTTTATTTACCCTCGATTCTGAATGTGGATTAGTGAGCCACTATCCTGCTGGAAAAATGTATGATAGTGCGATCGAGTCTTCTTTTGCAGAGCGTTGGGCTGAGCTTAAAACTGAGTGGAAATTAGAAAGAGAAGTTGACCTAATTCCGATTCCTGGGAGTGTGATGATTCCAGATTTTCGGTTAGTGCATCCTGATGGGCGTACTTATTTATTAGAGATTGTCGGCTATTGGCGACCTGAATATTTACAGAAAAAGTTTTCGCAGGTAAGGCAAGCAAATTGTGAAAATTTGATTTTGGCAATTTCTGAACGGTTGAATCTAGAAAAGGCTGGTGTAAAAGTAAATGAGACAGACGCACTGGTGGTTTGGTTTAAAGATAAGCTTTCGCCCAAAGTTGTTTTGCAAGCGATCGAACAGTAGACGTAATTGCTGCCAAAATCTAGGTACAATTGCCATAGCAATAACATAAAAATTTAAGTATGGATACAGCAAGTCTCAATGCTCTGCTCAATAGTGGCGCGATTTTGCCAGAACTAATTGTCATTGGGACATTGGTACTCGTATTGATCGTCGATCTGATTGCATCGGGGCGCAAATCTGCCAATGTTTTACCGTATATTGCGATCGCGGGTTTAGTCGCCGCCACTGCCGCACTAGTTTGGCAATGGACAAGTCTAGAAAACCCGATCGCCTTTTTGGGTAGTTTTAACAGCGATAAACTCAGCATTATTTTTCGTGGCATTATCGCCTTGTCAGCAATACTGACGATCCTCGTCTCAGTCCGATACTTAGAACAATCGGGCGTAGTCGTTGGCGAATATCTGGTGATTTTGCTAGGGGCAACCTTGGGCGCAATGTTCTTAACTGGCGCTGACGATATGGTGATGGTATTCGTCTCGCTAGAAACTTTGAGTATTTCGTCATATTTGCTTTCGGGTTACACCAAACGCGATCCCCGTTCCAATGAAGCCGCACTCAAATATTTATTAGTCGGCGCGGCAAGTTCGGCGATTTTCCTATATGGCATGTCTTTGCTATACGGACTCTCTGGCGGCGAAACATCATTGTCCGCGATCGCCTCAAAAATCACGGTTAGCAACACAGCACTCATCATCTCCATGGTATTTGTGATTGCGGGAGTTTCCTTCAAGCTCTCAGCCGTACCATTTCACCAATGGACTCCTGACGTATACGAAGGCTCACCGACACCCGTAGTCGCCTTTTTATCGATTGGCTCAAAGGTGGCTGGGTTTGGACTCGCGCTCAGATTTTTGATTACCGCTTTCCCTCTTGCATCGCAGCAATGGCACTATGTGTTCGTGGTATTGACTGTTTTGAGCATAGTCTTGGGTAACGTGGTGGCGATCGCCCAAACAAGCATTAAGCGGATGCTTGCCTATTCATCCATCGGTCAAGCAGGTTTTGTGATGCTCGGTATGGCGATCGACTCCGAAGCGGGTTACGCCAGCATGATCTTTTACTTGATCCTGTATCTATTTATGAACATGGGCGCATTTGCCTGTGTGATCCTGTTTGCTTCCCGCACGGGAACCGACCAAATCAGCGAATACAGTGGTCTCTACCAAAAAGATCCTCTGCTAACTTTGGCATTAAGCGTATGCTTACTTTCCCTCGGTGGTATTCCTCCCCTCGCAGGTTTCTTTGGTAAGCTCTACATTTTCTGGGCAGGTTGGCAAGCTCACGCTTACGGCTTAGTATTACTCGCGCTTGTGATGAGTGTAGTTTCTCTCTATTACTACATCCGCGTTGTCAAGATGATGGTAGTTAAGGAGCCTCAAGAAATGTCTGATTCTGTGAAAAACTATCCAGCGATTACATGGACTCAGGTTGGCATGAAACCTCTACAAGCAGCGATCGTGTTTACATTAATATTCACAGTCATTGCAGGTATTGCTTCTAATCCTCTCTTCTCAATCTCCAATCAAGCTGTAAAAGAAACTAAGTTTCTCCAAGCTAAAGTGACTAACTCTAAGTCAGTTGCAGTGCTAACAACTGCACCATAAATAGCGCTACAATAAATTTATAGGGGGCGCGAAGTGTCCCCTATCTTTTGAAACAATTAAAAATTTTGGATAACGGATTACTGAGGCAATTTTAATTAGTTTTACACAACAATAATTAGCTAATTATGACTATAGTTGATTTTCCTAAAACCTAAATAAAGTTCACTATGAAAGTTCAGTCTATTCAATTAAGGTATTTTAAGAGATTTAGAAATTCTCCTACATTTGATTTTACCGACCCAGAAACTGGATTAGCAAAAAATCTTATAGTTTTGGTAGGAATGAATGGTGCTGGTAAGACAAGTATTTTACAAGCTATAGCTTCAACCCTAGGCGTTGCTACTGGACGCTTACAGAATCTTTCCGACTTAGAGTGGGCAGGCTTTAATTATGAACTATTAGGAAAAAACTGGGGAAGATTTCCGCCAGAAGTTTCTATCAAAGTACAGTTTTCATCCTCAGAAATTAGAGCAGTTCAGGAATTTCATCAAAAGTTGCAAGAAAATAAACCTGATTTACAGCCTCCAGCTAAAGAGAATATTGTCACTCTTAAATGGAGAAACAGGAAGATTCAAGCAGACACTGCGCCTGAATTGTTTCAGTTTAAAGGAAGAGAATATGCTAAGCAACTACTTCGGACTGAAGGCTTCCAAGCTTTTGAGCGAGTTGGTTCGATTCTTTGGTATACAGAACAAAGAACATCAACTAGTCTGACTCCTGAAAACCAACAAAATAAGCTTGAGATTACGGATGATATTTTGCGAGATCGACTATCGAAGTGGCGACAATTTCATCAAGATGTTGAGTCAGGTAGAATTAAACAACTCCGTCCTGGACAAAAGGACTTATATGCCGAAATAGAAACAGCTTACAAGGCTGTTTTCCCAGAGCGAAGCTTTGAGGGGCCTGTGCCAAGAGAGGAAATTGATGACATCTTAAGCGAACCTTGGTTTTATTTTTACGATGGTAGAAATCAATATGAGATTTCTGAGATGTCGGGAGGGGAGCGTGCAACTTTTCCAATGCTAATGGACTTTGCCAGTTGGAATATTCACAACTCGGTTATCTTGATTGATGAAATTGAATTGCATCTACATCCACCAATGCAGCAAGCATTATTAAGAGCTTTACCTACACTGGGGCAAAATAATCAGTTTATTATTACAACTCATTCTGATTATGTAGAACAAATAATCCCTGAAGCATATGTTATTCGTCTGAATGAAGAGGTGTAATTGTGAGTGTTGTAAGTAATACAAGGACGATTTTCTGTGAGGGAAAAAGAAGCAGTTTAGACTATAAATTACTTGGCAAAGTCCTACAAGAGATTTCAGGGGATAGATTTACTATTATTCCTGCGGGGAGCAAATTTACCTTCTCGATTTTTGCCCAAGGCTACTACTTTCCTGAAGAGGTAACAAATCAGCGATATATTGTTTTTCGAGATCGAGATTTCGATGCTAAACCATTGAATAGCATCCAATTACTACAATTAGGAAATAGGTTGAGGAATCCATTTATCGCTTTAACTTATCGGGCTTGTGTCGAGAACTATCTTTTAGATACTAATTTAATCCATGATTATTGGGTAGAAAAATATAGCGAGAGGATTGAAAATCCTACATCTAGATGGGGACATGGAAACTCTCCAGGATTAGAAAGCATTGAGCAATGGATTAAAACTAGTGCCAAAAATATTCAGTGCTACCAAGCCGTAAGATGGGCATTAGGTGACTTACTGAATATGAGTGCATCTAAAGAACATCTGAAAACTACTTGGACAGGTGGTAGCGGTAAGTTGCCAGAATCCTTGGACTTAGAAGACTGCCAAATTCAAGCTTTAGAATTAATTAATCAATTTAGAAATGCAGTTGAATCAGTTACATCAGAAAATTTTGAAGTAAGTCTTAATTCCTATCAGCAACATTTTATTCAGGAAGATTTTTGGGTAAATAAACAGTATTTGACTTGGTTTCATGGAAAAGATCTTCAGAAACAAATGCAGAAACAACAACCACAGTATATTTCATTATCTTCATTTTTTGACTGGGCAATCGATCACCTCAACATTTCCCAGCACCCCGATCTTATCGAGCTAAGAACAAGAGTGGAACAATTATAATTTTTAATCTCCTCATTATTTGATATGGATACATTGATAGATATTGGGAATAAACGATGCTGTTACAAGAAACCCTTAAACAAGAAATTAATACATTTAGCGAAAGCCAACTTAGAAAAATCGCTGAAATGATTGCTTTGCTCAAACCGCGATCGCAAGAAGCAACACAAACTAAACCATTCTGGCAAAGTGCAACACCCTTAGAGCGAGCTAATGATCTCCGAAAATGGGTGGCTCAACTCCCCATAACAAAATTAAGCCTCTCAGATGAATCGTGCGATCGCGGTAGCATTTATGAATAATGGCTAGATATTTACTAGATACCAATAAGGAAATAAGACAATGCAAACAATCCAAACAACAGCCCAAGTTGATGAAAAAGGAATACTTCAAATTCAACTTCCCGAATGTTCAGGAGAACAACTAGACATTTTGTTGGTATATCAAATTATCCAGAAAACTCAAAAACGTCAATGGTCGCAGAGTTTTCTGAGTACATTTGGAGCATGGCAAGGAGAACCGTTAGAAAGAGAACCCCAAGGCGAACAACCAGAACGCAACGAACTTTTATGATTTATTTGCTCGACACAAACACCTGTATTGGCTACATCAATCGCCTCAGTCCAGCTATTTATCAGCATTTTTTAGCAACCTCACCTGATGATGCCTGTATTTGTGACGTAGTAAAATTTGAACTTTATTATGGTGCTTACAAAGGCTCTCGAACTGCTGAGAATTTAAAAAGTCTCAGTTTCTTCTTTGCCGATTTAACCAGTTTACCTTTTGACGGCAAAGCAGCCCAAATTTGCGGACAAATACGAACCAAATTACAAAAGCTGGGAACACCGATTGGAAGCTATGATTTACAGATTGCAGCGATCGCTTTAGCCAATAGTATTATCCTTGTAACCCACAACACCAGAGAATTTGAGCGCGTTAGAGGATTGCAACTTGAAGACTGGGAAGAATAAAGGTTTTGTCTGATTTCTTGTAAATATGGCTATGTGATGGATGTGGCGATCGCCCTCAAAATATCAAAGTTATAGACTTGTTGAGCGATCAAGATAGATTTAATAGCCAATTAGAGCGAGCTAATGATCTCAGAAAATGGGTGGCTCAACTCCCCATAACGAAATTAAGCCTCTCAGATGAAGCGTGCGATCGCGGTAGCATTTACGAATAATGACTAAATATTTACTGGACACAAATATTGTCCTTCGTTTGAGCAATCCTTCCGATGAGCAACATGAACTGGTAGCAGGCGCTGTAGCTAATTTGCTAACACAAGGCGACGAATGCTACCTAACAGCCCAAGTCCTACAGCAAATCCTGATCAAAACAAACCCAGATTTTTTGATCAGGATTTGCTGTAATTAAAAAATGTTGTGTGGAATACGAGATAGAGAAAGCAAAAAAGTTTTTGCTTTTAATGCAGTTAAAGAGGATGCGAATAAGTTTATCGGAAAACTGGGTTTAAAACCCTGCCCTTCTAGGGCGGCTTTATATTCTAACTTAACAACCAATACAGCCAATCTTATTTTAGAATAAGCTACCTAAGAATTAAGTTAGCCATGATAGTCCTCGAAGCAAAGTTAAAAGGTAAAATAGAGCAGTACACACTCATAGATGAGGCGATTCGTACTGCTCTGTTTTGCCGTAACAAAGCTTTGCGGTACTGGATGGATAACGAGAAAGTGAACGGCTATGATCTCAATAAGCAGATGGCTGTACTCGCAAAAGAGTTTGACTTCGCTAAGAAGTTAGGCTCTCAAGCAAGGCAGTCAGGCTCTGAGAGAGCGTGGTCATCTATCTCTAGGTTCTATGACAACTGTAAAAAGAAAGTATCAGGTAAGAAAGGATTCCCCAAATTTAAGAAGTGTGGCAATTCAGTCGAATACAAACAAGCTGGATGGAAACTATCTGAAGATCGGAAATATCTAAAAAGCTCAAACAAGGAAAACGTTGAATGTCAGAACTCAGCACCAAAATTGATTGCGAAACTACGGATAAGCTCACCTATATTCAGTAACAAACGAAGCAAGAATTGTCTGATATTCTTCGTGCGGCGATCGCTGACTATTATCAAAAGCTAATGCAAACCAAGGAAAAAACCGCCTTTGAACTTTTAGAAGAGTCAGGTTTTATTGGCTGTTGTTCTGTAGAGAGCGATTTGTCAGTTAATTACAAGAATGTGTTATAAATTGGAGCTGAAACTAGTATGGGACGACTAAGTACCGCCGAGCTACCGCAAGCATTACAAGCGCTATTTACTGAGGTTCAAGACACTAAAACTCCCTTAACGGTGTTTCATAATGGTGTGCCTTTGGTTGTTATTTATCCTGCATCAAATGGAAAGCAACGTCCAGCTTTTGGGGTGATGAAAGGAAGTGGAGAGATTTTGGGAGATATTGTTATCTCTGCTTTACCTGAAACTGTGTGGGAAGTACTTCAGTGAAGCTTTTACTCGATACCCATATTTGGCTTTGGTATTTAGAGACAGTCAAAAAATAATCGATCCTTTATTTACCTTAGAAATCACTGGGATCGCCCACTCCTATAGCAGCAATTTTCTTAAGTAATGGGATCATTTACTTTTTGGTAAACTCTTACTGGGAAATCCTCGCCTATCGCTCCAACTACAAACTGCGATCGCAGACTCAAGTAATGAGATTTGGCTTAGTCCGATTAGCATTTGGGCGGCGGCGATCCTTGCTGAGAAAGGAAGGATATCTTTGCAACCCGATACGGGTACTTGGGTAAGTTTAGCGCTAAAAAATTTGGAGCTTCGTGAAGCGGCTCTAAACAATGAAATTGCGCTATTGAGTCGCCAGATTGATTTACCTCATCAAGATCCTGCGGATCGCTTTATAGCTGCTACTGCCGTTTTCTATCAGCTAACTTTAGCAACGGTTGATTCTAATCTTACGAGTTCTTCTTGGCTAAGAACAGTTAGTTAAAGGCTCTATTTACTTTCTAGTGAATAACAAAAGAGTCTGAATCGCGGATTAAATGGATTATTTGATTTCACGGATTTTAATTTTTTCTATTCGTAACCTTACCAATTCCTTTATTTATCAATATTTCTGTGTCATCCCTAAATCCGTCTAATCCGTGATTCAGACTACTGATTATGCTGTAAGAAAATGTCAATTTACAAATCTTAATAGAAGTGTGAAATGCTTATGCTTTACACTTCATAAGTCTCGATGCGAGAAAAGAAATATATTTACACCACGCCTACTTCCCCTCGGGAGGTGTCCCCTAACCTTCATAAAATTATTAAGAAAAAATTGATCGGGATAGTCCAACCACTTGGTGTTCTCGTCCTCTCGTTTCCATTTGAATTTAACCAACTTAGCTAGAGCGCTAGTTAGCGAAACGTCCAACCACTTGGTTTTCTCGCCCTTTCGTTTCCATGCAGTGCGATCGCAGAATTTATTCAGCGTATCAAGAGTTGGAAAAATAAAATCTAGCTTACCACCACATTCCACATAAATTTGCTTCTGGACGCTAAAACCATAGAGTCCATCGCTATGTTTTACCCATAAGCGATCTATAGCCAATAAATCATAACAGGGAAAATTCTTTAAATCATCTTTACTAAACCATTGTTCCTCATACTTACCTACTGCCGTAATCATCAATCGATAGGTTTCTTGATCCGCTTTTTGCCATTCTTTCGCTTCGAGATAGTTTTCTAAATCTTGATACCGTGAAGTTTTCACCTCAGCTTCCACAGCTTTTAAAATGCGCTGTTCTTCCAAATCTTGCAAATCCTTTTTGATCTTTTCGTCGATCTGTTTCCTCGTTTCCTGAGTACAGGCAAAAGCCAGATCCGTCGCACCTGTATTCAACACTGCTCGAATCAGACCGCTAGGCTTCTTGACCTTACTCACATACAACAAAATCACCTGCTTCCACCAATCCTCATGGAAATGCGCGTGTAAAACATCTTCCTGTTTAGTGCGAATGATTTCCATTGCTGCGAGAAACTCTTGGAAACTCAAATGCGAAAACTCAAACTCATCAACTTCCCTTTGTACCAGTAATTCGCTAATTTGTTCTACTTGTGTGAGAAACTCTGTCGCCTTAATTACCTCTTCTTGCGCTGACAAATAAACCGTAAACCTTTCTAGCAGAGTCTCACGATCAATTCGTTCTTCTTTTTGGAGCATCATTTCCAGAGCCAACATTTGCAAGGTTGTTTGGGACTCGTCTGTTAATACGGTTTTCAACTGACGCGCCTCAACCCGATCCTTGAGTTGCAACTTACAAATTTCTTCATACAGATCCGCCCTGCGTTTTGGCAATTCTGCACTAGGATAGCGGCGATGAAATCGGGCGATCATCGTTAGCAATAAAGGATTACTGGCTAGTCTCTGTAATTCATCACGCTTGAATATCTGCGTTAAGAGATCATCAGTCGCAAGTTCCGCTTCCCTCCGAATTGCTGGTGAGTCCGTTTTCCCACAGCCATAATATTCTTGTGACCAATACCATTTCCCCACAAATTCTCTAATTTGCTTAGCAGTGAAAGGCTGTAAATTAAATACAGATTTTAAATCCAACTGATCGACAAATCCCTGCTCAGTATAAGCTTTAGGGCGAGATGTTAAGATAAGAACTGACTTAGGATAGTTCCGCATTTGCGTATTGAGCCACTTCGTCACTAATGGACGCTGTGATTTTGGAACCTCATCAAATCCATCTACCATGATCAGCATTTTGCCTTTATGCAGCAAATCTCGCGCCCAATTTGTCGGCATCTGTAAATTGCTATTGAGACTAGGAATATGATGCTTTTCGATGATCGTGAGTAAATCTTCAGGATTTTCTTGAGTGAGTAAATCGCGATATTCTCGTAATAGCAATAGCACAGGCACATATCGCGGTACTTCCTGACCCTGTTTATTTCTGCTCAAGCGATAGGCAACATGACGCAAGAGCGTTGTTTTCCCAAAGCCGCCCCAAGCCAAAATTGCAATTTGGCGATAGATTGGATCATTTTTTGCCTTCGCTAACAATTGCCAAATATCAACCGTAAAATCTTCTTCGTTAAATTCCTGATCTTTTAAAATTCTTGTTTCTAATCTCTGGTCATTGCGAAACCCAGCCATACCCATATTGAGGTTGAGGCTCAATCGCACAAACACATCCTCTAGCATCAGTGTCGCGATGCCATCAATCTTTCCGAAGCCCTCAGTCTTACAAAGTTCACAATCCGCCGCCTGTGCGTCAAAATAGCGATCCTCAACCGAGGTTACTTTTGCGACAACTGCACCACCAGCACGATTTATTCCATCATTGATTGCATTACCAAGTCTGTCTAACCGTTCATCATTACCCTTATGAATTGGTTGTAGTAATTTCGCGGCATAGGAAATCCCCACGCCAATGACTGCCGAAGCAAAGGCTCTCAGAATATCGCTCTCCTTAATCAGTAACCATAACGCATGACCACCACCACCAGCAACGCCGCCAGTTTTAACGATTTTCAAAACAATATCGGTAATTTGCTCTTCGAGAGATAGCTTAGGTTTATCTTTTGGTTCTTGGGTCATGGTGCTTTATTGCGATCGCCTGCCAATATGACAGTTTGATAATTTAGTTATAGCTCAATGGCAACACCTTTCAGCTAGATAGACGCAAAAATAGACGTTTAGCTGTGATTGAGAACGAGCAACGGATGATTTCGGGCGATTCAGATCCATCGCAATATAAAATAGTTGTTTAAGCCTACCGCTCATGATAATTCAGTTGAGGGCAAATCACCATGACTCTTAAAGAACTAATCTACGCCGAAATCAACAAAGTCGAAGAAGACAACCTCAATGAACTATATGAATTTGTCAAACAATTTGCCAACGCCAAATTCACAGCCAAACCCAAAACAGGCATCTTAAACAAACTCAAACGTATCAAAATTCAAGCCCCAGTTGATTTTTCCACTAACATTGACCTGTACATGAGTGGAGAAAAAAACCTTGACAATATTCATTGATACTTCATTCATCATTGCCCTCATCAACGAACGCGATCAATATCACACACAGGCAATAGATTTAAGCGATCGCTACATCGATCAAGCCATCGTCATCACCGATGCAGTCCTTCTCGAAATTGCAAACTCCCTAGCTCGTAGATATAAAAATGAAGCAATAGAAGTAATCGAACAATTTCTCGATTCAGAAGACGTTGAAGTTATCCGCCTCACACCTGAAATCTTTGACCGTGCCTTTGAGCTATACAAAAACCGTCCAGACAAAGAATGGGACCTAGTAGATTGCGTCTCATTCATTGTTATGCAAGATCGTAATGTTCAAGAAGTTCTCACCTTCGATCAACATTTTGCACAGGTAGGATTCCAGATCCTTTCATCAAATCAGAGCAATTGAGAACAAGCAAAGGATGATTGCACAAGTGATGTCAGGTGATCGGACACATTGCACCATCGAAGATATCGACGAGACAGTACTCAACACCCTGCAAATGAAAGCGATCGCATTTTTTGTTGGAGATTGATGAATATGCGATCGCCATGCTCAGAAATTTGGCAAAATGCGATCGCGCCTTGCAAAATCGTGAGGATAGTATCAAGCAACTGCGTGTTAGATAAAGGCTGTGGTTTTTGAAGACTTTTACCGATGGCAGATATGGTTGTAAAGCGTTAACAGTTGTGGCGATCGCCAGATTACTTTGTGGTTGCGATCGCAATTCTGCCAGAATCTCGATCGGTGTCCAAATTGTTTCTAAATCTATGGGGACTGATTTGTAGAGAAGATTATCAATGGGTGGATATAGATGACGTTTTCGCAGTTCATTGACTGGAGCATTCTGGATGACCGATCTAAATGGCATGGGTACGGACTAACTTTTCACTAAAATCATTCTATCTTCTTTGCGATCGGCTATTGGCATAAATCACCAGATCTACGTTTTGTATCGTAGTTAATCAATTCATACAATTCATGCAGGAAGCAAATCTCAAGTCTATTAGGATAATTGCAAACTAAAATTGTTTATTGAATTGGAAGAGAGAATGCATGGTGCAGTTGCCAACAAAGCTCGAACCTTACGAACCTGATGGTTCACACCGAATATCTTTATATTCAGGATAAATATGTCTAAATCAATGAACCAACAAATTTTACTCAAAAGCTACCCAATCGCAGAACCCCAAGAGAGCGATTTTTCCCTTGTCGAAACGGAAATTCCAGAACTGGGAGATGGCGAAATACTCAATCGCACGATTTACTTGTCACTTGACCCTTATATGCGAGGACGAATGAGCGATCGCGCCTCCTATGCAGCTCCCTCAGAGTTAGGCAAAGTCATCGGCGGTAGCACAGTCAGCCAAGTAGTCAAATCAAACCATTCCCAATTCTCAGTGGGGGATTTCGTAGTTGGATATGACGGTTGGCAGTCTTATGGAATTTCAAAAAGCGAAACCTTGAGAAAACTCGACCCCGATCGCGTATCGATCTCCTATGCCTTAGGTATTACAGGAATGCCTGGAATGACTGCCTATTGCGCCCTGCTGGATATTGGTAAACCCAAAACAGGCGAAACTGTTGTGGTTTCAGCAGCTTCAGGAGCAGTGGGTTCGGTTGTGGGTCAAATCGCCAAACTCAAAGGCTGTCGGGCCGTGGGCATTGTTGGTAGCGATGAGAAATGCGATTACGTTGTGAATGAATTAGGATTTGAGTCCTGTATCAACCGTAAAACTCAAGCCCTAGATTCAGCCTTGGAAACTGCTTGCCCTAATGGAATCGATATCTACGTCGATCATACTGCGGGACCGATCCTAGAAGCAGTGTTGCAACAGATTAATCTGGGAGCCAGAATTCCTTTGGTGGGTTTAATCTCTCAGTACAATGCTGAAAAGTTATCTTCAGGTCCAAATCTGATGCCTCTATTGGTAAAACGAGCGCTGATCAAAGGGTTTCTCGTTGGCGATTACCAAGAGCGTCAGACTGAGTTTGTCAAGGATGTAACTCAATGGTTACAAACAGGCAAGCTTAAGTACAAAGAAGATATCGTAAATGGGTTGGAAGCTGCGCCCAAGGCTTTTATTGGCTTGCTACAAGGAAAGAACTTTGGCAAGTTAATCGTGCAGGTTGGTAACGATCCAACCAAGAATTGATCGGAGCAAAACAAGAATTAAAGCTATGGGAAATACATTATTCGCTAAAACTTTTTGCGATCGCGATGGGCGAATTGTATTAGCTCAAATGCCAAATCTACCGCTTATTTTCTGGATTGTGGCTAGCCTACTCAGACTGATTCTCACAACAGGCAAAATTAGTATAGGGCTTGATGCACTGGCTTTTGGCTGCTTATTTGTTTGGGCGTGGGAAGAACTATTTCAAGGCGTTAATTATTTTCGTAGAACTATTGGTGCGATCGTTCTGATTAGTGCGATCGCCACCAAAGTCTTATAAGAAGTCATTCCAATTTATTAGGAGATTTAATCATGCGCTACAAACTATTAGGTAAAAGCGGCTTACGGGTTTCAGAACTTTGCTTGGGCACCATGACCTTCGGTGAAGATTGGGGATGGGGAGCTTCCAAAGATGAAAGCTGCAAGATTTTTGAAACCTTTGTTGAAGCAGGTGGCAATTTCATCGATACCGCTAATGGCTACACCGAGGGCAGCAGTGAGAAGATTGTGGGTGAATTAATTGCCAGCGATCGCGAAGGCTTAGTCCTTGCTACTAAGTATTCCTTCCCAGATCTGATGAATGGAGGCAAACAGGCTCTTAACCTCAGTGGCAATCATCGCAAAAACTTGGTTCAATCTGTAGAGCGCAGTCTAAAACGGTTGAATACCGACTACATCGATCTGATGTGGCTGCACGCTTGGGACTTTTCGACACCTGTGGAAGAAGTGATGCGTACCTTTGACGATCTAGTGAGGCAGGGCAAGGTGCTATACATTGGTATTTCCGATACGCCTGCTTGGATTGTGGCTCAGGCAAATACCTTGGCGCAGTGTCATGGTTGGACTCCCTTTGTGGCTTTACAAGTGGAATATAGCTTAGTCCAACGCACTCCCGAACGAGATTTATTACCAATGGCGCAAGCGTTCGATCTGGCTGTCACACCTTGGTCGCCGTTGGCTGGTGGCGTATTGAGTGGCAAATATGCTCAAGCAAATGGCGATCGCCAATCCACCTCACGCGGTTCGGAAATTCCCGATCGCAGTATGAAAATCGCCCATGTCGTAGGGGAAATCGCCAAGGAAATCGAACATTCTTCTGCTCAAGTTGCACTAGCATGGCTACGCGCTCAAAACAGTTCAATTATTCCGATTCTGGGAGCGCGAAAACGATCGCAATTACAAGACAACCTAGCCTGTGTCGATCTCACGCTATCACCCGAACAGTTGCAAAAGCTCGATCAGGTGAGTCAAATTGAGTTGGGATTTCCCCATGACTTTTTGGCTAAACACTCAGTCCGCGATCGCTTATTTAGCGGACATTCCGATGCGATCGCCGATCGCCGTTACCCGCAAATTCGTTAGAGACAATTTAGCTTTGTCTTTTTTTAGCTGACCAAATCACTTAGAGAATAAGGAGACTCGAACGTTGAGATTAAGTAGAGTTTGTGAATTATCTAGAACTCAAGTTCTGGACGGTGTAGCTAAAGTTAGTTGAGTAGAAAAAATATGAATGTAAACAATCAATTCATTCATGAAATCAAACATGGCTATGTCAATCTAGAGATAAATAGAATTTAATAAAGGAGTTTATATGTTCCCAAATTCTAACGGACTGAAATTGGTGGGAATTGTCGGATTATTTCTAGGTCTATCTTTGGGATCTTCTGCCCAAGCAGAAACCTGTTATCCTCTTGATGTAATCGGAGGTAATGGCACTGCGGTAACAAAAACTGTTTCTCCTTTTAGCACCTTAGTGACTAGCAACAACTGGAACACTGATTTTGCAGTGCCTAGCAATCGCGCTTTTACCAGCTATGAGGCGACCATTGTTACTGAGATTAATGCTAACTATGATGTTGAATTAAATTTAAAATATAGTGATAACAGTTCTAGTGCATCTTACAAAAAATTCCCTGTGGAAGTTGTTTTCGGTGAGCCACTAAAAGTAATCGGCTCTCCGAGAGCGCAACGCGATCCATATCAAGTCAATGTATTTGTCGGTGGATTAAATGCGATCGGTAAGATCTATACTGTGTCAGTTACAGGTTGTATCTAGAGATTATTGAACAGGCAAGGGGCTTAAGCCCCTTGTTAAGGCTATTGAAGAAGAAACAGAAAATTTTGAAGAATGCCGCTTTGCAGTACTAACCTTATGCACTATTTAATATTAGCAACAGATTACGATGGAACCTTAGCGACTGGAGGGAAGGTGTCAGATATGACACTAGAAGCCCTCAAGAGGCTCCAAAAAACAGGACGGAAGCTCATTCTCGTGACAGGAAGACAGCTAGACGATCTCTGTCAGGTATTTCCTGAAGTTAATTTATTTGATTGTGTAGTCAGTGAAAATGGAGCCGTCTTATACTTCCCAGCAACCCGCGAAGAGTTTTTGCTCGGCAGTATCCCCCCTGAGAACTTTGTGCAGGAATTGCGATCGCGTAATATTCCCATATCAGTTGGCAAGGTCATCGTTGCCGCTTGGGAACCTCACGAAACAGAAATTCTCACCGTAATTCGCGAACTTGGTTTAGATTTACAGGTCATCTTTAATAAAGGTGCGGTGATGGTGCTACCAGCAGGAGTAAACAAAGCTTCTGGACTACTTGCTGCCCTAAACCGTATGAACTTCTCGGTGCATAATACAGTTGCGATCGGTGATGCTGAGAATGATCTGGCTTTTCTGAAAATAAGTGAGTTTGCTGTAGCCGTAGCTAATGCCCTAGAATCGGTAAAGAGTGAAGTTGATTGGGTGACGCAAGGAAGCCGAGGCGATGGAGCGATTGAATTGATTGATCGCTTACTAACAGAGGATTTACAGGAGTCTTCGCTATTGCCAGAGCGTCATCAAATTCTACTGGGCAAACTCAGTCTAGAGCGGGATGTCTATATCCAACCACTGAATTGCAATATTTTGCTGGCAGGTACTTCTGGTGGTGGCAAATCAACTCTAGCAACGGGACTACTAGAGAGATTTATGGAGAATGGCTATCAGTCTTGTATCATCGATCCTGAAGGAGATTATCAAAACTCGAATGGCACTGTTGTATTGGGAAATGTGCAGCAAGTTCCTAATCCCACAGAAGTCATGGCAATTTTGAGTAAGCCAGACCAAAATCTGGTGGTCAATCTCATGGGTGTAAAGGTAGACGATCGCCCTGCATTTTTGGCGCAGCTACTGCCTGCTCTTTTAGAAATGCGGGTGCGAACTGGAAGACCACATTGGATTGTGATTGACGAAGTACATCATATGTTCCCTTCGTCATGGGATGCTGCGGTGACGTTGCCTCAGTCTGTCAATGGGATTTTGATGGTTACAGTTCATCCCGAACATGTGGCAGCTTCGGCTCTAGCCTTAGTGGATACGGTGATTGCGGTCAAGACACCGATGCAGACAATTAGTGATTTTTGTAAAACTGTAGAACATGAACTGCCAACTGAGCCAATACCAGTAGAACTTGCTTCTGGAGAAGGAGTTGCTTGGTATTTAAAAACTGAAGAGCCACCATTTCAATTTGAGGTAATTCCGCCTCGCCAAGAACGACAAAGACACATGCGAACCTACGCGGAAGGAATATTAGGTAATGATCGCTGCTTCTACTTTAGAGGTGAAGATGACAAATTAAATTTAAAAGCTCAGAATCTGACGATGTTTATTCAGTTAGCGGCAGGAATTGATGATTGCACTTGGTTACATCATTTACATCGTCAAGATTATTCGACTTGGCTCCACAATGCGATCAAAGATGAAACCTTAGCGGAAGAGGTAAGCCAAATTGAAACTACTACAGATATTTCGCCTACTGAAAGTCGCGATCGCATTACCTCGGCAATTGAGAAACGCTATACCTTACCTGCCTAAACAGCAATTAAAGTCTATCCACTAATTATCAAAGACGACCCTGTGATAGAAGAAACCCTTGATAATCCTACCCTGAATATCACTTTAGTAGAATCCAAATTAACGCCAAAAACTTCCATTCGTAATAGTCTGCGGGCCTCAACGATGGATGGCGGACTCGCGGCAGCCTTTAACAGCATTACTGGCGGCGTTTTACTTAACAAATTTTTGCTCGATCTGGGTGCTAATGCGATCGAAATTGGCGCGATCGCATCTTTGCCAATGATCGCCAACCTTTTGCAACCTCTTGGAGCGTTACTATCCAATCAGGCTAACAGCCGTCACAATTTCGGACTCTGGATATTTTTGCCAGCACGATTAGCTTGGCTACTGCTGCTTTTAGGGATTATTTTTTATGCCGATCGCCCTAAGTTATTAGTCTACTTAACCCTCACTTTAATATCGATTTCCAACATTTTAGGAGCATTGGGCGGTGCATCATGGATGAGTTGGCTTGCGGCTTTGGTTCCATCTCGTTTGCGAGGAAGATATTATAGCGTTCGCCAAATCGTGAGTAATTTGGCTAGCCTAATCAGCTTGCCTCTAGCGAGTTTAGTGGTGTCGAAATGTAATAATGCGATCGCAGGTTATGGCATTGTTTTGAGTGTTGGCATTGTCGCGGGGCTATTGAGCTTAGGCTGTCAGCAATTTATGGAGGATATTAATCCACAGAGATATCAAGCAGCACATCCATCCTTACTCAAGGATTTATCAGCAACTCTAAGCGATCGCAATGTGAGGATTTTTCTGATTTACGCGGCTATTTGGGGCTTTGCGATTAATCTCAGCACTCCATTTTTTAATTTCTATATGCTAAATAATTTGGGCTTAGATATAACTTGGGTGACTTTGTTTAATACGCTCTACACTGGCGCAAATATGTTGATGTTGCTGGTCTGGGGACGTTTAAGCGATCACTTTGGCAATCGTTATTTGCTGTTGTGTGCTGGAGTCATCATTGCTGGCTCACCGCTTTTTTGGTTACTGGCAAATACCGCACCATTACAAGCGCATTTATTTATCTATTTAGCCTTGTTCAATATTGTTTGGGGTGGAACTTGGAGTGCGATCGACCTTTGCACCAATAATATCCAAATTGGAATTGCACCGATAGAACATCGAGCTACTTTTTTTGCGATCGCGGCGGCGATAACTGGTGTTAGTAGTGCTTTCGGCACAACTGTTGGTAGTTTTCTAGCCCAGTCTGCCTACTATGAAGGCATATCGGGAATATTTTTTCTGTCGGCAATTGCAAGGGCGATCGCGCTGATCCCCTTATTATTTGTGCATGAGAAGAAATAGTTAGAACGTTCCTTAAACCTGATGATAGTGAGATTGATGGAAAATCGCGGTGATTCTGGTAACACCAATTATTGATGTTACGTGAAATATAAACCAATAGTGGAGTTGCAGCGCGAAGCGCTGCAACTCCACTATTGGTTTTTAAAGTCTCAACAGCGTAAGCCGATGAGAAAATTAGCGAGAAGCAGTTGCTAAGCGATGATCTTGAATCTGGCTTTTGGCAGTCTTGAACTCCGTTGCCATACGTTTTTGCTGCTCATCTCCAAAGCTCTCTTTAATGCGAGGAAACATTTCTGATTCTTCTTCTTCTACATGCGTATCTACCGCAGTTTTCAAACGAGCTAGTGCAGCTTTAAACTGCACTACATCCTCACAACTCATCGCTTTAATCTGAGCGAGAATTTGCTTCATGTCTGCTTGTTCGTCGAATAGCTCCTGAATATCATTGTAAAAAGGACGCACCGCAGGGTAGAGAATTTTCTCTTCAGCTTCAGCATGAGCTGACAAGTCTTGGTAAATCTGTCCAAAAAACTCTTCTAGCTGCTGCGGATCTTCAGTCGCGTTAATCTGACCAAATAGAGTGTCTACCTTGGTGTGATCTAGACGAATCAGGTCGCAGATACTCATCTCATGATCGCTACGACTGATGATGCCACCAGCCAGCCCACTCAGGGCGGCGATCGTATCTTGTACGCCAGCCCACAGCCCTTGAGCGGCGGGTTTGCCTGTGAGTTCAAGAGTACTCAGAGATTCCATAATCCCTTTCAGTTGCTCTTCATGGGCGCGATTTTCAAAGTTAACCGCATTGAGAGGTGCGATCGCGATCGCAATATCTGCACCAACCACTTGCGCTGCCTTATGGACTAGCACTCCAGACATGGCTTGGGTATGCTTGAGCAGTTCATGCTTGGAGACTTTCTCAAATAAAGTCAGATCGGTGTCTTGCATCATCTTCTCGGCAGCTTCAGCTTCTTTCTGCATCGTCGAGTTGGGTTCAGCTTTAATTCCATACTGAACGATGACAGTATCGATGATACTCAAGTTTTTGCGGTCATCACGCAAAAAAGCTTCAAATCGATTGGAAAGCTCGCGATCAGGACAGGCTTCTGTCAAAGCTTGTTCATTGGCAATTAGCAGATTTTGCATGGCTTTCATGTCAGCTAGTTTGCCTGCGATCGCAGTGCGCTTATTATCTTCCAGTTGTACGGACATTTGATTAATGCTCTCTAAAATTTATAGGTGTTTGCAATTATTTAGAAGAGGATGGACAAAGCCCATCCTTTTCTGTGTAGACGTTAACGCTTTGCATCTACATCAGCTTTATCCCAAGCATCTTTCACCGCATGTTTAGCTGTCGCCCAAGGCAATCCTGCTCGCCCATGCTGGGTGCAGTGGGTCTCATATTCCCGTTTCAGTTGGGGTTCGGCTTCATAAAAGTTTTGATTAGTTTCGCGATCGTAACCCTCATAGCCAATGCGGTAGGCCGACTGGTAGTCTTCGTATTGCAAGTTGGGATCGGCATAGGAACGAGTGGTATAGGTTTCACGCCAATGATTGTCTTCAAAGGTCGGATTAACGCTTTCGGCAGTGACCTTACCCGCTAAGCCACCGACCACTGAGCCGATCACTGCGCCGACGACTCCTCCCACTGGACCACCTACAACTGCACCGATTATTGTTGCGGCTGTACCAGCACCAGCAGCTCCTACACCTGTACCAACGGGATGCGCTCCTGGCTGGTTAGAAATAGGATCGCGATTGGCATCATTTTTATCGTCTTCAATAATATCTTGATTGTTATTCTTATTCGTTTCGACAATATTTTTATTACTATTCATGTTGATTTCTTCCTCTAAATTATTTCGATTAGATTTGGTCTAAAATTGAAGATTTACTATCTAGCGATTCGCTTTTTATTGACAGATTTAGAAGACTGATTTTTGATTCTTCAACAACTTATTGAAAGAAGCTCAATCAATCTTTATAAATCTATCTTAGCCTGTATTTTTAAGGATAGTTGTAACGATTTAAATGGTTATAAACCATCTTATACAATTTAGACAATACAGACTTTAAGAGATACAGAGAAATATTTGAAAGTTCGCTACACTTTCAAATATTTCTCTGGGTTTTATGACAGCGCAAAGCGCTGTACTCTTACTTTTTACTTAACCATTTTGCGGCGATCGCACCGATCGCCGCTCCGACTAATGGATTGCTGAGAAATTTAGCTAGAGCAGGTTGATCTGCTAGCACCTCATGGAAAATGTCAGGATGAGAATGATAGACAAAACCAGCTAATTTACTAACATCTTCTGCATTCATCCGATTTGGATTGTGGGTAGACAGACCCAACTGTTTTTCTAGATCGCGAT
This sequence comes from Pseudanabaena sp., assembly GCA_041687725.1. GTDB lineage: Bacteria > Cyanobacteriota > Cyanobacteriia > Pseudanabaenales > Pseudanabaenaceae > Pseudanabaena. The sequence continues at coordinate 28,427 of JBDNJN010000112.1, forward strand.
CGCTAAGTCCTCGCTTCTTTAGATGGCTAAAAAACTCTCTTGCCACATCGTCCCGTTCATTGGGTTTAATCTTGGCGATCGCCTTTTGCAATTCTGGCTCCATTTGAGCCGACGAAATGCGATCGGGATTAAAGATATCGCTGAATACATTGCGTCGTTCTTCTCGCGAAGATCTTTGAGCAAAGTTATCAAAGTCTTGATAGTTTTCGCGATCGTCTGGCAGAGTTTCCTTGTTACCAGCCGCCAAGTCTTTCATGACCTGGCTTTTGTAATCATCACTAGTATTTGGCATGGTATTTGGTATATTTCTAGGTTGTTCCTGACTGATCCCAAGCATCCCGAACTGCATGTTTAGCCTGATCCCAAGGTAATTCTATACTGCCATGTTTGGCACAATAGGATTCATAGTCTTGTTTCAGGCTGAGTTCAGCTTCATCAAAGCTATGATTAGCATAGCGACCGTAGCTTTGATGACCAACTTCATAAGCGGCTTCATAATCTTCAAACTGGCTTCCTTCTACCGCATAGGGACGAGAACTATAGTTCTCACGCCAGTACACATCATTAAACATAGAAGACTGGATATTCATCATTTTCTCTTCACAATTGAATTAAATTAATGGCTCTACAAAATAACTTTCCGAAACGTCTATTGAGACAAATTCTAATTATCTTTAAAGCTCGAATCCCTAAAGTGAAAATTGATTTCTAATTCACTTTAGGTTTAATTTACAAAGCGGCTTTCCCATATTCTGGGGCGCGCATCTCTTCCAGCGAGATATTCGGAGTTTCGGTGTAGACCGAACTAAGTAAAATGTCGAGAACACCTTCTTGACGCGCCATTTCCACGGCTTGATGGGTGATTAGCTCGCTGACATTGAGGATCACCACATCCTTACGATCAAGGATTACTCGCGTCACAGGACGACCCAAAGCGCCTTTAATACGACGCTCTTCGATTTCATTGGCACTCCATTGATGTAGTCCACTGGCAGTTTCTTGAACTTGGTTCCATACTGCTCCTGCACCTTCTTTGAGATGGTCGCCTGCATTACTAGCAGTTGATTTCATCCGATCGCCTACATTAGAGGCGATCGCACCTGTCTGAGAGTGCATAGACTCGGTTGTTGATAAGCCCACAGAAACAAGTAGAGCCTGTTCGCGATTATAAGTTTTTGCCCGTTCGATTACTTGAGCTGTAACGATTTGACCAAAAGCAGCGATGATATATCCATCCTCTGTTTGCACCATTTGCTTTACCCGTCGCCCTTCAGCTTGCTCGACGGTCATGCTAGCAACAGCATGGCTCATGCGATCGCCTAATTGCTCAGTGACACTGCCACCTGTCGCCCGATAGAGATCATCTAGCATGTGAAAGAACTCAGAAGTACTAGCGATCTCTTCCGTGACGATTTGTCCGCGCATTGCAATATAACTACCATCAGGCGCTTGAAGCGACTTCTGAAGTATTTTACCGAGTACAAAGGATCGCTGTTCATCAGGATTGACGATCGCATTAGTGAACGCCGCTGTAGCACTCCGACCCGCATCTTGCATTTTCTCAGAAGTTGTTTGGGCGATCTCTTGGACTTTATCGCTGGTAACTTGCATGGCGGCTCTGACACCACCAACTTGCTCTTCCATCAGATCGGCTGTCTCAGAAGGAATAAAGGCAACATCTTCACCAATCTTGATTGTCTGAGGCGCAGGCACAAATGAACGCCCAGAGTATGCATCTGCAAATAGTCCACCTGAAACTTCATATCCTTCTACCTCACCTGTCTGCTCGTCAAAGTACAGGTCAATCATGGTTCCAAGATCGCGACCATCTACGGTCATAATTCGAGTATCTTTGAGGATGTTGTTGTTGTCTAATACGCTCTCAATCTCAGGGATTGCACTAGCTATGGCGATAGAACTTCTAGAAGCAACTATCACCGCATCTGGACCAATCGCTTGTACTTGAGCTAGCGGTAATACTCGCGCAGAGGTAAACCAACCGCCTTCATCAACCAAAAAACCTAACAAAACATTGTTGACTTGATCAAAAACTAGGTCGTTGATAGTTTCAAATTTTTCACCAGTATCGTAGGCAATTACTGGTTTTCCGAGCATGTCTCGTCCCTTTCGCATGATTTATATCCTAATTTTGATTGAAATATGACGCACATTCTTGTGGTGAAGAGGCAAGGCTCTGGACTACTATTTATCGAAAAGCTGACGGTTTTTAGAAGTCATTGGGATAGATCTGTCTGGTTTTGAAGGTGTACCAAAGTTGGGAATCAGATCGATTACACCAATATATTCCAGAGTCCCGCCTGTAGCGATCGCTAAAAGTAGAAATACTCCGCTATAAATCAAGCCTTTGTTAGAACGTTTACCTACTAATCTTGGCATAATAACTTTTCATCCTTTTTGATAGAGTGCTCTCATAAGATGGAAAAAGTTATCGAAATTAATAACTCTTTCCATATAATTATGACGAGGTATTGGTGTACTTCCTGAGTGAATTGCATAAACTGATTGACTAAGTTACAAAACTTAGCGAAGGGAAAGACAATAAAAAGGGCATTACAGCGTCTTGCGCTGCCATAGAATCCAGATAATTTTTTGAAAGTACCGCGAAGCGGTACTTTCAAAAAATTATCTGGATCACTCAAATCCTTTTAAATAAAACCCGAATCATATTTGGGTTTTGGAATGTATAAGTTATTTGACTTGCGATCCCCTAAGTAGGTTGTTGATATTCAATCTGCTTGGACTGCATATCATAACGAGCCGTCAAAATCAGTTGCTTATCTGGGGCATAGATGAGAACTGTCAAGTCTTGATCGGGAAAGTTATGTCTAAAGCCTTGGGTCAATGATTTAGCTAGATTTTTGACATCACTGGGCAAAACCTTCGGTGAAATTACAACTCCCAATTTGTTGTTATCACGAACATAGATATCCTTAATTAAACCTTTGCTAGTTTGCATCACCCAATCGCCAAAGTTTTGTCCTTGAGTAGAACTACCTCTAGCTAACTGTCCATATTCCGCAGATTGACTGGTTACTCTAGAATTAACGGCTTGATTTTTACTAGCTCCACAAGCAGTCGTAAAAGTCAAGATAAAAACTAGTACCAATATAGAAATTAGCTTGCGAGCTTTGTGGAAAATATTCATTTTTTATTCCTAAATTTTATAGTGGATTTCACAAAATAAAATCCAAACCAAAAAAGCTGTGGCGATCGCTGCGCGATCGCCACAGCTTTTTGGGTTTTAAGCTTCTTTCGCAAAGTAATTGTTTAAAAAAGTACTAGCAAAAGATAGAACAATCGGTGCAAGGATAAATGCAATAAGTCCATTCATCGCGAAGCCTGGAGCCAGAATTGAGGCTAGCCATAGACAAAATCCATTCACCACAAAGGAAAAGATTCCTAGAGTTAAGAAAGTGATCGGAAAAGATAACGCCGTAAGAATTGGTCTAATGAAAGCGTTGACTAGTCCAATGATCACTCCTGCCACCATCGCTGAAGGAAAGTTGGCAATATCCACTCCTGGCACAATGATGTCAACTATAAGCAGACTCAATGCAGTTGCCAAAACCGTAAAAAAGTATCCCATCATATTTTTTCTCCTAGTAAATTATTTGGTGAATGTTGTTGATGGTGCTAAGCGCCATCAACAACATTGCTAGTTATTTCCTGTTTGTTCTTGCTGTTTAGAGATTGCCCACACGGCATGAATAATCCCTGGTACCCAACCTAAAAGGGTCAGTCCAATGTTGATCAGTAGAGTGCTACTAATCCCATAGGTCAGCAAGATCGCTAAAGGTGGCAGCACAATTGCCAAGACATATTGCAATAGTTTCATCATCAATCTCCTAAATAATTTCCATGAAAGAGAAGCCAAGATTTTGGATAAAAGTGCGGCAAAGCAACACTTTTATCCTGCGGCATCTAATGCTCAGATGCCCTACCCTGCCAAAGCTCTTGGAGCCGTTCTTTAACCTCATTTTCTTTTTGAGCAACTACCTTACCTAATTCACCAAAATTGTGTTCAATTTCCACTTGCTTTTGGTGTAAAGGCAAAGTCCCGCTTGCTTCTGCCTCGGTTTTGTTTTGCTCATACCAAGTTTTGGCATTTTCCCATTTATGCTTGACCTCGATATAGTGATCGCCATATCGCGCCAACAATTTCTCATCCAAGCTCTCCAACTGGGATTTGAGTTTGAGATACTGCTGCTCAAGCACTCCCGAATCTTGGTTCTCTCTGACAGTGTAGACAGCAGTGCTAATCGCTGTCTTCATCGAGCCATCATGGGTATCGGTATCAAGATCGGTTAGAACTTCACCGATTTCTCGATCCAACCGTTTTTGGCGGGCATCAATTTGCGCTTGAAGTTCTTGCAATTTTGCCCGTTGCTGAGCAATTTCTTGCTGCCTTTGATGCATACCACCTTCGATCGCGCCTTCGATCGAAGCCGTTATTTCTTCGGGATGATGTTGTTCTCTCATTCTCAAATCAGCAAGCATCGTAGAAATTGCATCTTTGATGATCAGCCCAATCTCGCCTGAGCCTTCTTTGAGTTCGGCGATCGTCAGAGATACTGCATCTCTAACAATTTCGCGAATATTCTCAACTCTAAGCTTTCCAGTTCCTTTTACTTTCTCAAGATTGGTATTGATTTTTTGTTTAATTGGTCCAGACATAGTTGGTATATCCATTGGTATATCCAAAATTTTAGTAACTGATGTGAAGTGTTGCCCCTTATCCCCCAGCCGCTTCTCCCGCAGGAGAAGCGGCTTTGAGAAAGTCTTATTCCCCTCTCCTGCGGGAGCTACTGTGTATACACAAGTTATCAGAACCCCTCCCTAGCCCTCCCCTTGCAAAGGGGAGGGAACAAGATTTCTGGTTTCCTCCCCTTGCAAAGGGGGGGACCAGATTTCTGGTTTCCCCCCTTTGCAAGGGGGGATTAAAGGGGGTTTTTGAGACTTGTGTGTACACGGTAGCCTGCGGGAGAGTGGCTAGGGGTGAGGGCTTTCTCTACCACAAGCCACGAACTGGAGCAGGTGGAGTGCTAGGTTCCGTCGATGGCATCGGTTCTGTAGTTGATGCTTGAACTTCGGTTAGGATTGGGCGAACTAATCCTAGAACTTCATCGGACGTAGCATATCCATCAAACGCTTCAGAACTGAAGGGAATTGGATTGTCACCGCGATTTTCGTTGTAGATTACTTCGCTGGGTTCCCTAATCCACGGACGCACATCAGCATTCAATAATGATTGTCTCAAAGCACGAATACCAGCCGCATGTCGAGCTTCGACAGAGTGAATCGCTAAGGCTCCAGCCAGAACTGTTTTACCAGCATCACCAGCCGCTAATAAATTTTGTACCTGTCCTTTGTAAGCCGCTACTCCCAAATCCTCAACATATTGACCTGCTAGTAACAAGTCTGTGGGATTGGCAAAGGGATCGCGACCTAAAATCGCACTGTAATTTGGATTAGCGGGAATAGTCACTGCATCTGGATTGCCACCTAGCGATCGCAATACTGCTGATAAGTCAGTAACATGTTGTGCTTGGTCTTGACCATAGGATGTCAGAGCCGCTTTCGCCACATCGGGAACTCCAGCGAGAGTGCCGTTTTGAACTGCACCATTAGCGCGGCGATAGAAGTCAGCTTCTAGCTTTTCTAAAGTTAGCGCATATTCTACTACTTGCTTCGGAGTCATGGTGGGACTCTGTGCAGTGGCGGCGGTTGGCACACAAAGTAGGTATAGCATTAATAGCAAAGCGAGGGCTGCGTACTTCGCCGAAGCGAAAACATCAAGCAGAGTTTGTCTCAATGTTTTGGTTACTTGCATGATTTTTGGCGCGATCGCCTTAAAAAAGAGTTTCATAGTTCCTATCTCCTTGGTTTAAGCGACTAACGAGCCATTAATCGGATTGTTCAAAATGTTGAGTGAGCCGACCGCAGCGATAATCTGCTTTGGTGTATACAACTCGTCGTAAGCACGTCCCTTAAATGGATTCAAGCTTGCTTGTAGATCGGCATTTTGCACCAATCTTTCACTGTCAGGCTCGGTGGTCGGTCTTCCTAAAAGCGATCGCACTCCTGCGGCATGACGAGCTTCGACAGAAACAATGGAACCTGCTGCTAAAAGATAGGTAGGATTCATGATGCTCGTTCCAGCACCGTTATAGGCATGAACTCCTAGATCTTCTAAGATGATCGCTGTGTTCAAAATTTTCAGGCGATCGCTGAGCAAATTATTTAATCCCATTTGATTGAGTTTCAAATCACGGGTTTGGAACATAGCATTATTGCCCAAAACATCACGCAAGAACTTGACATGCTCAGCTTCATGTCTGCCCAAAGCTTGCAAATAGTCAAGTTCTTTAGAGTCAGTAATATTGCCGCTCATGATCACGGCTGGATAAAATGCTGCTTCTAGCTCCTCTAACAACAAAGCAAAGTTGAGAATACCAATGTCGTTCGCATCGAAGGTCAACATCTTCATGCCGTCCTTAGCCATTAATGCTTGAGGAACTCCTGTTAGTATTGCTGCACCTAAACTAACAAGTCCCCACTTCATTAACGATCGGCGCGAAGTAGAAGCACTTTTTCTCGAAAGTAAGTCTGGAAAGGTCATAGCGGTGTAACGTCTCAATAACCACTGGTAAAATAGGGGGTTGCCAAAAGAGACAAAATCTGGTTTAAGAAAGAGATGAGTATTAACAGCAACACTAACCTAGTCGAAACAAATACCCCAGACACGGAGGTAGAAGGTTTACGTCGG
>JBDNJN010000113.1:0-7436 GCA_041687725.1 Pseudanabaena sp.
ATATCGAGCATCAAGATAGTCCTGAATAGCGTAGATTATTGTAAATAGGACGGGTATCGAACCCGCCCTATTTACACGCTTACATCCCGTCGCTCACCTGAGTACAGGTAGAGCGCGGGGCTTTCGCTTAGTAGCTAAAGCAGACCTAATGTCACTACTTCTCATCGATTCATCTGCTTCTATTATTGATGGTCGCTCATCTTCACTCCCAAGACTTATTTTTACTTCTTCTCTATTTGTATCATTTTTACTTCCTTTAAATATGTGAACATGAGCAGGAAAGTGATCCCTAGGGTAGATGTAAACATTTAAATTTTGACTTTTGTCTACATAAATTCTCATTTTTATTAACTATCCATTTTGGAGCTTGTTTATCGTAAGTAGTCATATTAATCCTCAGTGATTTAGAACCTAATATTAGGTATTTATTACTATGATGCAGATTATGTCTTAATTGAGTTGACACTTTGACTGCTTATAGACACCTTAAGCTAACGCTTAGGTTATGTCAAGCAATTCAAAAATATAGTTTGTTTCAATAGTGAAAAATGAAAGGTAAAGTTTTTATTGTTGGTGCGGGAATTGGTGGCGTGGAGTTTTTGACGGTTCGCGCTAGGAATTTGATTTGCCAAGCTGAGGTGATTATTAGTGATGCGCTGGTCGATCGCCAATTACTAGATCTCGCGCCGCCAAATTGCGATCGCATCATCGCTGGTAAACGTGGCGGTCAGGAGAGCGTCAAGCAAGCAGAAATCAATCAAATGCTTGTGGAATATTGCTTGCAAGGTAAGCGGGTGGTGCGGCTCAAAAGTGGCGATCCTTGGATTTTTGGGCGATCGCTGCCTGAGATATCGGCGCTGCAAGCCGCAAATTGTGAATGGAAAGTAATTGCAGGAATTTCGAGCGCGATCGCTGCGCCGATGTTGGCAGGGATTCCGCTTACAGAAGTTGAGGCGAGTTCTTGTTTTGCGGTAATGACGGGGCATGATTTGGATCAGTTGCCTTGGCAAGCGATCGCCCAAATTCCGACATTGGTGATTTTGATGGGGACAAATAATTTAGCGGGATTGTTGGCGAAATTGCAAGATGGTAAGTCTGCGGATACGGCGATCGCGATTGTGCGTTGGTGTGGGCGCGTCGATCAACAGGTATGGACAGGGACTCTGGCAAATATTCAATCAAAATTGCCTGAAGGATCGCGATCGCCTGCGGTGATTATTGTTGGTGAAGTTGTAAAGTTTCGTGAGCAATTGGCTTCGACGGCAAGTATTGATATTGGTATTGATTTAGAAGACGAAAAATTACTATTGCAAGGCAAAAGAATTTTAGTGACAAGGGCGGCGGGTCAGGCTAGCCAATTTACGGATTTATTGACTAGTCAAGGCGCAACGGCGATTGAGATGCCGACTTTAGCGATCGCGCCGCCTTCTAGCTGGGAAATACTCGATCAGGCGATCGCATATCTCTCTACTTACGATTGGCTAATTTTGACTTCAGCAAATGCCGTTGAGAGCTTTTTCGGACGTTTGCGAGAGGCGGGTAAAGATAGCCGTGCTTTATATTCTTTGCGCGTGGCGGTCGTGGGGCGCAAGACGGCGGAAGCATTGGCAAAATATGGGATTGCGCCAGACTTAGTGCCGACAGATTTTATTGCTGATGCTTTAGTTGATGCGTTCATTGCTCAAAATCATGTTTTAACTGACAAAAAAATGTTATTCCCGCGTGTGGAGTCGGGCGGACGGGAAATTTTGGTAGAGCAGTTGCAGAAACATGGGGCGATCGTTGATGCGATCGCGGCTTATGAGTCGGGATGTCCTGACGCGATCGATCCTGATGCTCTAGTTGCCATTCAAAATCAAAGTCTAGATGCGATCGCCTTTGCTAGTTCTAAAACTGTAAAGCATTTTTGCCAATTACTCGATCGCGTTGCACCCAGAGAAACTTGGCGATCGTGGATTGCCAATGTCAAGATTGCCTCAATTGGCCCCCAGACTTCTAAAACTTGTTATGAGTTGTTGGGGCGTGTTGATTGTGAAGCTTTGGAATATACCTTAGATGGTTTAGCAGAGGCGATCGCTAAAAGTTTTCCGTGACGACTCCCGACGCTGATGCTACGCATACAGCGCGGGCTTCTCAGCAACAACACCTACTGGTTCGGTTATAAGCTGAGCTTTGTAACGACATCGTGCGCCCCACGACACCGAGAAGGTCTAGGACTTTCCAAGCTTGGATTCTCGAAAGAGAAAAGCTTTTTAGCCTTTTTTCCTTGAAAATTTTACATACAGGAGGCTATGACAAATTAATGTCATACTTCCCTGTAAAACGCCTTATTTTCAGTTGTCAAGGTACAATATTGACCAGCACTCTCAGCCTTGTCAGTGAAATAATTATAACCGAAAACTGTCGTTAAAAGCAAAAATTACTGTCCATCTTCGGGGTGTCGAACCCCTTGATGGACACGCTTACATCCCGTCGCTCACCCTTGTAAACGGGTAGAGCACGGGGTTTTCTATTACGCCTATCTACATTATTACAAAAACAAACAATTTATGACATTTACTTGTTTTTTCCATACAATAGTAATGTAAGGCTTATTTTATGGAGGCTTTAATTTTATGGAACTTGTTGCTTATCTCCACGGTGAAATGCTTTGCGAACGCTTACAGCAAGGCGAATCTATTGATCAACACTTAGATTGTCAACTGCTTGACTCGATCGCCCAATCGTCGCACCATGCCAAGTCGGTCTTGTGTGTTGGACTAGCGGCGAGTACGATCGCGATCAATGCGATGCCGATCGCTGCATTTGCATATACTCCAGAAATTGCTAGCATTCAACAACTATTAGCTAGACGTGGCTTTAACCCTGGCGCGATCGATGGCGTTAAAGGCGCGGCGACTACAGAGGCAATTATTGCCGCTCAAATATTTTATAAATTAGAGGCTGATGGTGTAATCGGATCGCAAACCCTTGCGGCTTTAGACAGTGACACCTATGAGTCGCTAATGCTACCTAGCAGCACAGACGAAAGCGCTAAATCTAGTACCAAATCTGATGAAGTTAGTAACTTGCAGCAATTGCTGAGCGATCGCGGGTTTTATGGCGGTGCGATCGATGGGATCAGGGGTGCTATGACCCAAGAAGCAGTTATTCTGGCACAGAAAACCTATGGTTTGATTGCCGATGGCGTGGCAGGTTCAGTTACTATCGCCGCTTTAGAAGCAGATCAAACTGATAAAAGTGTTGTTCAACCTAGTTTTCAACAACCGACAAACAATGCTTCCTCTGATGTCATCAAACAAGGGCAAACCCTAATGAGCAATCTCGGCTTATACGATGGAGCGATCGATGGTATTCAAGGTTCAAGGACTACTGCCGCCATTAAGCAAGCTCAAGCATTGTATGGATTATCTGTTGATGGAGTCCTTGGCAGTCGGACTTTAGAGGCGCTACAATCCTAGAAAATCAGGAGCTATGTTAAGCGTGGCTCCTGTTTTTTGTAGATAATAAAAGCGCTAAGTGCTTTTATTGTGATCTATTTATGAATGCTATTATTGATCTGAGTATTCCTAAAATGGCGATCGCCCTTGGTATGGTGGCGATCGCTGTTAGTTTTTCGGTATGGCAAAAGTTAGAGATTACCAAAAATCTATTAATTGCTACCTTCCGCAGCATCATTCAGTTGATCGTGGTTGGCTTTTTGCTAGATGCCGTATTTGAAATCAAGCAGCCAGTCGTAATTTTGTTGATCATTTTATTGATGAGCTTAATGGCAGCCCGTGAAGCAAAAAACCGCGTCCGCGAAAAAGTACCTTACGTTTTGCCGATCATGTGGGTATCGGTAATCGTTGGCACGCTTGCCATTCTTTTTTACACCACATTTTTAGTCGTGCAGCCTGATACTTGGTATGCACCGCAATATTTGATTCCCCTCGCAGGGATGATTTTAGGAAATTCGATGAATGGTGCAGCGATCGCGGCGGAAAGATTTACGCAGGATTTGGTCAAGCGATCGCGGGAAATCGAGACACATTTATGTTTGGGTGCAACACCACAACAGGCGATCGCTAATTATCAATCTGATGCGATTAGGGCCGCGATGATTCCCACAATTAACGTGATGATGGTGGCTGGAGTGGTGTCATTACCTGGGATGATGACGGGACAAATTTTAGGCGGTGTATCGCCATTATTAGCGGTACGCTATCAACTCGTGATTTTATTTGCGATTACCACCGCCAATCTAATCACCGCCTTAATATTGACTAATCTTGTTAGCCGCCAGTTTTTTACACCTGCTCAACAATTAAAACTGCCTTAAATTTGCTAGATTCGGAGAGTGGAAATAGCCATTGAATATAGTTGTGAACATTTTCAAAGCAATCGCGCTCCCAAGCCCAGATCTCTTCAATTTTTCGACCTTCAGGATTAGCCGATTCACCACGATAAAAAGATAGTAAATTACTCATGTGCGATCTCGATATTGCAGAAATTAGTTTGACAAGAGTCGTTCAAGAAAATTTTTCTTGGGTTGAATAGAATCCAAATATTCTCTCAGTAAACGCTCGATCAGTTCAGAACTTGTCGTATTTTCTTGTGTGAGAATTGTCACAAGATGACGTTCTGAGTCACCATCTAGATTTATGCTCATCATAGGATTTACCTCCAAAATCTATTGATTTAAGCAATGTTGAGATCTACCCAAGTTTCCATCGCGTCAGTGGATTTGACTAAATGCATTCCTGCATCGGCAAATCGCTTAAAGGCAGCATCGGCTTGATCGGTATAGTCCACAATATTGGGAACGACTACGGGCGAAGTGCAATCTTCAAGTAGATAGACTTTTTTAGCCAGTTTAGGATCGTGAGCAAGAATTTCAGTCAACAAGTCTTGAATCGTCCATGCGACACAATGGCTCTTCGCTTGCCCTGCAATGATTACCGCGTCAAATTCCAACAGCCTTTGCAAAAAGCGCGTGTTCTTCTGCGCGATCGGTCTGCCATCGGCTCCATCCATTACTTCAGGACGCAATACAGAATAATTCTCGGTGAGAGGATTCCCGCCTTTTATCTCGAAATTTGTTTGGCTATGCCTTGCAATATTGTGGAAGAATATTGCTTCTTCCACAGCAGAGACTAGCGCATGACCGATGCCGCCAAGCATGGAGTGATAAGCCCAAATCGTCAGCGGAAATTTGCCATCATCACTTAACTTCTGCACATAATGCAAAGCGTGGCGCTGAATTGTTATGTAATTGTCTTTAGCGAGACTATAGGCGATCGCAGGATTTACTTTCCACTTACCTTGCTGCACATCTTGCAACGTGATAGAAGTTGCGTTAGGAACTGGATGTTCGCCTGCATCGTTTACCCAAAAGATGGGATGGAAAATTTGCATGGCTGTGTGAGTGTCCATCGTGGGCGCAATTTCGCTGATGTGGTGCATGTTGCGATAGATAAATTCGCACAAACGCACATTATCTGCGATCGCACCAGTACCAGATCGACCACCGACAAATAGCTCATGATCGGGAATACAGAATGTATTCTGCACATCGATCGCCATCAAACAAATTTTCTTGCGATCTTTGGCGGCAGGATTAATCCCATGTTGTTTTGCCCACGCTTCGGCTTGGTTAGCGCGGTCTTGGTAGGGAACTCGCCATACCGATCCGACTTTGTGGCGATCAAAGAATGCAGGAATGGGAAGTTGAGTTTGTATCTGAGTAGTCATTTTAAGGTTTTCCAGTTTTAAAATTATTGAAATGCAAGAGAGAGAATACCTAAGATTTTGTCGATATTGGTGAGTTGATATTCAGTTAAATCAATTTCGACAAGGCGATCGCTTAGGCGTAGAAATTTCCAATCGTTACCTGTGGTGGCGGCTCCATAGATGACAGAAATATCATTTTCATGTTGTTGATTAAAGAGTTTTGCCGCCCACATTTCTGCAATACATTGACCTAACGCTCCATTGATATTTTCCTTTTTCGCTTCGACTACAATGACGACAGGTGCTTTGAGCATTAATTGTGAAGTGGAGCGACTTAATAGAAAATCACAGATGCCATTTAATCCGCGATCGCGATCAATATTCAATTCCACTCCTGAGAATAAACTTGCTTTATCTAAAAACAGTTTACGAACTTCTACAAGAATTGGAGCAATAATTAGTTCCGATCGCGCTTTCTCAGTATTCATCGCAAGTGCTAGGGGAGTGAACTCTTTGAGAAGTTCTTTAAGAAATTTGCTAGACTCAACTATAGGAGAATCATCTAGTAAATTGGCACGCTCAGTAATAGTTAGCTCAAAAGCAATTTGGACTGACTCTAAGGTAAATTCGCTATAAGACATTTGGAATAACCTCTTATGAACTGAATTGATAATATCTATGAAATAAAGTTAAGAGACCAATAATGAAACTTGATGTTTTTATGAAATTCACTGTTTTATATATTTTCTCCTAAATAATTTGCAACAAGAATTCGCTTAGGATAAATTTCACTATAAAAATCATTACTAAAGTTATCAAATTGAACTTCAAACAAGCCAGATTCAACTGTTTTTTCGTCAGTATTTAGTGAGAAATCGATTGCTTCAGATAACTCTCTTGGTAATCTAGGATAAACTTCGACATTTCCAAAACCCCATGAAGTATTGATTGATGTTCCAGATTTATAAACCTGAAGTAAAGAAGGACAGTACACTAGGCAACGCCAAGGTTTAGTATCATGAAGTTTATGAAGAAAATCAAATTTTTTTCGACCTCTTTCCTGAAGCGCTTCTTGAACATTCCTTAATGGAGTAATAGTGCAACCAAGCTGTTCGGACTCCAATGGTGAATTACAATGCCAATACCCACTTAATATAGGTCTAGTATATTCAGAGTAGTTGTAGAAACAGTAGAGAGGAATAGCTCTATTGTTTCGAGCGTATCTCTCTAAAATGTCAATCTGTTGCTCTGAACCTACTTTGTGTTTAAGGGTTTTATAATTAAGAAAATCTTGGTGGATTTTTTTAGCTTGAACTGCATACCGAAGATAACCAATACGATTATTCCCAATCCACCATTCCCAGTCTGTTCCTTGAGTTTTTTCTTTGTATTTATCTGTTTTTATAACTTGAACTTCCGAACATTTAGCCATAGCTATTTCAAGAAGATTTAAGTCAGTAATTGTTTCTTCTCCTTGAGGGATTTTATATTTTTTAGCATAAAAAATACGTTGCCAAGTAGAAAATGCTAGCTTTTCAAATAAGTCAACAGATCTCACAGTAAAAAATCGCTCCATTTTAGAAATTGGACTTTGGACAAATAAGATTTACTCACTCGGTAACATCAAGTGAGTAGATAGGGATAGAAGCGGTTATAGCTAGAAGCTAAGCAGCAACTTGAGGTGGAAGATTAGGAGATTTGCCTTTTTTTACGACAGGATGACG
>JBDNJN010000114.1:0-28258 GCA_041687725.1 Pseudanabaena sp.
GAAGGTGTGTCGGTTAACTATTTTGACCAACAGAACCGTTTACCAGCATTTAAGGAGGTATGGTCAGAGTACAAAGAGCTTGGCTCTCACGCTTTGCAAGCAACCTTAAAACGAGTCGATTTTGCATATCAGCGATTCTTTACTGGTAAAGGCGGTTATCCAAAATTCAAGTCGATTCGCCATTATTCAGGCTGGACTTATCCTGATAAAGCAGGATGGAAAGCTTTAACCGATGGTGTAAATGGCTACTTGGACTTATCCAAACTTGGCAAGATTCAGATGCGCGGGCTAGCAAGGCAGTGGGGACTTCCTACTACTTGCACTATCGTTCTGCGTCATGGCAAATGGTACGCATCAATCACAATTAACTGCGAAGTAGTGTGTGAAACTGGTGACGGTGCGATTGGTTTGGATTTTGGCGTTACCCATGCTGTTGCGATGAGTGATGGCACAATTATTGATGCTCCTAAATTCTTGGCAAAAGCGGCTAAGGACATCAAAAAAGCCAATAAAGAAAAACGCAGAAAGCGCCGCCCTGAGCGTAAAAAGAAAATCAAAGCTTCTAAGGGGTGGAATAAAGCACAAAGAAAAGTGTCGAAACTTACTCGAAAAGTAGCTCGGCAACGACAAGACTGGATGCATCAAATTTCTAGCAATATAGTTCGCGGTAATAGCCTAATTGCAACTGAGAAATTGACCATCAAAAATATGACTCGCAAGGCGAAAAAAGGTAGTAAGCGTAAGGCTCAGAAAACTGGGCTTAACCGCAATATGCTTGATGTTGGGATCGGTATGCTTAAATCCGCTATTGAGTACAAGGTTACTGAAGCGGGTGGGCAATATATTGAGATTCCAACTCAGAAGGTTAAGCCTTCTCAAACTTGCCCTAATTGCGGTCATCAGCAGAAAAAAGAACTCAGTGAGCGTGTGCATATTTGTTTGCCATGTGGCTACACAGCAGATCGTGATGTGGCGGCAGCGCAAGTCATGCTCAACTGGGTTTTATATGATTCTACGGTGTTCGGAACGAGCATCGTCAAACGTGGAGAGCCTAGCTCTACTCCATCCCCTACGCATTGTGGCGGGATGGCGCAACTTGGCTCGGCGAAGCGTAAAAAACACTCCTTGCTCGATGGGAATTTAGAAACCCCATCCTCGCGCAGCAGGTTGGGGTAGTTCATAGGTAGAATCGGCAAACCAGCCTTGAATTATCGTTAAGAAGTTTTTCACAGTTTTATTTGTTTTGATCTTTTCCCGATTGCATAATCGGATAAAACCAATGAGGACGCATCAGCATGACGGTATCGATCACATGGATAACTCCATTGTCAGCTTCGATATCCGCCGCAATTATAGTAGCGTTGTTTGCCTCAAAGCTATCCTCTGAGATATCAATATCAATTTGAGTACCTTCTAGTGAGGTGAGAGATTTAATCCCGATTAAGTCTTCTCTTTTATACTTACCCGAAACCACATGAAAGGTCAAGATTCGCGCAAGTTGGGGAATGTTCTGGACTAGAGTAGTAATTGTCCCATCAGGAAGCTTAGCAAAAGCATCATTAGTTGGTGCAAAGACGGTAAAAGGTCCTGCACTCTGCAATGCTTCGACCAAGCTTGCCGCCGATACTGCGGTGACTAAGGTGGAGAATGCTTCATTACTTACAGCGATATCAACAATTGTGGTCATATTTAGTTCCTTAATTTGAGATGTTTTAACAGTGTGAAGAAACAATATGCAGCGCTTTGCGCTGCATATTGTTATCGATAATCTTGACTTTGAATCATTGTAAGTCTTGCAGCTTTATCCATGCCATATTTGGGATTGCAGAAGCGATTCAATTGCCCTTCAAAATAATGACGATTTGCCAAGAGATGCTTGGGATTGGGATCGTCTAATGGATAGAGAAAAGCGGCTCTTCCTGCCTGAATTACGGCGGAAGTAACGTTATACATCGATCGCTGAAAACTGATGGCTAACTGAATCAACATATCGTCTTCACCGCGACAATATTGCTTGTAATAGTCGATTAGATATTGTGGAAGGAAGTGATACATATCTTGGTGTAGCAAAGTTGGCGGAATGCCTGCGGAACCAACAGGGAACTTGTCGGCGTATAAAATTCCAAAGTGAAAATCGTTCTGATCACTGGGAACTTCATGGGCTTGAGCGTTGTAAGACTTCGTGCCGCGAAATGGTGAGGTGCGGTAGAATACTGCCTCCACATAAGGAAAAGCAGCTTCATACAGCCAAGTAAATCCCTTCGATTTA
Organism: Pseudanabaena sp.; assembly: GCA_041687725.1. Taxonomy (GTDB): domain Bacteria; phylum Cyanobacteriota; class Cyanobacteriia; order Pseudanabaenales; family Pseudanabaenaceae; genus Pseudanabaena. The sequence goes on from JBDNJN010000114.1 coordinate 2,270, forward strand.
GGAAGGATATCTAACCATTCGCCGCCAATATTTACACGGTGATAAATGGGACGACCCGCGATCGCAAAGATGCCGTTTACCAAAAAATCCATCGCATCAGGAACGCCTTTAAATCCTCCTTCATCATAGATATCCGACATCTCGAAAAATACGGGAGCCATAATTTCCCAAAATAGTCCTAACACCGATGTCATAGTTGAGGCGCGACATTGTTCAAGAAACATTTCAGGGAAAAGTTTGTATAGTCCCAACATCACAGGATTATTTTTAAAGAACGCCCGAATCGCGCGATCGCAATTTTGTTTATATTCTTCCGAATCCATGTAAGGCTCTAGCTCCCCGCCCATGCCACGATGCCAAAGCATCGCCCGCATACATTCTTCGGCGAACTCCATATTGATGCGATCGTGATAAAGATGATGGAAGATCTTCGGGATTTTGGCGTTTAGTTCGCCCTTGTTCATAAACTCCAATAGTTCTGGATGTGCAGTCGCGCCACCGCGCCAGAACCGCAAGTCTGCATCATCACCAGCGTAGTGGTTCGGCAAGTCGAGATATTCTTGGGATATAAAATATTTAAAAGCAGGAAGTGGCTCTAAAAAGACTTGTTCGGCGATGTAGAGCAAATCGCGCCAATAGAAATCCATCGGTACTGCATAAGCTTTGTAAAGCCCAATTATCTGCATTAGATTTTCGGGCGTATCAGGTAGCATCGAGCCACCTGCTTCGAGGCGATGAATGATATCAGCGAATTTATGTTGAGAGGGTGGAAGGGTAGTTTTTTCTAGTAGGTTTGTATTCATAAAAATTATTTAATAGAACTATTTAACTAAAGCAGCTTGTAGAAATAACTCAAACAGGCAAGGGGCTTAAGCCCCTTGTTAAGGCTATTGAAAAATTGCCATTGTGAGTAACTTATTTTTACAACCTGCCTAACGGTATTTAATAAATGGTATTGATTGCTTAGAGTAAATCATACACATAAAAACTATAGAGTAAAACCAATATTTATGATATTAACAATAGATTTTTACCTATGACTTTAATTTAATGCGATCGCATTCTGATCGATATTCTCGGCAACCGCTATTCTCAGAAACTAAGTGAATATCAGCTTTAGCCCTGCAATTGTGAGCACGATCGCCAATAATCGCTGAATAAGAATGTGCGAGAGTTTGTGACTACCTAAATACGAGCCAGCCGTACCACCAATGAGGGCGGCGGCTAATAAAATCAGGACAAAAGGCGGAAGTTGCTTGGTGGCACTGATATTTCCTAACAATCCCGCGATCGAATTGACCAAAATAAACATGGCGGACACGGCGGATACGGTCTTCGATTTTGCCCAATGCAGTAAAAACATCAGAGGAGTTAAGAAAATACCGCCACCAGTGCCAGTCAATCCAGATAAAAATCCGATCGCGCCACCGACTGATAATGCAACTGGCAAATTAGGTGCAGTCGTGACGATTTCATCGGTGGGTTTAATCAGGAATCGCATTGCGGATAGGAGTAAGGTGATTCCCAACATGACTTTGAAGATCGCTGTCGGTAAATTGAGATAACCACCTAAAAAAGACATCGGAATTGATAAAGCCGCGAATGGCAAGAACAACTTCCATGAAAAATATCCCATCCGCCAAAATTGCCACGCGCTGATGCAGGCTACCAAGATATTCAGCGAGAGCGCTGTCGGCTTGATCACCATTGGCGCAATTCCGAATAACGACATGACGGCGATATATCCAGATGCGCCTGCATGACCAACTGACGAGTAAAGAAAGGCGATCGCCATTACACAAATTGCGATCGCGAGAAGTTGCTCATTTAACATGAATCTTATTTGATAAGAATTAGCTGTTAATTCTCTAAAAGTTAGTAGTTCGGTTTAAGGGTATTTTCTCACAGATCTGATGGTTTTGAACTGTAATCAGCGACTAGTGCGCTCTCAGGAACACGCGCTAATAATTGCAGCGTACTTACTTCACTCCAGCGCACTAACCAAGATGGTTGAATGCCTAGAACCACAATTAAGGCCGTCAAAATTAATGCTGGCAATTGTTCTATTCCACTCACTTTGGGATAGTAAGCCGTATGATTATCCAACTTGCCAAAACAAGTTCGATTGAGCAGAATTACGAAATAAACGGCAGTGAGTCCAGTACCAATAATTGAGAAGATCGTGGGGATAGGAAACTTGCTAAAGCTACCTTGAAAGATCAGAAATTCTGAGATAAATCCAACTAGTCCGGGAATACCCGCGCTAGCCATGCCACCTAAAATCAGCAAGGCGCTCGTACTAGGCAAACCTCGCAATGGGTTTAACAATCCATTCAGAACATCTAAATCCCTTGTACCGACTTTTTCTTCGATAACACCGACTAAATAGAACAATAGCGCCAGAATTAAGCCATGACTGACCATCTGAATCACACCGCCGACCATGCTCAGAGGTGTGGCTGCTGCGGCTGCCAAAAGAATATAACTCATGTGACCGATGGAGCTATAGGCAACCATGCGTTTGATATCCTTTTGCGCGATCGCCACCATCGCACCATAGAGAATCCCTAAGCCTGCCCAGAGTGCAATCCAAGGTGATAGCAACGCCCAAGCATCGGGGAATAAACCGACACAAAAGCGGAATAAGCCATAGGTTCCCAACTTGGAGGCAACACCGCCGAGCATCATTACTGTTGGTGTGGTTGATTCCACATAGGCATCGGGTAGCCATGTATGAAATGGCACAAAGGGCGCTTTAATTGTAAAGCCTAATAGCAATATCAGTACAAGCGTAATTTGCACTTCTATCGGTAAGGTCAGAGTTTGCAATGTTGTATAGTCAAACATGGGAGTGGGATTCGCAGTCAGCCATCCTAAAGCGAGGAAACCAACTAAAACTAGAAGCCCTGAAATCGCAGTAAAGATCAAGAACTTCGTGGCGGCATAACTACGCTGTGCGCCGCCCCATACGGCAATAACTAAGTAGAGCGGGATTAGTTCTAATTCATAAAATAGGACAAATAATAAAGTATTTGTTGAGAGAATTGCGCCGCTCACACCTGCATGAATTAAGAGCATTAATACATAAAAAAGTGTTTTCCGTTCTTTGATCTGGCGATCGCAAAAACAGACAATCAACCAAGTCAGTAAACCATTAAGAACAACTAAGGGTAAGGATAATCCATCAACGCCGAGGCTGTAGTTTAATCCCAGATTTTCCAGCCAAGGCAGATTTTCGGATAGTTGGAAAGTGGGCATCTTAATGTCAAATTGACTAAGAAGAATAAAATCAAGAATCAAGATGGCGGTGGCAACGATCGCCGCACCTTTTTTGACTTGATTTTGCGGGAAGAAGGCGATCGCTAAAGCCCCGATCACAGGCAGCCAGATTAATGCGCTGAGCATAGTTTTAGTCCAGATTTAGAAAGTGCGATTAAAGGGTGCGATTAAAAAGCAGTAATAGTAAGATACCGATGCCGACCATGATCGTCAGCGTGTAAAGTTGCAACTGTCCAAAAGTGCTATAGCGGAGGTTTTGACCACTAAATAAAGTCGCTAATCCAAAGAAATTACCGACACCATCAACAAAAAAGCGATCAAACCAACACATCCCTTGAGATATGCCATCAACTAAGCCCACGACCGTAACTTTGTAGAGTTTGGGTGTATAGAAGTCATTGGCAAAAAAGTTTTGTAAAGCTCGTGAAGGAAGTTGAACTGGTTTGGCGATGCTTTGATTGAGATAGAAATATGCACCTGCGCTTAGCCCTGCCATACTCGATCCCAATAGCAGCATGGCATCAGCACTGAGCAATATTGACCAATCGGAGATAATTCCTAAAGCCGTGAGTATTTGGGGAATATGCAGAACAACACCCGCGAAGATTGTCATCGGTAAGACCATCAGCCATAGAGGTTCGATGGAGCGTTCGGTCATTTGTTTGGGTTTACCGCCCCAAATCAAACCGAATACACGCATCAAACTGAAAGCCATCAAGCCGTTAATTAATAGAATTAATATAGCTAAAGCGGGCTGTTTTTGCCAAAGGTGAGCAACTAAATCTACCATCGCCCAAAATCCACCAAAGGGAGGGAAAGCAACTAAGCCGATCGCCCCGACTAAAAAGCACAATCCCGAAATCGGACGGCGGCTCCATAATCCTCCCAATTGGGTGAGGTCTTGGGTGATGTTGTTAGAGATAATACTGCCGATCGCCATTAGTAATAGGGAAATTGCTAGAGCATGAGAAAAAATCAAAATATAAGCACTGTGGATTTCACCCACACCAACGGCGATAAAGATTAATCCCATAAATGCGCTGGTTAAATAGGACAGCGATCGCTTCACATCGATTTGGGCGATCGCAATTAATACTGTGCCTAAGGCCGTCGATGCACCAACGGCGATCATTACCTGCAACGTGATGGGGGACAGAGCTAAGATTGGATATAGCTTCACTAATATCCAAGCACCCGTAGCGACGACAACGGAATTACGCAGAACTGTACTTGGCAAAGGTCCTTCCATCGCTTCATCTAACCAGAGATGTAAGGGGAATTGAGCGCATTTACCCATGGGGCCAACCATCAGCGCTAGGGTGACTAAGGTAATCGTAGTCGGGTTGACATCGGCAGTTTTTGCCCATACGGCTAGCTCCGTAAAGTTCCAAGTTCCTGTCAGAGGAAACAAGCCAACTACGCCAACTAAGAGAAATAAATCGCCGATCCGCTTGGTTAAAAAAGCATCCCGAGCCCCTGTCACCACAAGGGATTGGTTGTACCAAATACCGACAAGCAAATATGTTCCTAACGTGAGAACTTCAAGAATAATATAGCTAAAAAAGAGGGAGTTGCAGAGAACTAAGGAACACATCCCCGCTTCAAACAGTGCTAGTAGGGCAAAGAATCTGCCCCAGCTCCAATCCATTTCCATATAGCCAACTGCATAAATTTCGGCGAGGAGGTTGATCCCTGTAATTAAGGCGATCGCGCCAATGTTGATCGCTGAAATCTGCAAATCGAGGCTTAGGTTCAATCCTCCCACGCTTAACCAAGGAAATGTCAACGAGTAAGCTGGCTGTCCCCAAGCTACGGTCAAAGCGGCGATCGCATGAACCAATGAGCATAGAGTCATGAAAATATTAATGTATCCTGCTGGTCTTGGTCCCGTTTTGCGAGTGATACCAGGAAACCAGACAACCGATAGCCCGGCACCTATTAAGGAATAGAAAGGGATCAGCCAGATCGTGTCCAGCCAGTTATTTATCATAATATCTCTATTTATTTTCAAAAAATCATAATTAAATTTCTATGATTATCTCAAAGATACCTCTAAATGAAAATAGACATGATCATCTATTTTTATCTATAGTTACTATAGGACATGATTTGATCAGCCACCATAGCTGCGTATCTATGACTCTTAAAATGTCTTAAGCAACTGAGATACGAGCTAGGGGGAATTGTATTTTGCTAGGCATCCTAATTCTGTTGCTAGCTCTATTTAAATTGACATAACACGCCCTGACGTGAGTTTTTTGTACCTTGTTACAGCCTATTGAAGCTTTAAGGGGTGCAGAGAAATTTTCAAAAATTTCTCTGGATTTTATTACAACGCAAAGCACTGTAATTGCACATCGCGTTGAAAACATTAAAAATAGCTTGACAATCAGATCTCAGTTACGCTACGATTATGTGCTTATGTCTTGATTCAAAACTGGATATAAGCACTCCGCCCACTAAAACTGCAGTCATTAGTGCATGAATAAGCCTACTCTTGTTACTCCTGCCTTCGTTCTACCAGATCTTGTAGAAATCCAGCGGGAGAGTTTTCGATGGTTCCTAGAAGAAGGACTTATTGAAGAGCTTGAGAGTTTCTCACCGATTACAGATCATACGGGCAAAATGGAACTCCATTTCATTGCCAAAGATTATAAACTCAAGCGTCCAAAATATAGTGTTGATGAGTCCAAACGTCGGGATGCCACCTATGCCGTACAAATGTACGTTCCCACGCGGCTGATCAATAAAGAAACAGGAGAAATAAAAGAACAAGAAGTTTTTATCGGCGATCTGCCATTGATGACAGATCGTGGAACCTTTATTATTAACGGCGCTGAGCGAGTCATCGTCAATCAGATCGTCCGTAGTCCTGGGGTTTACTACAAACAAGAAATCGACAAGAACGGTCGCCGTACCTACAACGCCAGTCTGATTCCTAACCGAGGCGCATGGCTGAAGTTTGAGACAGACAAGAACGATCTCGTTTGGGTGCGTATTGACAAAACCCGTAAACTTTCCGCGCAGATACTACTTAAAGCGATCGGCTTAAGTGATGCTGAAATTCTTGATGCGCTTACTCATCGTGAGTATTTTCAGAAAACAATTGACAAAGAAGGTCAGTTCGACGAAGACGAAGCGCTCAAAGAGTTATATCGCAAGCTGCGTCCAGGTGAACCACCTACCGAATCTGGTGGACGCGAACTATTGCGATCGCGCTTTTTTGACCCCAAACGTTATGACCTCGGAAAGGTTGGACGTTATAAGCTCAATAAAAAATTGCGCTTGAATACCCCTGACACCATGAGGGTATTGACCGAGAAGGATATTCTCACCGCAATTAACTACCTGATCAACCTCAAATTTGACATCGGCGAAATCGACGACATTGACCACTTGGGCAACCGTCGCGTTCGGTCTGTTGGCGAATTGTTGCAAAACCAAGTCCGTGTTGGTCTTAACCGTCTAGAACGCATCATCCGCGAACGAATGACCGTCTCCGACGTTGATTCCCTCACACCTGCATCCTTGGTTAACCCCAAACCATTAGTTGCCGCAATCAAAGAATTCTTTGGTTCCAGCCAACTGTCTCAGTTCATGGATCAAACCAATCCTCTGGCTGAGTTAACCCACAAGCGCCGCCTTAGCGCTCTTGGACCTGGTGGTCTGACTCGCGAACGCGCAGGTTTTGCGGTACGCGATATTCACCCTAGCCACTATGGACGCATCTGCCCCATTGAGACTCCTGAAGGTCCTAATGCTGGTCTAATCGGTTCTTTGGCAACTCACGCTCGTGTGAATCAATACGGCTTCATTGAGACTCCTTACTACGCAGTCGAGAATGGCAAGGTTCTCAAAAATCAAGAACCTGTCTACATGACCGCCGATGAAGAAGATGAGTTTCGCGTCGCGCCTGGTGACGTAGCCACCAATGATGAAGGTTACATCTTCCTCGAAATCGTGCCGATTCGCTATCGTCAAGAGTGGGGTACTGCATCACCTGAAGAAATCGATTATGTGGCTGTTTCTCCCGTACAAATCATCTCGGTAGCAACATCACTAATTCCTTTCCTTGAGCATGACGACGCAAACCGCGCCCTAATGGGATCGAACATGCAACGTCAAGCCGTTCCCCTATTGCGTCCTGAGCGTCCTCTGGTTGGTACTGGGCTAGAGGCGCAAGCCGCCCGTGACTCAGGCATGGTAATCGTCTCGCGAGTCACTGGTGAAGTCTCCTATGTGTCTGCTGATGAAATTCGGGTTAAGGCTGATGATACTGGGCTAGACAGCATCTACCGTCTGCAAAAGTATCAGCGATCGAACCAAGATACCTGCTTAAATCAGCGTCCTCTCGTTTGGGTTGGTGACACGGTAGTTACAGGACAAGTTCTTGCCGATGGTTCTGCGACTGAAGGCGGTGAAATTGCCCTCGGACAGAATATTTTGGTTGCCTATATGCCTTGGGAAGGCTACAACTACGAAGACGCGATTTTGATTAATGAGCGACTCGTAATTGATGACGTTTATACTTCGATTCACGTTGAAAAATACGAAATTGAAGCCCGTCAAACCAAGCTAGGACCTGAAGAAATCACTCGCGAAATTCCTAACGTTGGTGAAGATTCACTGCGAAACCTCGATGAGCAAGGCATTATCCGCGTCGGTGCTTGGGTAAACTCTGGCGAAATTTTGGTTGGTAAGGTCACACCTAAAGGTGAATCTGACCAACCACCTGAAGAAAAGCTTTTAAGAGCAATCTTCGGTGAAAAAGCCCGCGATGTCAGAGATAACTCTCTCCGCGTTCCTAACGGTGAAAAAGGCCGGGTTGTCGATGTGCGCGTATTTACTCGCGAACAAGGCGATGAATTGCCACCTGGAGCCAATATGGTCGTGCGGATCTATGTCGCTCAAAAGCGTAAGATCCAAGTCGGAGACAAGATGGCGGGTCGTCACGGTAACAAGGGCATTATTTCGCGCATCTTGCCGAAAGAAGACATGCCATACTTACCCGACGGCACTCCTCTCGATATTGTATTAAATCCTCTAGGTGTTCCTTCACGGATGAACGTCGGTCAAGTATTTGAATGCTTACTGGGTTGGGCAGCCGAAAATCTGAATTCTCGCTTTAAAATCGTACCTTTCGATGAAATGTACGGTGAAGAGGCTTCCCGTGAGTTAGTAAATGGTCAACTAGAACATGCGCGTAAGCATACTGGTAAAGACTGGATCTTCAATGATGCTTTCCCTGGCAAATTGAGGGTTTATGACGGACGCACTGGTGAACCTTTCGATCAGCCTGTGACTGTCGGCAAAGCTTATATGCTGAAACTAGTCCACCTTGTCGATGACAAGATCCATGCGCGATCGACTGGACCATACTCTCTAGTTACGCAGCAGCCTCTTGGTGGTAAAGCTCAACAGGGTGGTCAGCGTTTTGGAGAAATGGAAGTATGGGCGCTGGAAGCTTTCGGTGCTGCCTATATTCTCCAAGAGTTGCTCACAGTCAAGTCTGACGATATGACTGGACGTAATGAAGCTCTGAATGCGATCGTTAAAGGGCATCCAATTCCGCGTCCTGGTACACCTGAATCCTTCAAGGTATTGGTGCGCGAGCTTCAGTCACTCTGTCTAGATGTGTCAGTTCACAAGCTTTCTGAGGATGGTAGTAACCACGATACAGAGGTAGATCTAATGGTAGACACTGGCTCACGCCGCACCCCAAACCGTCCGACTTACGAATCCGCTTATCGAAGCGATATCAACTTTGATGAAGATGATGACTAGACCGTAGTAATAATCTTCACCACTAAAAATAACAAGGGGCTTAAGCCCCTTGTTATCAAATTTTTTAATCGAGCAAGCACGCAATCAATTAAGGACATTTTAACGTATGGCGAAAGTGGAACAGCGATTTGACTATGTCAAGATTGGCTTGGCATCACCCGATCGCATTCGTAAGTGGGGCGAGCGCGTTCTACCAAATGGCAGTTTGGTTGGCGAAGTAACAAAACCCGAAACTATTAATTACCGCACCCTCAAGCCAGAGATGGATGGCTTGTTTTGTGAGCGGATTTTTGGGCCTGCAAAGGACTGGGAATGTCATTGCGGCAAGTATAAGCGTGTGCGCCATCGCGGTATTGTCTGCGAACGCTGCGGCGTAGAAGTGACGGAATCGCGAGTACGTCGTCATCGCATGGGCTTTATTAAACTTGCCGCCTCAGTTACCCATGTGTGGTATCTCAAGGGTATTCCTAGTTACATGGCGACTTTGCTGGATATACCTTTGCGTGATGTTGAGCAAATTGTTTACTTTAACGCCTACGTTGTCATTAATCCAGGGATTAAATCTGATGTCGATGGCGAAGTTACGGTGGTCAATAGCCGTGAAATTCGCATTCGTGGCATTGATGGCGTTGAAAGGGCTTATCATCTGCATCCTAAACATGCTCCAACCACAGCAGAAGGAAAAATTGTTGAAATAGGAGAGGTAATTGCTACTGCCTATGACCTTTCTTATAAGCAATTGCTGTCTGAAGATCAATGGATTGATCTTGAAGATCAAATCTATGCCGAAGAGTCTGTATTAGACGGCATCGAAGTTGGGATTGGCGCAGAAGCAATCAAACAGCTATTGCAAAATATCAATCTTGAGAAGGAAGCCGAACGCCTTCGTAATGACATTGAAAACTCCAAAGGGCAGAAACGCGCCAAGTTGATCAAGCGTTTGCGTGTGGTTGATAACTTTGTCGCAACTGGCTCTAGACCCGATTGGATGGTATTGGATGTCATTCCTGTAATTCCGCCAGATTTGCGTCCGATGGTGCAGCTTGATGGTGGGCGCTTTGCTACCAGTGACCTTAACGATCTCTATCGTCGCGTGATCAATCGCAACAACCGTTTGGCTCGTTTACAAGAAATTCTTGCGCCTGAAATCATCGTGCGGAATGAAAAGCGAATGTTGCAAGAAGCAGTCGATGCACTGATCGATAACGGTCGTCGCGGTCGGACTGTGGTTGGCGCAAATAATCGTCCACTCAAGTCTCTGTCGGACATTATCGAAGGTAAGCAGGGTCGTTTCCGTCAAAACTTACTCGGTAAACGGGTTGACTATTCAGGACGTTCGGTAATCGTCGTTGGTCCTAACCTGAAGATCCATCAATGCGGTCTGCCCAAGGAAATGGCGATCGAGTTATTCCAGCCCTTTGTGATTCATCGTTTGATCAAAACAGGCTTGGTAAATAACATCAAAGCTGCGAAGAAGCTAATTCAGCGCAACGATCCAGCGATTTGGGACGTTTTGGAAGATGTGATTCGCGATCATCCAGTCATGTTAAACCGTGCGCCAACCCTTCACCGATTGGGTATTCAAGCCTTTGAACCATTGCTAGTCAGTGGTCGCGCCATTCAACTGCATCCCCTCGTCTGTCCTGCGTTTAACGCTGACTTTGATGGCGATCAGATGGCGGTTCACGTGCCTCTATCGATTGAGGCGCAAGCTGAAGCGCGGTTGCTGATGCTTGCTTCCAATAACATTCTCTCTCCTGCAACGGGTCGTCCGATTGTTACACCTAGCCAAGATATGGTTTTGGGTTGTTACTATCTCACTACTGAAAACCCTTATCAGCAGAAAGGTGAAGGACGTTATTTCGCTAACTTCAATGATGTCGTGATGGCATACGAACAGCGCGAAATCGACATCCATGCGAGTGTTTGGGTACGTTTTGAGGGTGTGCTTGAAGGTCAAGGCGAAGAAAAAGAGGACGAAGAGCCGAAAGTCACAGTTGCAGAAGACGGTACGAAGGTGAAGGAATTTGAGTTCCGACGTATTCGTGAAGATGCTGAAGGAGGATTGATTTCGCAGTACATCAAAACTACTCCTGGACGTGTGATTTTCAATCAGGCGATTTATGCGTCTCTAGCTAACTAAATATTTATAGTGGTAGAACTTTGTTCTACCACTATAAATATTTAGGATTTCGGTTAATTACTCAAAAGATTATTTATATAGCTTAATACCATGGCAGATTTCACGACTAGCAACACGGATTCGCCTGAAGATAAGAAGCCTCAACGCTTTATCAATAGCACAATTGATAAAGGGCAGTTGAAGAAGTTGATTGCTTGGGCTTTTACGAATTATGGAACAACGAGCGCCGCTAATGTTGCCGACCAATTAAAAGCTCTAGGATTTCGCTATGCTACTCAAGCTGGCGTGTCAATCAGTATTGAAGATTTACAAGTTCCTGCCAGTAAGAAAGCTTTGTTAGCGGCGGCGGAACTGGAAATCGAAGAAACGGCAAGCCGTTATGTCAGAGGCGAAATCACTGAAGTAGAACGTTTCCAGAAGGTAATTGATACATGGAATGTGGCTAACGAGAACCTTAAGGATGAGGTGGTGAAGAACTTTAAGAGCAATAACCCCCTTAACTCTGTGTATATGATGGCGTTTTCTGGTGCGCGTGGCAACATTTCGCAGGTGCGTCAGTTGGTGGGTATGCGTGGATTGATGGCTGATCCACAAGGGGAAATCATCGATTTACCGATTAAGACTAATTTCCGCGAAGGGCTGACGGTTACTGAGTATATTATTTCGTCTTACGGTGCGCGTAAAGGGCTGGTAGATACGGCACTGCGGACGGCTGACTCTGGATATCTCACCCGTCGTCTGGTAGACGTATCGCAAGATGTAATCGTGCGTGAGCATGATTGCGGCACAACTCGCGGCATTCGTCTTAAGGCGATGAAAGATGGCGAAAAGACTCTGATTAAGCTTTCCGATCGCCTATTTGGTCGTGTAGCTGCTGAGCCTATCGTTGATCCGAAAACGGGTGAAGTTATCGTGATGCGTAATCAAGAAATCTCCGAAGATTTATCCTTGGTCGCGGCTAAATCTGGGGTTGAAGAAGTTTGTGTCCGCTCAGCCTTTACTTGCGAATCAACGCGATCGGTTTGTCAGATGTGCTATGGCTGGAGCTTGGCTCATCTCGAATTGGTAAACATTGGCGAGGCGGTGGGCATTATCGCCGCCCAGTCCATCGGTGAACCAGGTACACAGCTAACCATGCGGACTTTCCACACAGGTGGTGTATTTACTGGGGAAGTTGCCGAGCAGCAACGCGCCCCTCACAATGGCACGATTAAATACAACAAAAAGCTAAAAGTTCGCCCGATGCGTACTCGTCATGGTGAAGACGCATTTGTCGTGGAATCAAACGGTGAGTTCACTTTAGAAAGTTCTGAGGGTAAGCGGGTTTATACGATCACCCAAGGTTCGACTTTATTGGTGGGTGAGGGGCAGAAGGTCACTCAAAATCAATTGATGGCTGAAGTTTCTATCACGGGTAAGACTTCCCGCAAAACCACAGAAAAAGCGACTAAAGCGCTGAATACTGGCTTGGCGGGTGAAGTTTTATTCTCGGATCTGGCGATCGAAGAGAAAAAAGACCGTCAAGGCAACACTAGTTATGTCGCTCGTGGTGAAAAAGGGCGGGTTTGGGTATTGGCTGGCGAGGTCTATGACCTACCACCGACTGCCGAACCAACTATCAAAAACGAAGCCTATGTTACAGAAGGCGATGTGCTTGCAGAGACTCGCTTGATCACTGAACATGGTGGTGTTGTCCGTCTTAGCGAAGAAGATAGCCGTCACAATCGTGAAGTGGAAATTATTACCGCTTCGGTGATCTTGGATCAGGCGATCGTCAAAGAAGAAAGCTATCAAGGACGCGAGCATTACGTTCTCGAAACCCAAGGCGGTCAGAGCTTCTCGCTGAAGGCTTCTCCAGGTAGCAAGCTGATTAATAATCAAGTCGTGGCGGAATTGATTGATGATACTTACCAAACCAAAAGCGGCGGTATTATCAAGTTTGCGGGTGTAGAAGTTGCTAAGCGTAGCAAGGGCAAGCAGGGCTATGAAGTCGTTAAGGGCGGCACATTGCTTTGGATTCCTGAAGAGACTCATGAAGTCAACAAGGATGCTTCGTTGTTGATGGTGGAAGAAAATCAGTTTATTGAAGCTGGTACGGAAGTTGTTAAGGATATCTTTAGCCAAATCGCAGGTGTGGTGGAAGTATTCCAAAAGAACGACATTTTGCGCGAAATTGTGATCAAACCAGGTGATTTACACTTGGTCGATGATCCGCAGACGGCGATGCAAAAGAATGGGACTTTGGTTCAACCAGGCACGGAAATTATGCCAGGGTTGATTGCGACCGAACTGCGCTATGTGGAATATTTGGATTCGACTGAAGGACCTGCGTTGCTGTTGCGTCCTGTAGAAGAATACCAAGTTCCTGATGTGCCAACGGTTCCCAGCCAAGAATCGGTTAACCAAGAAGGTCGTTCGATTGGCTTACGCGCAGTACAGCGTATTCCTTACAAAGATGGCGATCGCGTCAAAGCGATCGATAGCGTTGAGTTACTCAAAACCCAATTGTTGTTAGAAGTTGACACCGATGCCCCCCAATTGGCGGCTGACATTGAGTTTATTCCTAACGATGCCGATCCAGGCAGCTTGCGTTTGCAATTGGTAATTCTCGAATCTTTGGTGATTCGTCAAGATACTTCTGGCGATCCTGCCCATAGCAATTCGCGGACTCGCCTGCTGGTGAATGATGGCGATCGCATCGATCCAGGTGCAGTTGTTGCTCGTACAGAGATTCTCTGTAAAAAAGCTGGTCAGATCCGTGGTATTCGTAAAGGGTCAGAAATCGTGCGCCGCTTGTTGGTCGTCACTGAGGCAGATTGCATCACCACGCCTTGCCCTAATCCCACTGTTCAAGCTGGCGCTCTTTTGCGATCGGGCGATGAAATCGGTGAAGGCGTGATTACCGAAGAGTCTGGACAAGTACTTAAGGTTGAAGATGGTACGGTCGTATTTCGGATCGGTCGTCCTTACCTTGTATCGCCTGGAGCATTGTTACAAATTCATGATGCTGACTTGGTTCAGCGTGGTGACAACATTGCGCTGCTAGTGTTTGAGCGTGCCAAAACTGGAGACATTATCCAAGGGCTACCTCGGATTGAAGAACTCCTCGAAGCGCGTAAGCCTAAAGAAATGTGCGTTCTTGCGCGTACTACTGGTACTGCCCAAGTTACTTATGACTCTGATGACAATCCTGAAGTGAAAATTCTCGGCAATGACGGCGTTCTTGATGATGATTATTCATTCAATGCGGGTCAGAGTGTAATTATTTCTGATGGTCAAAAGCTCTTAGCTGGCGAAGCTCTCACCGATGGCCCTGCCAATCCCCATGACATTCTTGATATTTATTTCCATGCTTACAAGGAATCGCTTGGAGTCAGAAAAGCGGCGCTAATTGGTTTGCAAAAGGTACAAGAGTTCTTGATGAACGAAGTCCAGTCTGTATACCAATCTCAAGGTGTGGATATTTCCGATAAGCACATTGAAGTAATCGTCAAGCAGATGACCTCGAAGGTACGGATCGAAGATGGTGGTGATACTACTCGTCTACCAGGTGAGCTGGTGGAACTGCATCAAGTTGAGCAAATCAATGAGGCTATGGACATTACAGGTGGTGCGCCTGCGGACTACACGCCTGTGTTGATGGGTATTACTAAGGCAAGTTTGAATACCGATAGCTTCATCTCGGCGGCAAGTTTCCAAGAGACTACTCGTGTTCTCACGGAAGCGGCGATCGAAGGTAAGTCTGACTGGTTGCGTGGCTTGAAGGAGAACGTGATTATTGGTCGTCTGATTCCTGCTGGTACTGGCTTTAATGCTTACGATACGCCAATTGTTGAAGTCGATAATGGCTATGAGCCAGATCGCGGCTATAATGAGGAAGCAGATGATGTAATCATTGATGACAATACTGCTCGTAATTATCAAATCATCGAACCTCGGATCGAACCCATTCGTGTAGTCGATAAACCTCGCAGTCGTCGCAGTTTTGACGATGAGCTAGTGGATGATGATGTGGAATTTGAAGATGAGGAGGAAGAGGACGATGATGAGTTTGAGGATGAAGATTAATTAAAAACGCGATGTGTAACTCAAAGTCTGAAAGCTTTGAGTTTGGGTGATGAGTTGATTGACTTGCGAGATCTAGAACAGCGTCATTTTCTTGCAATTATCCCTTTTTAAGATTTTGAACTCTTTCTAAGTCGCGCTTAACCTCAAAACTAAGTTCGCGATTCTTAGGATCAGTATCTAATGACTTATCAAGATAAATTTCAGCTTCGCGCAATTTACCCACCAAAATTAATTCACCAGCATAACGGTGATATGTGACAGCTTTCCAATGAATTACTTCGGGTGAGTTGGGAAATCTCTCACTCATCCCTTCGACAACTGCGATCGCTACAATATATTTTTTTTGCTTAAGTAAATCTTGGACGCGCCGCAACATATCCAATTTGAGCTTTAGCTCTGGATCACTATTAATTGGATCGACTCGATTATTAACTTGCTTCACCTCAATTTTGATCTTGGGATAGGGCTGAGGTGGTTTGTTTGAAGTAGCTGTTTTTGGATCTGGAGGTGTAGACTGCGATCGCGCAGATGTCTTTCCAGAGGTAGTTACATTTACAGATGTATTTTTGGAAAATATTTCTTTGGATAAATCCTCTTTTTCCGCGTCCTTGAGCATGTTATAAGCTTCCTGCACCATCCGAAACTTATCCGTGGTTGTAGGGTCATTCTGATTGACATCAGGGTGATACTTACGCGCCAGACGACGATAGGCAACCTTAATGTCATCTAAAGTGGCATTACGCGGAATTCCTAAGAGTCGGTAGCATTCGGATAGGTGCATGAAGTGAAATTTGACTATAAGGATTCGATAATACAGCAGATAGTTTTTTGCAAGTGCCGCTTCGCGGCACTTGCAAAAAACTATCTGGGTTTTATGGCAGCGACTTGCGCTGTAATATTATTGGCAATGTAAATAGAGTCTTGATCAGAATTTGTAGCTATTCTGATTTTTTGCGAATTGAGTATTTGCCTTTAGTCGTAATTGGCGAATTATTATTTGCCTCTACCAGCTTGATGTACTTATCCAAAGATTCCTCCTTAGTCGCATGTTCAGAAATAACATGGACTTTACGACTTCCAGACAATTCGAGGACAACTTGATGCATAAGCCAATGGTTGAAAAACAGCCTTAAAACTTTAAAAATAGTTTAGCAAATATCCACCCATAAAGTAAAAGGGGCGCATTGCGCCCCTTTTACTTTATCTAACTTGCTAGAGCTTAGTGCTTAGTGCTTCGCAAATTTCTTAGTCAGCTTGCGTAAACGAATTGACGCTGGAGTAACCTCAAGGATTTCATCAGGTCCGATATATTCAAGCGCACGTTCGAGGCTCATCTCGATCGGTGCTTGCAACTGCACGATGTCATCAGCACCAGCCGCCCGCATGTTTGTAAGCTGCTTGCTCTTACATACGTTCAAGTCCATATCTTGAGGACGATTGTTCTCGCCAATAATCATGCCCTTATAAACCTTAGTACCTGGTTTAATAAAGAACACGCCGCGATCTTCAGCATTCTTCAAAGAAAACTCAGTTGCTGTACCTTCTTCAAAGGAGATCAGTACGCCATTACGACGGGCGCTAATTTCGCCAGCCGAAGGACGGTAATCGAGGAAGCTGTGGTTCATGATGCCAGCGCCACGGGTTGCTCGCATGAAGTCACCACGGAAGCCGATCAGTCCGCGTGCAGGAACTACGAACTCGAGCTGAGAGCGACCACTACTCGACATTTGCATATCGACCATTTCGGCACGACGTTGACCGAGACGTTCGATACAACCACCGACTGCTTCTTCAGGGACATCAAGGACGAGACATTCGTATGGTTCGCACTGTTTACCGTTCAGTTCGCGGTAAATAACTTGTGGCTGCGTAACTTGGAATTCGTAACCTTCGCGGCGCATCGTTTCGATCAAGATACCCAAATGCAATTCGCCACGACCTGCTACGGCAAAGCGATCGGGGAATTCAGGGTTTTCTTCAACACGCAGTGCGACGTTGGTTTCGAGTTCGCGCATTAGGCGATCGCGTACTTGGCGAGTAGTAACAAGCTTGCCTTCTTGACCAACAAAGGGCGAATCGTTAACGCAGAAAGTCATCTGCAAAGTCGGTTCATCCACCTTGATCATTGGCAAAGCCGAAGGCTCGTTGGGGCAGGTGATGGTTTCGCCAATGTTGGCAGTCGCAAAACCTGAAACAGCAACGATGTTACCTGCGGAAGAAGATTGTAGTTCAACACGCTTAAGACCATCAAAGCCTAAAAGTTTGGTGATTTTACCTTTGGTAATCGTGCCATCTTCAGAAATTAACGCGGCTTGTTGTCCAGAAGTAATCGTACCGTTGTGGATTTTACCAATTACAATTCGACCCAAATAATCGGAATAGTCAAGGGTAGTAACTTGCAATTGCAAAGGCTTTTCGGGATCGCCAATGGGTGGGGAAACATGATGCAGTACCGCCTCAAATAGAGGTTTCATGTCTACGCTTGGGTCTTCCAGCTTATCCTTAGCAAAACCACCCATGCCTGAAGCAAATAGATATGGGAAATCACATTGGTCATCATCTGCGC
The DNA here is from genome assembly GCA_041687725.1 of Pseudanabaena sp. Classification (GTDB taxonomy): domain Bacteria; phylum Cyanobacteriota; class Cyanobacteriia; order Pseudanabaenales; family Pseudanabaenaceae; genus Pseudanabaena. The sequence continues at coordinate 20,110 of JBDNJN010000114.1, forward strand.
CAAGTTCAAGGAAGAGGTCGAGAACTTTGCTAACAGCAATATGGGGATCGGCAAATTCGCGATCAATTTTGTTAATTACGACCATTGGACGCAAACCTTTTTCCAGCGCTTTTTTTAACACAAAGCGAGTTTGGGGCATGGGTCCTTCGTTGGCATCAACGATGAGCAAACATCCTTCGACCATGCCTAGCACGCGCTCAACTTCGCCACCAAAGTCGGCGTGTCCGGGGGTGTCAACGATGTTGATCAGCGTATCTTTGTATTTGACCGCAGTATTTTTTGAAAGGATGGTAATACCGCGTTCACGCTCTAGGTCGTTGGAGTCCATCACGCATTCGACGAGGGCTTCGCCTTCACGAAAAGCGCCAGACTGTCTGAGGAGTGCGTCAACTAAAGTGGTTTTGCCGTGATCGACGTGGGCGATGATGGCGACGTTACGGATGGGAAGAGACATGGGTGATGTATCGAGTTGATCGAAAAACTTATTATTTCTTTATCTATTATGCTTGAATTTGACAAAAAACTTTTGCATTTATCCGCAAAAAAGAAAGGGCGCTTTGCGCCCTTTCTTTTTTGCGGTTTTAAAGAGGACTCAACCCACTCTGCTGAAGCAAGTTAAATGAATCTTTGAAAATCATCACTACACCTAAACCGAGGAGAATTACTAGACCACCCTGCATGACATTATTTTGTAGATCTTCTGGCAATGGCTTGCCGCCGCGCAAAGCTTCGATCGCTAAAAATACTAATTGACCGCCATCGAGCGCAGGCAAAGGCAAAATATTCACGATCGCCAGATTAATGCTAATAATCGCCGTAAAGTCAAATAGCGCGGCGGCATCAGACTTAACTAATTCTGAACCCATCGCCACGATCGCTACAGGGCCAGATAACTGACCCGCCGTATTTTGAAAATTAGTAGCAAGTTGTTTTAAGCCTTGGACAGTCATCACCACTAGGCGCTCAAAACTCTGAGTAGCGCTATCAAAAGCTTCAGCTAAGTTATGCACAGCGCGGCGGTGAGGCTTGCCTGTGAAATCTAGTCTTACACCAATTCTGCCTTTTCCAGATTCGCCATCAGGCAAAATTGGCAATTGAAGCGATCGCCCATTGCGATCAACAACTAGCTCGACTGATTGGTTAGGACTTTTAGAAATCAAAGTTTGAAAGCGATCGAGTGTTGTCAGCCCAGTATCAAATTTAATACCGTTAGCAGACAAGACAATATCGCCAGCTTGCAAACCTGCCACCGCAGCAGGAGAATTTTGATCAAGTATGGTCGTGATTTTTACCCCTGCTTGATCAACCGTGCCAATGCCGACACTCAAAGTCATTACTAATAAGACTAAGTAAGCAAATACAAAATTGGCAATTACGCCTGCACTAATCACGATCGCCCGATCCATAATCGGACGATTTTTCATTAAATTCGGATCATTAGCAGGAATATCGCTCTCTTCATCATCATCAGGGAAACCCACATAGCCGCCGAGTGGGATTGCTCGTAATGCGTATTCTGTCCGCTTGCCCTGATATTTCCACAGCACAGGCCCAAACCCAATCGAAAATCGATTGACGTGAATGCCCTGTATACGGGCCGCCATAAAGTGACCAAGTTCGTGAACCAAAATCAGAATCGCCAGAACAGCGATCGCGGGCAAGGCAGACATAAGCTTTACTCTAAAAATTTAGAATTTTAATAATTTCAATATCGTATGCAATACATAAAGATTGCTTAGCTTGCGATCGTAGCACAACGAAAATGTCAAATACTCGATAAAGCTTTTCTTGTAGGATCTAGCCCAAAAGTGGCAAGACTCTATACGCGCTAATACTTTCTAATTTTCTGATGACGGATATTACAAAAAATTATGTTAAGATTAATGTATATAAGTCATAAATTATTGCAATTTTTTAAGTTTTGTTAACCAACTATTTAACCAATGCGCTCAAATGAATAATACAACTCGCATCGCTGCGTCGATCACCCGCATAATCCTTGGATCAGATTCAGCTCCAGCCACGTTAACCCAAGCGGCTCTTCTCTTGCTCAGAGTTGTTCTTGGGACGATGATGATCCATAACGGTCTCGATAAATTAGCAGATATTCCCGGTTTTGCTGAAGCCTATGTTGAGGTGATCGGCTTACCTTTCCCTATTTTCTTTGCCTACTGCGCGGCGCTCACCGAAGTAGTCGCCTCGCCTTTACTGATTCTAGGATTTTTGACTAGACCCGCAGCCTTAGGATTGTTCTCGACGATGTTGGTTGCAAATTATCACCATATTTTGGTTGGTGGTTTTTCAATCCCTTCAATTGAACTATCTTCTATCTACGCCGCATCTTTTGCATTTTTTGTAATTTATGGTGGCGGCAAATTTGCGATCGATGCGTTGATTGTTAATGCGGTAACCAAAAGGCTCTCAGTTTCTGAGGTTGATGCAGCAGACTCATCAGTAAAACTTACGCTAACTAAGTAGATTTTCATCATTGATTGCAAATTTGGGGATCGCAAATTCAGGCTGTACTGGCGTAAACATTTTCAAGATAAGCAAATAATTGAAGATGACTACGCTAGAATATGTGCGGATGAGTATTTCTAGATCGCATGTTTGTTTTCAGTATTGACAGTCGTCTTCTGTTTCATCATGACAGGCTTCTTTCCGAAATCTCTATCTCCCTACATATCCGATTGTTGAAGCAAGTATTATGTCTATTTATGTTGGCAACCTCTCTTATGATGTTGCAGAAGATGATTTGAAAGCCGTATTTGCAGAATATGGCAAAATAACCCGTGTTCATCTGCCAATCGATCGCGAGTCAGGTCGCCCACGCGGCTTCGCTTTCGTAGAAATGGCTGATGAAAAAGAAGAAGATGCCGCCATTGAAGCACTAGACGAAGCCGAATGGATGGGTCGTAATCTCAAGGTGAACAAGGCTAAGCCCCGCGAAAGCTCCGATTCCTTTGGCGGCGGCGGCGGTGGTCGTGGCGGCTACAAAGGTGGTGGCGGCGGTGGCGGTGGTCGTCCCTCTGGCGGCGGCGGCGGTCGTGACCGTTACTAAGTAAAAAAGAAGGGGTGCTTAGCACCCCTTCTTTTTTATGTTTTGATACTACGCATTAGGATGGCGCGATCGCCAGTAATTCCTAAATTCTGAATAATTTGATGTTTTCTAGCTTCTTCGAGTTTGTTAAGGTCGTTGTAATTTACCCAAGCAATGCAGTCTACAGGACAGGTATCGATCGCCTCTTGTACTAAGTCTTCTTGATCACCGTCTTGGGCGATCACCCTAGCGCGTCCATAGTCCTCTTCCAAAAAGAAGGTACTACGCGCAGTATGAGCGCAATGCCCACAACCGATACATACTGTTTCGTCAACAAATACCGCATTTTGCCGCAGTTCGCCGCCAAGTTCGGGCTCAAAGCCAGAGCGATCGATCATCTCTGACTCTGAACTTATTGATATTGCTGCACCTATAGATGGATTATCCATTCCAGCGCTGAAGGACTAAACGTACCGAGCCATCTTCACGGACTTGTTGCTCAGATAGCGCAAAGCCTTTGTCGCTCGATTCACCCATGACTGTGGCGATCGCATAGCCTTGAGTGACTTTTCGCAAGAAACTCTCCACAGTCCAAGGCTGTTGCCAAAACTGCATATCGGCAACTAAGGCATACTCAGCGCCATTCCACTGAAAGCCAACATCGTAGCCATTTTCTTGCTCGATTACGACTTCAGCCGAGGTTGTCGTGCCTTCGTGTCCGCGCATTGGTGCAGCACCAGACTTCCAGTTAACGCCTAGGTCGGTTAGCGCTTTTTGCAGAGGCTCTAAACTACGGATTTGAGTTTTTACTTGGCTGAAATGTGACATAAGGTTGATCCCGATTATGTTTTATAAGTGCTAGTATACAAAACTTTTCAATCTGGTGAAAATTTGAAATTTCTGTAAGCTTATTACCACTGGCTGAAACTTGAGGTGTCTGATACGCGATCGCATTGTGTAGCTGACTGAGATGTTATTTGCTGCTGAGCAAAATTTTCGGAAGTTAACTCTCGATGAGCGACTATACCGAGTTTTGCCTCGATCGCGGCTGTCACTTCAGCACAACTAGAACCGATGATGCCTGTGACGCGCTCTTCGACTCGACCATCTGGGTAAATAATAAATTCCAGAGTTTCCATGCTAGTTCTAGCTATTAAGTTAGTAGACAGTTTGACGCAAAGTTCCTATAAACGTCAAGAAGTTAATATTGCAAAATAAAAATACCTTTCTAATGTTTTTCATAGAGCGATCGCAATGACTGTCAAAAATGCTTTCAGCATTAATATCACCTCAACCTAATCAGCGACCTCTTTACAATATATCGCTAACTAAAAAAAGCACTTGCTTAGCAAGTGCCTTTTTTATTAGGTTTATGGAATCGGGCAGAGTCGAACTGCCGTCCGCACTAGCGCCTAACTTCCCAGTCATTCACAGGTTTATCCGATTTGATCCTCACGGAGGGAACTGCTATTTATCTCTAGCAATGAAAGATGCACCAATCTAATCTTGAGCGAGTAGCCGACAGGAGAAAGCTATACGCAGCATCCGTTGGGGGTTGGAGTGACATATTTAACGGAGTCATACATCACACCTCGAAATCAGAAACTGATTCTTAGGCAGCTACAGGAGCGGCTTTACGAGAAAAAGATACAATGTTGTTCGCATGTACTTGTTTGAACCATTGATTTACGAGAGATAGTCCGCTCTCGACCTGCATCAAGGGATAGCTTCTACTAACACGTCGAAACCCTTACGATCCCAATTACACTAATCATAGCATTACAGCGCGAAGTGCTGTCATAAAATCCAGATAAATTTTTAAAAGTGTCGCTTCGCGGCACGTTCAAAAATTTATCCGTACCCCTTAAAGCCTCAATAGCCTGTATCTGAAATTATTGGCGCTAAAAATCAAGGCTCAATGAGCGTTTCGGGGAGTTACTTTGAATAAAGCCTCTAAAATGCTTGCTAGGCAATGGTTTAATTCTCGGAGATCTTGAAGATCTGAAACCCTTAGCCCTTAGTATTAAAGGCTTTGGGGCAACTATCATATTCGACCTCCCCGAAACACTTATTGAGCCAATAATCATTAAGGCGATCGCAATGATTTAACTCAATATGCCTAGCGATCGCCTCCTGCAAACTTGAGAAGATAATTATTGAGGCGATTTACAACTGAAGTTAAAGGAAAGTCTTGCTGACAAATAGCTTTGACAGCTTGGCAATGATTCAATTTGTATCGTAATCAATCGATTCATGCAGTAAATGAAACTGCGATCACTCAAGCTAGTAACAACACACAAACCTGAATTCAATGTGAATTGCGATCACAATCCACTAAATTCTTTAAAGATACACCATAGAAAAAAGAATCTCAACCTTCCTCCTCCAGAAAACATGACCAAGCTCAGATGATTGTCCTTTCTCCAGCCGTAGGCGCATTGTTTATGACAATTTCTACAGTTGTTGTCTCAATTAACGCGATGCTGCTCCGACGCATGAAAAGTTGACTAGGCGTAGAAGAGATTCTTGATCGCTTACCCAAGATATTAATATTTGAGAGTTAAATCAAAATGCAAGTCAATAAATTTCATCAGTCTGTGGTTCTTGAAAAAGAGACCGTAAAAAAATTAAAGTTTGGTAAGAATAGTGGGTTTAAGACGGAACTAAGACGAAGGGTTGACGAACTTTTTCAAAATCCCGATCGCAAGGCTCGTGATTGTCCGCAAATGTATGCGAAAACCATTATCTTGTTGTTTAGCTTTTTCGGATTATATTCTCTATTAGTTTTGGTAGCTCAGACATGGTGGCAGGTAATTCCCTTGTGCATTATGCTCGGTGTCGTTACCGCAGGCATTGGTTTTAGCATTCAACATGACGGCGCACATCACGCATATTCCGATTCGCCATGGGTTAATAAGCTCATGGCGATGAGTTTAGATTTGATTGGCGGCAGTACTTATATTTGGCATTGGAAGCACGATGTTCTTCATCATACCTATACCAATATTGCTGGTTATGACACGGATTTGGATGTGGGAATTTTTGGGCGACTTGCTCCTTCTCATCCGCACTTAGCCTTCCATCGTTGGCAACATTATTATTTGTGGTTGTTGTATGGGTTGCTAGCGATTAAGTGGCATTTTTATGATGATTTTTATTGTCTGATCGCTGGCAAAATTGGCGATCACCGCTTTCAACGTCCTAAGTCCAGTGATCTAGTGATATTTGTTGGTGGCAAACTGGTATTTTTCGCGCTTGTCTTTGCGATTCCGTTACAATTTCATACGCTATGGCAAGTTTTAACGAGCTATGGATTAGTAGCTGTCACCTTGGGAGTAGTGTTGAGCGTAGTATTTCAACTAGCGCACGCGGTCGAAGAAGCCGATTTCCCATTGCCAATTGCCGAGGTGAGTCTCATTGAGAAAGATTGGGCGGTGCATCAGATCGAAACAACGGTAAACTTCTCTCGGAATAACCATTTGATGACATGGCTTCTGGGTGGATTGAATTTCCAAGTCGAGCATCATTTATTTCCCAATATCTGCCATATTAACTATCCTGAACTATCTAAAGTCGTGGAACAGACTTGTCGAGAATATGGAGTGAGATATAACCAACATAATTCTTTTTGGTCAGGATTATCATCCCATTATCGTTGGCTACGAAAAATGGGAACTACTTTTTAGATTTTTTGAGTCTTTTTCGGCAAGCGCGATCGCCTAAAAATTAAGGTAAACCCATGTATTACATCATTGAAACACGGTTGAATCGTGATATGCCGCGCTGGAATATCGGCAATGACGATTTGGCTGACTTAATCACGTATCTCAACACATTACCTTAACAGGAGAGGAGTAAAAGGATGACCAAACACCATAAACAGAGAGATTTATCGTTGAATCTATTTGACATTAAAAGTCATACCGAATTTATGCTTCCCTTTTTAGTGCCGCCAGACCCAAAAATCTCCCTCACCAAAGACTACGACCCCGATTACAAAGCCGATTATCTCAAGAAGTCGGATGCTAAACGTGACTTACAGGAAGTTATCAAAGCTATAGCAGAATATCAGGACATACTCTATGCCCAAGATACTCACTCCTTGCTGATTATCTTTCAGGCGATGGATGCGGCAGGTAAAGACAGCACCATCAAGCACGTAATGTCAGGTATCAATCCCCAAGGATTTCAGGTGTATAGTTTCAAGGCTCCTTCTTTGGAAGAGTTGGATCATGATTATTTGTGGCGATGTTCCAAGGCGCTCCCAGAAAGAGGGCGCATTGGCATTTTTAATCGCTCTTATTACGAAGAGATTTTGGTAACTAGAGTCCATCCAGAAATCTTGGAACAGCGCCAAATCCCTCCTAGTTTAATCGATGAAAAAATCTGGAAGCAACGCTTTGAGGAAATTAATAACTTTGAGAAACATCTGGTCAACAATGGAACTGTCATCCTTAAGTTCTTCTTGAATGTCTCTAAAGAGGAGCAGAAGCAACGCTTTTTAGAAAGGATTGAGCGCCCTGAGAAAAACTGGAAATTCTCCACGAATGATGCGAAGGAGCGAGAGTTTTGGGATGACTACATGGCTGTTTATGAAGATATGTTCAATCACACCAGCACAGAGTTGGCTCCTTGGCACATCATCTCAGCCGATCACAAATGGTTTACGCGCCTCGCGGTGGCAGGCATTATTTATGCCAAATTAAAGGAACTCAATCTCCACTATCCCAAGGTTAGCCAAGAAAAACACCTAGAACTTTTGCAAGCAAAGGTAATGCTTGAGAACGAGAAATAAAGTAGGGGCAATTCATGAATCACCCCTAGATTTGTCGTAGGGGCAATTCATGAATTGCCCCTACGACAAATCTAGGCTTTTAGACATTTTTGCGTAAGTCCTACCTACTTAACATAAAAACTAGAAGGGTAATCAACAGTTGACATAATACATAATTATACCTAGATTTAAGGCAATAAAATCTAATAAAATCTATGGATAAGCTAATTAGTGTCGGAGAAGTTGCGGAGCTAAAGGCAGTAAGTGTCGATACAGTTAGACGATGGGAGAAAGAAGGAAAAATAAAATCCATCAGAACCGATGGAGGGCATAGA
>JBDNJN010000115.1:0-13402 GCA_041687725.1 Pseudanabaena sp.
AGGGCATGAGTTGGAGACCGCAAGGCAGTCGAGCATTAGCCTTACTCAAAGTACTGGAACTCAATGAGGGCTGGCATGATTTCTGGTTCTCCAGTACTACTAATTAGTCAACAAATTATTTAGAGGTGGCTATTTTTTGCAAATTTGAGCTTTTTTTCTGGTTCTTTTTCACGATCCATCACAGATTGTGAAAATTTACTTTGATACTGCATTTTTTACTGTTTCTAGAGTCTTTAGTAGCGATCGCACTATATTTCTGATATTACATGATTATCTTGAATATTTTCCACATAAAAATCCACAAAAAAAAGAAGCCACGCATTGCGCGACTTCTTTTTTTGTGTGGATTTTATAAGGCGGCTTCTTTTCTAAGCTTTTCGCGATCGCTAGGTTTAGTGGTAGGCGACTGAAGTGCAAAATAAAGTTTGTTGAGCGCACTGAGATAGGCTCGCGCCGAAGCAACGATAATATCGGTATTTGCCGAATGTCCAGAGAGCGTACCGACATCAGGATGCTTGAGGCGAATCGTGACTTCGCCGAGGGCATCGATACCTGCGGTGACAGATTGCACGGAGTATTCGATCAATTGATTCGGCACATTCACAATCCGATTAATTGCTTTGTAAATCGCATCAACTGGACCAGTTCCGACCGAGGCATCGGTGATTTCTGCACCATCGGGCATGATGATCGTGATCGTGGCGGTAGGAATTGCGCGATCGCCACAACTTACTTGCACATGATCGAGTTTGAAGGCTTCGGGCGCGTGACGGATTTCGTCATTAACGATCGCCTCTAAGTCGCGATCGCTAATTTCGCGTTTTTTATCAGCAAGTTCCTTAAAGCGAACAAAGGCGGCGTTAAGTTCTTGGTCGGAAAGCTCAAAGCCAAGCTCTTTGAGTCGAGAACTCAAAGCATTACGCCCTGAAAGTTTGCCAAGCACAATCAAGTTATCAGTCAAACCGATGGACTTTGCGTCCATGATTTCGTAAGTGAGACGATTTTTTAATACGCCATCTTGATGGATACCTGACTCATGGGCAAAGGCATTTGCGCCAACGATCGCCTTATTTGGCTGTACCAACATGCCTGTGAGATTGGAGACAAGGCGCGAAGTCTTGTAAATTTGTTTGGTGTCAATGTTGCAGAGCGGCTCAGTCGATTCGGCGGGACGACCAAAAAAGCTATTGAAATAAGCACGACGGACATGCAAAGCCATCACCAATTCTTCGAGGGCGGCATTACCTGCGCGTTCACCAATACCGTTAATCGTGCATTCCATTTGCCGCGCCCCATTTTTGGCAGCTTCAAGGAAGTTCGCTACCGCTAAACCGAGATCGTTGTGACCATGTACGGAGATGATGGCGCGATCGATGTTCGGCACATTTTCTTTAATGCCCTTAATCAAGGCTCCAAACTCTGATGGAGTCAAATAACCAACGGTGTCGGGAATATTCACGGTGCTAGCACCTGCGGCGATCGCGGCTTCAAGCACTTGATAGAGGAACTCTGGATCGGAGCGCCCTGCATCCTCTGGCGAAAACTCCACATCGGCAACTTTAGATCTCGCATAGGCAACCATATCTGGCACGATCGCCAAAACCTCAGCGCGAGTTTTCCGAAGCTTATATTCTAAATGTATGTCGGAAGTAGCCAGAAAAGTATGGATGCGACCCTTAGCCGCAGGTTTGACGGCTTCGGCGGCGGCTTCGATATCGCCTCTAGTCGCACGCGCTAATCCGCAAATCGTGGGGCCAGTTTCGGTGCCAACAAGCTTAGCAATTTCTTGAACGGCATGGAAATCGCCTTTGCTGGCAAAGGGGAAACCCGCCTCGATGATGTCCACACCAAGTCGAGCCAGTTGCTGCGCGATTAGTAGTTTTTGTTCCACGTTCAGAGTTGCGCCTGGAGACTGTTCGCCATCGCGCAAGGTGGTGTCAAAAAAGATAATGCGATCGCGAGCAACTTGAGACTCTGATGATGTTGTAGACATAATGCGTTAATTCATAAATATATGTTTGAGTGCGTAGCTTTAATGCTTAACTGCGAAATCAGGATGAATTCTTCGGCATTATCACTATGTAGAGTGTTGATACCCATAGAACCACCCTAAAGCAATATTAGCCTCTTTCCTCAAAATCTGACATCAATTTTTAATTATTATTTCAAAAACAATCACTGGTTCTTAGGTTTTGTTAAATTTGATACAGCAGCAATAAATTTATTGTGTTGCTAACAAATTAAAAATAGGATTTTAAAGATATATGTTTGGTATTAATTTTGGTCTTAACAGAGAGACTCAGTATCAGGAAGGTTATCAAGATCGCGTTGCAGGAAAGCTGCCACGCAAGAAAAACTTTAATTATCTCGAAGGTTATCTCAAAGATCGCGCAGGCGGTCTAGATGCGGTTGTGCAATATTTTCCGACGATGGAAGATTACATGAGGTGGAAATTAAATCACACCAATTATTCGAGTTAAAGATGAGATGGCTATGGCGCTTTCCGTATAAGCCCTGATATGCTAGGCTATCTCATCCTTATAAGATTTAAGATGCCGCGCATGAAATCTTTGCCCGAATCTTCAAAGCCTTTTGGCGATCTTGTTAAAGCAGATAGTGAATTTCATCGCGTCGATCTGGTCAAGCAACAAGCTAATCAAGAGCAATTAAAACCAGAATCACCAAAAATCGATCCGCGAGATCACCTCACGTGGTCAAATCTAGGCGTAGTCTTAAGCATTCCCATTGTCGGCGGATTGGTAGGATTTGGATTGGTTTATTTATACAATCCTGCCTCAATTAGTTGGCTTGCGTCTTCCGAGGCTCCAGCTTTTTACTCTGGATCGTTATGGAATATTCCCAAAAGCATCTCTCAAATTCAGTCGGAGTTAGGGCGTAGCCAATTAAAGCTTGGTGAAAATTTCAATCTAAAAACAGATGAAATTCTCTATATAGTTTTGGAAACAGAAACTCAGCATATTCGCGAAATTCGGCTTTATCAATCTATTCGCGATCGCGATGTGGAGAAATTGCTATTGGTGAGTACAACCACGATCGCAGGAGTTGATGAATACTTTGTGCGATCGCCTCTACTCAAATATATCACCTACGCTGTTCCCGAACGATTGCAACCAAGTCGCAATCGACTCCCACTCAAAAAGCTATCATTATTAAACGATTCTCCCTCTCAATTTAATGGTGTTTGGCTCACCACTTCAGGAAATGTAGATGGTATTGCCTACGGACAAATTTACTACTTTGCCACCGACAAGCGATCTCAATTAGTTGAGCTAAATGCATGGACAAGTGCGGCGGGAGAACTTCCAAAATGGCGAAAAGTATTATCGGGCGATGCTAATTCTATCCAATTAGTGATTAACCAAACTCAAGCGTTCGAGCCTTCTTTCCTAATCTTCCAACCTGAAGAAGCGATCACGAATTCGGGCAGTCAAGTCCAATTGCGGCAGGTGAATCTAAATGAGGCGAAGAACCAACCAAAGGCTTATCAAGATGCTCTAGTAATGGCAAGTGTTGGCTTGTGGTCGCCTGCTTTGGGGAAATTCAATCTAATGGTTGATCAGTTGCGATCACAAGGGAAAACTCTTCCTCCATTTCTACAAGAACAGTATGACCTGATCGCCTTACATGCCAAAATCACTTCTGAACAAACCCAGAATCCTAATTCTAGTTTAGGAGAAAAAGCGCTAATTAATATTATTGATGGTCGATGGACTGAGGCTTTGGCGATCGCCAATGACCCCGCCTATAAAGGCGATAAAATCGTAGAAATGCTAGCCAAATATTATCCGCATATTTGGCAACGAGCAATGACCATGTTGACATTTACGGGCGCGACTGAAATTAAACTTTGGGGAGGTTTAGTAGTTTTGCAGCGCGATGGCTTACGTCGGGCTGAACATTGGCTGCGATCGCAAAAAGTCGATCCCAAAGATTCCAATCAATTATTGCAACGACTCGATCTTGCGCCAATCGCTCTCAAACCTCAACAACTGTTAGGAACAGTCGCCTATATTGGCAAAGGGAATGCTGGCTCTGATTGGTTTTTACCACCGCCAAAACTTGAAGCAGGACAGGCTTGGTATGAGGTCAGCGTTAATCTGATTAAAAGCGAAAACAGATGGCTAAACGATCCATTTAGAGAACTTAGCGATCGCTCATCAATTCTATTATGGAAAATTCTAGGACTGTCGCTAAATAATACGCTGGGCGTGGTTATGTATGATGGCTATGGAAAATCGCAAACGGCAATTCTGACGGCTCAATCTTTATGGGTCAGTGATGATGGGCGTTTGAAAATCCTAGCATCAGGTGAGATCACCCTCGCGCCATTATTAACCAAAAGTATAATTCCGCCACTTGTCACCAGTGGCGGTACTTTTGCTCCACCAAGGGGAACACCCGTTGATTGGCGAAATCTCTCACCTAAAGCGATCGAGCGCCTAATTCGAGCAATGTACAGCGAGTTACAACGCAATGGTCAAGTGTCGATCGGCCTTGAAGATTTTAGCGTTTTAGTACAGCAACAATGGACACTCTCGGAAGTGAATTTTGATGGATCTGGCAAACCTGAATATCTACTACTACTCGATCGCACTCAAGTAGATTTAGGCGATCGGCATTATCCTTTAGCGATCGCTTTTTCTAGTGATGGTTCGCTATTATTCAGTGACCTAAACGGCGGCAGAATTTGGATGGACGTATTGCCTAGTGGCCCTGAAGGACAAATTCTTACGCTTCGTAACGGGCGTTACGAAATGTGGAATTTTCGGGCGCTGTTGTAGCTCTGTTGATGACTGACTGCTGGCACTGATCTGAATAATTGGGGATATAAAGCTATAAGCCAAATTCTTAATCAACCTAATATGTCAATAATTCATAAATTCAATAGAAAACTTAAAAACCAAAAAGCTATGGTGCACGCGCAGCGTGAGCCATAGCTTTTTGAGTTTTATATTTAGAGTTGCAAAAGCTATGATTTCGTTTTTTCAAGTACGAAATTACTCAGCGATCGCTGCACTGACACAATTGGGATTTGGGCGATCGCCTCAGTCGCAAAAGCATAGGTCAACAAATTAGCCGCACTCTCTGCGTCGATCGCCCGACTTTGGAGATAGAAAATCTCTTCAGCATCCAATTGGCTAACAGTCGCACCGTGAGCGCATTTGACGTTATCCGCAAAAATCTCTAATTGCGGCTTAGTATCCACTCGCGCTTTGCCCGATAGCAACAGATTACGACTAAGTTGTGTCGAATCAGTTTGTTGGGCTAATTTCGCAACTTGGATTTTGCCGTTAAAAACAGCATGAGAACGACCATCAGCAATGCACTTGTGCAACTGCTTACTCGATCCATGTGGATAATTGTGAGCCATTACAGAATGCGTATCCGCAAGCTGTTCGCCATCAATAAAAGCCAATCCAGTTAATGAAGTCTCTGTCTGTTCCGCCATCTGATGCACGATCAAATTTTGGCGTGAAATCTTTGCGCCGATGCTGATCGATTGATTTTTATAGCTGCTATTTCGGGCTTGCGCGATCGCAGTTGTATTGATATGCACTGCCTCGCTACCTTGCCACTGTACCTTGGTATGATTGACCTGTGCGCCTTCCGCAAGCCAAACTTCGGTTACGGTATTTGTGAAATATTTTTGAGTATCAGTTCCCACAAAGGTTTGCAAAAAGGTCAAATTGCTATAGGATTCTGCAATCACCAAACAGCGCGGCTGATTGATTAATGTTGCATTTCCTGCTTGTGGTGCAGAAATGAATAGAAGTTGGACAGGATTCTCAACCACTAGATTTTTAGGTGCGAGAATAATCGCTACATCTGCCATGCAAGCTGTATTTAGACTCGCAAAATAATCATTAGCGTCAGGGTGTTGGGCGAGATGCGATCGCAGTTTTGGCAAAATGCGATCGCCAAGACTTGCCAATGTGCTAATAACTAAACCTTCGGCAGCATCACTAATATCGGAAAGATCCTTGCGATATTCTCCATTCAAAAACACCAGACAATTTCCTAAAGATTCAGGTGCAATATGTCGCGCAATTAATGCTTCTACATCCTTTACAGTGGCTGATTGGTTCGCAAAGGTAAGCCCTCCTAGAACAGAAACATCGGTATATTTCCACTCTTCATCTTTAGTAGTTGGAAACGAAAGACTGGATAGGCGATCGCTAGCGATTTGACGTAACTCGCTCACAAATTCGTTTGTGTCTTTTGCGATCGCAACATCACCACGCAAGCCGACTACTTGCGAAACAAACTGTTTACTATTTACAGCCAATTTGCTGCGGGTACTAGAAGCGCCCTTCAATTCTTGTTGATCTTCTACTTGTTCAGAAACTTGAATAGCCATTATGCTAACACCGCCTCTTCTTCCTTAAGCCAATCATAACCCTTCTCTTCAAGCTCTAAAGCCAAGTCCTTATCGCCTGTGAGAATGATTTTGCCATTTTCCATGACATGAATGAAGTCAGGAATAATGTAATTGAGCAAGCGCTGATAGTGGGTAATCACTAGCGAAGAATTGAGAGGAGTCGAGAGCTTGTTCACTCCGCCCGCAACGATCCGCAAAGCATCAATGTCTAAGCCTGAATCAGTTTCATCAAGAATCGCCAAAGTCGGATCGAGAATTGCCATCTGCAAAATCTCATTACGCTTCTTCTCGCCGCCCGAAAATCCTTCATTAACACTACGAGTTAAAAATGAAGGATTCATTTCCACAACGTCTAATTTTTCTTGAATGAAATCATCAAAATCAATAATGTCTAACTCTTCTAAACCCTTATGCTTTCGCAAATTGTTATAAGACAATCGCAAAAAATCAGAATTTGTCACCCCCGGAATTTCCAGTGGATATTGAAAAGCCAAAAATATACCTTCTCTCGCTCTAACTTCAGGCGCTAAATCTAATAAGTTTTCACCCTTATAAATAATTTCGCCACCCGTCACGGTATATGCAGGATGTCCTGCCAACACTTTTGAGAAAGTGCTTTTGCCAGAGCCATTTGGTCCCATGATCGCATGGACTTCACCAGCTTTGATTTCGAGATCCAGCCCTTTCAGAATCTGGACTCCACCAACTTCCGCAGTCAAGTTTTTGACTGATAAAATCACTTCACTATTTTCGACAATCATTTCTTTTTTCTTAACAGTTGTATATATTGTAATATCTTGCGATCGCTTATTCTCAAAGTCATTTCAGATCATTCCAGTTGTCAATTGAAATCTCTATACCCAAAATCGATTTAATTTCTTGCAACATCATCTTGAGCGGTGGCACAGAGTATTCTGAATTTGAAGGAATAGTTAAACGATATTGCTTATATATCATAAATTGATGACGAGTTCCAGAAAATGTACCCTCAAAACCAAGCTGCTGTAATTTACGAATAAAATCTTTTCGTTTACAAGGATTCAATCGGCTCATGACTTGGCACTCTGTTGAGATCAATTCCGCTAATTACTGGTAAATCGTGTCCTAATTTCAGCCCTAAAAATAGCCAGTCTTCTAGGACGGAATGTACTTCATACTCACATTCTCGTAACGAGTTGCCAAAAGCTATTACACCTTGACATTCGGGAATACGACCGACAAAGGAGTTGTCTGCTAACTTGTCATAAGTAGCTTGCGTGAGCGCCTGTTCCACATAATCGCTAAGAACAAATTTAACAATCATCTTAAACACCAATATATTGATCTTCAAAAACTTCTTTCCTTGTTAAAGAGGAAATATTTGATTTGCAATTCTTTTTTGTTAACACTTGCCTATATTGTAATATGTAGTGGACAGATATTGTTGCTAAAAGGTCGAGAAACTATGTCTTACAGTGCTTTTACGTTACGCAAAGCCAAAGAAGAATTGAATCTCAATTTTATCGAAGGTGTGAAATTTTTACCTAACTTGGATGTAATTACACCTAGCGACAGTTTGATTGAGTTTTTGCAAGAAAGTATTCCTCTTGCGATCGCGATGGGATCAGAAAAAGCGCGATCGGAACTAATTATTTCACCAATTCTATTTGAGGTTAGAAAACAACTTAATCGCCAAATCAGTTTTTTTTCAGGAGAAGAGTTTAATGTTGATGAAAGTATTGGTCTAAATGGGGTTTGTGATTTCTTGATTAGCCGATCATCTGAACAACTTTTTGTGGAATCACCTGTAGTAGCGATCGTCGAAGCGAAAAAGGATGATTTAAAATCAGGTTTAGGTCAATGTATTGCCGAAATGGTGGCAGCGCAGAGATTTAACTTGATTAGAGAGAATTCTATCGATGTAATTTATGGTTGTGTAACTAGTGGTAATCGCTGGATATTTTTACAATTAAAAGAACAAGATTTAACTATAGATCTAGAGGAATATGTAGTTCTACCTGTGGGCTGGTTACTTAATGCTTTAGCTTGGATGTGTGATCCAAATTTTTGCGATCGCTAATTCTTTAATCATAAAGAATCCTGTAATAATTTTTTAGCCTGTGCGAGAATCTCGGTTTGGCTAACCATCTTACCAAGGGCGATCGCATTATAAGCACCACCAAATGCTTCGAGTCGGGCATTATCAATGGCGCGATCGTAGGCATCTTCGAGGATTTCTATGATTTCGCGATCGCTTAAATAATTACCACCAGCTTTACGCCGTTTGTTAGTGCGTTGGATCGAAATCACCGAGTTACGAATTGAAACTTCCCAAGAACTAGTTGAGCGGTTTTCGGCTGCTTGCTTAATCAGATGAAGTAACAAGATAACGACATAGCTATAGATTTTGTTGATCTTATCGTCTTTGCTCATTTCTTCCAACTCATCGATCAACATCAGAGCGGATTCTAACTCTCCTCTCTGGACTAGCGATCGCAATTCTATAAGTTCTTCCATAATCGAAAACCCATAATTGCAAATTGGTTGGTGCAAAGCGCCAACCAATTTACTCTGTTAACCAACACTATTCTCTAACTTTAAAGCCAAGAGCTTGTCTGCCTCAACTGCAAACTCCATCGGCAAAGCATTAAACACTTCTCTACAGAAGCCACTAATGATCATCGAAACAGCATCTTCTACAGCAATACCGCGTTGTTGGAAATAGAACAATTGTTCTTCGCCAATTTTAGAAGTAGAAGCTTCATGCTCAACTCTTGCTGTATTGTTTTGGACTTGAATATAGGGGAAAGTATTTGCCTGTGAGCAATCACCAATCAGCATCGAGTCGCATTGAGAATAATTTCTCGCGCCTTCCGCCTTCGGTGAAATTTTCACCAAGCCACGATAGCTATTTTGTGATCCGCCAGCCGAGATACCTTTAGAGACAATCTTACTGCGGGTATTTTTGCCAATATGGATCATTTTTGAGCCTGTATCCGCTTGCTGCTTATTATTAGTCAGTGCTACAGAGTAAAACTCACCAACAGAGTTCTCACCAACAAGGATGCAGCTAGGATATTTCCAAGTGATTGAAGAGCCAGTTTCTACTTGAGTCCAAGAGATTTTTGAGTTTTTGCCTTGGCACAAACCGCGCTTCGTCACGAAATTATAAATGCCGCCTTTACCATTTTTATCGCCAGCGTACCAGTTCTGCACGGTGGAATATTTGATTTCCGCATCTTCGAGAGCGACTAGTTCAACCACTGCCGCATGAAGTTGATTAGTGTCAAACATTGGCGCTGTACAACCTTCGAGATAGCTTACATAGCTATTTTCTTCAGCAATAATCAGAGTGCGTTCAAATTGACCAGAATCACCGTTATTAATGCGGAAATAGGTGGATAAGTCCATCGGGCATTTCACGCCTTTAGGGATGTAAACAAAGGAGCCATCAGTGAATACGGCGGCATTTAATGCTGAATAATAGTTGTCTGCGATCGGGACAACGCTGCCTAAATATTTTTTAATCAGTTCGGGATATTCATGCATCGCTTCTGTGATCGAGCAGAAGATGACACCGACTTTTGCTAGGTCTTTCTTAAAAGTTGTGGCGATTGAAACGCTATCAAAAATGACATCGACGGCAACATTGCTCAGCCGTTTTTGCTCGTTAATCGAAATCCCTAATTTCTCAAAAGTGTCCAATAACTCTGGATCAACTTCATCAAGGCTTGCTTTCTTCTTGGACTGCTTAGGGGCAGAATAATAAACGATATCTTGATAATCGATCGCAGGATGTTCGACATGCGCCCATGCGGGTTCTTGCATCTTTAACCATTGGCGATACGCTTTGAGGCGAAATTCCAGCATGTATTCTGGCTCGTTTTTTTTAGCCGAAATCATACGGACGACATCTTCGCTAAGACCACGAGGAATTGTGTCCGACTCGATGGACGTAACAAACCCGTACTTATATGGTTGGTTGACAAGTGCTTGAACCGTTGCAGTCATGTCAGTCGAGGCTCCTGATAGATTAGAGTTTGCCGCATCGCTTTGCAATGTTGCAAATGATGTATTACTAAAACAACTTACTTGTTTCTTTACTAATTGTAGGTTACATTAACAACAGATAGGTTGTCAAAGTCAATTTTTTACAAATATTGTGATGTGTAGTGCAAAATGCAGCAAGCGTCATATATTATTAGGAGCTTATTTACATGAAAACTCCCATTGGCGTTGCTGAGATGGTTACACCAGACTTAAAGCTAGACAATAAAAGTGATGTTAAACATGACACCAAGAATGACATTTTGCAGCATTTGCTGAAGAGTGGAGAGGTTACAGCACAAGACTTTGCCGAAAAGCTAGATATTAGTCCCCAAGCAATTCGTAAGCATTTAAAGGATCTTGAAACTGAGGGTCTGATTTATCACACGGCTGAGCAATTGGGTATGGGTCGCCCTCAATTTATATACGCATTGACAACGGCGGGTCGCGATCGCTTTCCTGATAGTTATAACCAATTTGCAGTAAATTTCTTAGATACGCTGATCGATACGCTAGGTAAAGAGCAAGTGTCTGAGGTGTTGCATAAGCAATGGCAACGCAAAGCTGAAAGCTATAAATCACAACTCGGCGCTGGTTCGGTTCGGCAAAAATTAGAAAAACTAGCTGAAATCCGTCGTGCTGAAGGTTACGTGACTGAGTGGTTTCCTGTTGAGAATACCCAGAATTTTGTTTTTACGGAATACAATTGTGCGATCGCCCATGTAGCCGAATCATTTCCGAGTGTCTGCGGACATGAATTAGAGATGTTCGCTACAGTTCTAGACTGTCCTGTAGAGCGTACTCATTGGATGGTCGATGGTGAGCATCGTTGTGGATATTTAATCCAAAATAATTGAGAACTGGCGCTTTGCAATAGTTCTCAATTATTCTGCTAGCATAGATATCAGTAGTCTTGAGATAAATAAAGGAAAAAATATGAGTCTGACTCTAACCAGAGACAATGTTGAAAATGTACTTGACGAATTGCGCCCTTATCTGATGTCTGATGGTGGCAATGTGGAACTTGTGGAAATCGAAGGACCAATTGTAAAATTGCGTTTGCAAGGTGCTTGTGGATCTTGTCCTAGTTCGGCGATGACGCTGAGAATGGGAATTGAGCGTAAGTTGAAGGAAGAGATTCCTGAAATTGCTGAAATCGAACAAGTATTTTAAGTAACACAATTAACAAGGGGCTTAAGCCCCTTGCCTTAATCGATAAAAAAGGCGGTGCAATGCACCGCCTTTTTTATCGGAGAGTATTTTGAACTTGCAAAAATATGTCCTGCATTTTTTGGAATAAGTTTTGGGCGTTGTCTGATTTTTGATTGCGTCCCAGTTGTTCCAAATCACTGGCGATCGCCGCCATCGATGAGAAACCTAAATTACCAGATGAACCTTTGATAAAATGCGCGACTTGAGCGATCGCCTGACAATCATCCTCAGCGATCGCTTGTTCAAGTTTTTCTAAACTGTTGGCTGTAGACTCAAAAAATGTTTGCATAAGTTCAGCCTTAAATTCTTCATTGCCATCAACAAGTTCATCGATATATGCCCAATCAATTAATGCTACAGATTCTGTATTGTTAGTCTCAGTATGAACAGGAACTGCATCCTCAGAGTAGACAGTGACATTATTTTTTGCGAAAATTTTTGCTTCCCATTCTGCTAGTTTTTGAGCAAGATCTTCTTTGCGAATTGGTTTGCTAACATAGTCGTCCATGCCGCAAGCAAGACAGCGATCGCGATCTTCTTTCATCGCATTGGCAGTCATTGCCACGATCGCAATCTCACGCTTGTTTGACTTTAGTTGACGAATGGCGGCTGTTGCCTCATAGCCATCCATTTCTGGCATTTGGCAATCCATTAATATGATGTTGTAATCAATGCGTTTTAGTAAATCGAGAACTTCTTTACCATTTCCTGCTACATCTGCGGTATAGCCAAAGCTGCGTAGTTGATGCAGAGCAACTTTTTGATTAATGGGATTATCTTCGGCAATCAAGATTTTAAGTTTGGAAGTTTTTACAACTGGAGCATCAATCGTGTTTGATGGAGCTGATACAAAAGCTTCACGCCTGTTATTGCTAGTATTGCTAGAGGCGACTTCCATCAAGACATCAAGTAATCGTGACTGTTTTACTGGCTTGACAAGATAGAACTCAAAACCAAGCTCTCTAACTCGGCTAATCCCACCTTGTTGGTTGAGTGAGGTGAGCATGATCAGTTTTGTATCGCGCAGGATTGGATCGGCTTTGATCTGTGCGCCGAGTATTTCGCCATCAATGTCGGGCATTTGCATATCTAGAATCGCTAACTGGTAGCGATCACCTTCGACAACAGCCAATCGCAAGGCAGTGATTGCCTCTGACGCATGTTGGACTGCATCGACTCGCATCTGCCAAGCTGTCAGTTGATAGGTCAAAATTTTGCAGTTGGTTTCATTATCATCTACCACTAACACCCGAATATTTTCGAGATTAATTTCTCGACGTGGTTGTATAGCCGCGATCTCAGCAGCAGATTGTTTGGCAAATGGAACCCTAAACCAAAACTGAGAGCCTTTTCCTTCTTCACTGTCAATGCCAATTTCTCCACCCATGAGATCGACAATCTGTTTGCAAATAGCAAGCCCCAAACCAGTTCCGCCATATTTGCGCGTAGTTGAAGCATCAACTTGGGTAAAAGGCTGAAAAAGTTTTTTCTGGGCTTGAGGACTTATGCCAATACCTGTATCAATCACTCTAAACTCGATCATTGCAGTTGATTCTGCTTCATCTTTGAGGGACACCTTAACAATAACTTCCCCTTCTGAGGTGAATTTAATGGAGTTACTAACCAAATTAGTTAAAATTTGCCTAATTCGGGCCACATCACCGCGCAAATAAATAGGTACATCTTGATTAATTAACGATGCAAGTTCTAAGCCTTTAGAATGGGTAAGCATGGCAAGCAGATCGGCTACTTCCTCAACACAGG
>JBDNJN010000116.1:0-13048 GCA_041687725.1 Pseudanabaena sp.
ATATCGAGCATCAAGATAGTCCTGAATAGCGTAGATTATTGTAAATAGGACGGGTATCGAACCCGCCCTATTTACACGCTTACATCCCGTCGCTCACCTGAGTACAGGTAGAGCGCGGGGCTTTCGCTTAGTAGCTAAAATATAGAAGTCTTCACTAGCAACAATTCTCGTTCTCGCATTAGGGAGCCACTCGCTAGAACAAGGTAGAAATATTGCCCATTTCGATGTCTGAGGGACTGCAAAATATTGAGAAAGCGATTTTAAAGCCTCACGCATGGCTGGTCTTCTTTCTCCCAATTGCCACCAGTATTTCTGATAAACCTGTCTACGGTTCAAATCTCTTTCTGGTTTTACCTGCGATCGCACCCATGCAAATGGCTCGATATATTCACTTGCATCCTCAATACTCATATCATTGAAATCAATAATCCAATTTTTTAGCCCGATATAAGGATTACCAACGAGATCATTACCTTCCAAAAAAGGACGAATAATTTCTTGGTTTTTAGAATTAGCTTTCTTCCATGCCTCTGCTTGCTCTAATGAGATCACAAATGCTTTACCGATAGGAGTCACGCCTGTAAAACAAAGATTGGCATTAGATTTTAATTTTGCAGCTTGAGATACGTCTATTGCTGCTTGAAAAGACGAATTAATTCTTGAGACAATTTTGTTGTCAAGATGACAAATCCTTGCTGGTTGTTTACTCCAATTGGCAATGCTGACATGAACTGCGGCTTCTCCCGACCACTCCTGCGTAGAAATTGCGTCATGAATATAACCACCATTTTGAACAATATAATCAATTGAAGCCACACGACTCTTGCCCTGACTAATTGAATTGGTTCCTACCAATCCAGCTCTACCATTTTCATTCAGACTGTCGTGAGCAATCCTAAACCAATAGGAGCAGAAATCAACGGAATCCTTAACATCGGGAAATTTGGCAAAGATCCTTTCGATATAATCATTCCCTAAATGTGTCCGAATCCTCTTACCACCTAGAAATGGAGGGTTCCCAATAATTGCATCAGCTTCTACCCAATCAGTAAATAGGGCATCCTGACAAACAATATTGCGATCTAAAGTATCCAACGGTAACGCAGGTTCCGAAAGTCCATGCTTATCGATCGCCACTTTACGAGCGATCGTCAAAGTTACCCTTGCTAACTCAACTGCAAACGGATTTATATCCATACCAAAAAATTGATTAGGAGTAACTAAACCCATCTGAATTTGTGATGATTTTTGCTTAGAAGCGATTTTATTAAGCAAATCAACTTCAACTTGTTTAAGCTCTTGATAAGCCATGTATAGAAAATTTCCAGAGCCGCAAGCTGGATCTAGGACTCGATAACTTTGTAGATCTAACTGCAAAGCTTTAAGTTCAGCGATCGTATTAGCAGCTTCGATCTTTTCACCCCAATACTTTGTGATAGTTGGGTAAACAATTTTCATGATGTCCCCCTCAGATGTAAAGTGCATACCCCTTGCATGGCGATCTTTATCGTCTGATGTAGATTCAAAAATGCTGCCAAAAATAGCAGGTCGCACTTTACTCCAATCTTCTATGGCTACCGCCCTTAACTTTTGGAGTTCAAACTCAGTTAGTTCTATGGGATAAATATCAGCAAACAGTCCCCCATTAAAATAATCTACCCCTTTATAACGCCCAGCTTGCGTAATCCCCTTACGATTCATTTCTTGAAATAGTCCACCAATAACATCATATGTACTCTCACCATTAAGGCAACTATCAATACATTCAAGAAATTTTTCTTCAGGCAATAAACCACGGTCTTCGGCAAACATCGCTAAGACGCATTGCAAGACAAACTTTTGGGCAGTCAACTCATTAAATCCATCCTTTCGAGATCTATCCTTAAGGAGTCCATATAAAACTCCTAATTGGCTTGCGGCTGAAGTCGTAACAGGAATTTGGTTATTACCAAAAATAGGCGGGGTTTTAGAAACTGCCTTAGTCATAAACCGAAAGGCATTCTGTCTTTGGAGTAATTGAGCGATAGGAATTATATCTACAGGTGTATCAACTTGAAGGTTAAAGTCATAAATCCAAAACTCATCAAAATTGCAAAGTATCGCATATCTTGGACGATCTGGTACTAAATTCCACCAATATTGAAAAAGTTGGGATGTGTGCTTATTTAAATCTTCTTTACGCGATTTCATCTCAATTAGCACCCCACCTTTACCATCAGTTTCAGGGCGTTTCCAGACTAGATCGGCAAAACCTGTTTTTCCTTTAGCGCTACCCTTTTTTACTCGCTGCTCATAAGTTGCCCCTGCATCAGTTGCTCCTTCATGACCAAAAGCTCGAAAAAACCGATCTAAAAATGTCTGTGCTTCTGATTTTTCATCACCCTTTAAAGTGGCATGGTATTCAATAAAATCTGGGATCGTATAAGACATATCTAAAAGTTGGTCTTTTTCAAGTGGTCTTTTTCAAGTATTAATTCAGACATTCAATTTAACATTCCTTTTAGAGGAAACAAGCATTAAATCTTTACTTTTCAAGGTTAAGCCAGTGATTTGGTCAATTGTGCACCTGTATGCGTTGCGATCGCAAAATTTTGCCTTTATGGAGTAGCACCTACTCCATAAAGCATTTTAAAGAGAATTCCAACGCTCAGCAGCAGAGGCGATCGCATTGTTTAAATTATATCGAGATGTGAGGTTTTTGTTTGAAATGGATAATAAAAATATAACCGTAGGGGTTTTGCATTTGCGCCACAATTCCCAAATTCCCATCAAAATCTATGTATGCCAATGCAAAACCCTCTTCGCGCTAATAAAGTATCTCTGCGGTTTGGGATTTGTCGGTGGATGTTCGAGGTGTTGGGCAGAGCATTCCCATTGTAGGGCGATCGGTAATGTCATAAATTTCTGCGGGAATGCTTTGCCCCTACGGTTGGTCTTGCCAAAAAATTTGAGCGCTACGCTCAAAAAGGGAAAAAGGGTAAAGGGAGAGTCCTCACGGGAAAGAAAAGACGACAACCCGAAAACCAATCTTGCCGCTCCGATCGTCTGCATTGTCCCTGCGGCGGTAAGCCGAGCGACAATTGTTGGCATCGATGGCCCAAGAACCGCCGCGCAGTAGGTGACAACGATTATCATTTTTATTTATTTCGCCCAATGCCGCGTTACCATCTCGCTTTAGGTTGTCTGGTTCGCTGCTGTAATCGCAATGCCATTCATCTAAGCACCATTCCCAGACATTGCCGTGCATGTCGTAAAGCCCCCAAGCATTCGGTGTTTTTTGTCCTACTGCTTGAGCTGCATTACGGTTTTCTCTCAGTCGCTGATTGTATTGAGTAGAATTTTGATTGACTGCTTTCCAAATTGCATCGGCATCGATCTCGCGATTGCCGCTGTTGTTGCCATACCATCCATAATCATCTAACTGACTGGCATCATCACCAAAGGAGTATTCTGTATATTCCTGCGCTCCCGCACGACAGGCATATTCCCATTCGGCATCGGTAGGTAGGCGATAAATACGATTTTCTCCTTTAAGTTGGGCTAGCCGCGTCAGGCGATCACAAAACTCCCTTGCTTCGTGCCAAGTGATCTGCTCAACAGGGCGATTATCATCACCGCGATGGAAGGAAGGATTGCGACTTAAGTCGTCTAGATTGACCTTTGGGGACATTGCCACTGCTCGCCACTGCGCCTGTGTTACAGGATATTTACCCATATGAAACGACTGCATGGTGACTTGGTGGTAGGGCTTTTCGCTGCTATAGCCTTTCCTTTCAGGCGAACCCATCCAGAACGTTCCTGCGGGAATTTCGACGGCTTCGATAATGAAGTTGGGGTCTAGCCAAGGCTTGTAAGTATAGAGACTAAGGCTTACAAATTCCTGCTGCTCTTTCGTAAGGTAATCTTTAATAGCGGTTTCAACTTCTTCGATTTGGACAACAATGCCTTCAGGCAATAGAAATTTAAATTTATCCTGCGCCCGTTGCCACTCTTTGAAGTCATCATTGATGCGGTTTGACAATCTACGTACCTCGCGATCAACTTGTCGCCACTCGACAAACTGTTGCCATCCATCGATCAACGCCTCATGCGCTAGATCCACTATGGCGACTTCGTTCTCTTGATAGGCAACCAGCAATCGTCCTGTATTTCCTTCTAAAGCCCGTAATACAGTTTCAATTTCTTTCTCCTCCTTTAGATCTTTACCCAAATCTAAAAGGGTTTGTCTTTGAGCAGGTTGTCGCGTGTCCTTTACATCCTGCCCCGTTCGCACCAGTTTTAAGAGAATGCGCCTAATCCATTGTTGTCTTTCAGGGGATTGGGTATCGTACAGTTTTTTGGCATGACGATCCAAAGCCCCTTTAATTCCTTTAAGGTTATGGCGATATGCCGAGAAGGTCAGTTTACGAGATTGGCGATCGCGATGCGTCCATAGCTCCTGAAGCGCAAACTCTAACAGAGGCAAACAATTTGGCTCCGCCTCAATATCTGCCAAAATCGCCTCTAGCAAACCCTCTCCAAATTCATAGCCCTGAAGTTGAGCAGGCTTTGCGATCGCCTCTTTAAATTCATTTTCAGTCATCGCCGATAGCCACACCAAATGCTCGTTGATGATTTTGCTCAAACTCGGATCGTTACATTCCCCCATAAAGTCCGATCGCATCGTCGCTACCACCACCAAATCCGTCACTAAATTTGATGGATTGCGATCGGCAACCCTAGCCAACATTTTCAAAAAATTGCTCTGCTCACTCTTTTGCCGACAAAGCGTAAACACCTCTTCAAACTGATCGATCACCAGCAAAACTGGCTTATTGGGTAATTGCGCCACTGCCGCAATTAAATCACCGCTATCAATTAGGTCTTCGATGTCTGCGATCGCATCAGCATCATTGAGATCGGCAATCAAAGCTGTTTTTAACTGCTGTAAAGGACTAGTGCGCGGCTTGATCACATAAACATGATAACCCTGCTGTTTCAATTCGGGGATCAATTTTGCCCGTACCAAAGAGGATTTGCCACTACCCGAAACACCCACCACAAACGCGAAATAACTCTCAGAGGAACTCAAGCTCAGTTTTTGCTGCAACCGCCGCCAAGCGTCATCCCGCCCAAAGAACCATTTCGCCGTACTTTCATCAAAAGCTTTCAAACCCACATATGGACAAGTCTCATCAACTTCCTTTTCCTCCACTACCTTCCGATAATCAACAATTCGTAACGCCCGACCATAGCCAAAATTTACCGCCTCTTGCCCCGTACCGCGCAACTGCTCCGCCACATAGCCAAACATCGTACTAGTGTCTACCACCCCGCGATCATTTGCCCTTTCCCGCGCCAACCCGCGCAACATTGCCCCCGTAAAAATGCTGTAGCTCTCACTTTTCATCGCATAGGCTTCTTCAAATTTTCGACAAGCCGACACCAAAAAATAATCTTTTTTAAAGTTTGAAAATGACTGATCGAGAATCGCTCGTCGCAAAAATCCCTGACTTTCTTCTAGAAAAGTTTCACTATGACAACAATCGAGCAACACCACCAAATTACTCAAACTCGTCTCACCAATTAGACCGCTCAGATCATCTAAAGCAATCCCATTTTCAATACCTGTAATATCCCCATTACTAACTTTTAGCGTCGTATTTGACAACGCAAAATAGCCCCGCTTCTTACTAAAACTCCCCTTCACCACCACCGCATGACCCGTGTAATAGATCATCGCCTCATTGCGATCGGCTCTTTCCGTCAGCAATCGCCCCAGCGCATCCTCTAGCTGTTTCGCAGTCACCTCACCCGTAAGCACTTGAATATCTTCAAAATCACCATGCTGCTTGAGCAAATCGTAAACCGCCTTAGCATCTCCCTCAGGTTTACTAAGACTGCCAAGCGGCGATTTATATTTGGCTACACCCACTACCAACCCGTATCGAGCCATAACTAAAACCTTGCTAAAGAATTACTTTGCGATCGCGACCTTGTGCTAATAGAATACAGGCAAAGTTCAGGCTTCGGATAATTTATCTAGTATTGTGTTGACAGAATTTAATTCTAAAATTTATGAAGGTTAAAGTTGAGTACACAGTAATCTATGAAAAAGGCGAGACAAATTGGGGTGCATACATTCCCGACCTACCTGGTTGCGTCAGTATTGGTGACACTTTCCTAGAAGTGCAGGAAAACATTAAGGAAGCTATAGATTTATATCTAGAAGTATTGCAGGAAGATGGGCAACCAATACCTCAACCATCCATAGAAGTTGGTAAAGTTGCAGTCATGATATAAGTATCCTGTCGGAATGTAGTCCAACTTTCAGCAAAATCCTCAAATTAAGCTTACCTATGGCTCACAAAATTTACATCGAACAGGAAGATGGTGAGATTCGCGAAATTATGATCGCAGAATCCGATAACGATCTGCCAACAGATACAGATAGCGATCGCGAATCCTACGGAATCAAAGAAGATGCGATCGCCAAATTGCAAGACATTCACGAAACCATTCGCTTTTATACAAAATATGCGATCGGCGCATTCAAAAATCTTGGTGATGCCCAAGTCGAAGAAGTCACCCTCAAATTTGGCTTAAAGATTGGCGGTGAAGCAGGAATCCCCATTCTCACCAAAGTCTCGGCTGAAAGTAATTTCGAGATTCAAGTTAAATGTAAGTTTCCATCGAAGCCAGCTTCTACAATATAAAACCCAGAACCCAGAGAATTGCGGCGCAATTCTCTTGGTTTCAGGCATTTCAAAGTGAGTTCCAACGCTCGGCAGCAGATGCGATCGCCTTATCACTAGACTTCTCCTTCAGCATCGCCAGTTGCAATTCCTCATAAATAATCTTACGCAGCTTCTCAATATCCTTCGCAGGAGGAATCAATACTTCAGATTGAGATAGTTGCGAGGCGCTGATGATCCTAGCGCGATCAAGTAATGGTGCATCTTTGGCGGCTTCTGTGAAATAGCGATCGCTAGCGCTCTTAATCGTCGAAGGCAAAAGATTCTCAACCTTGGTAAAAGCAAGCTGATTTTCAGCATTGGTTAAATACAGTGCAAATTTTACGGCTAGAGCTTGATTGGTGGATGTCGTGGGAACTGCTACATTCATTACTGCTGCGCTCATTTTGCCAGTTGAGCCAGTGATTTGCGAACCAATATCGGTCACTTTGGCAGTTTCAGGCGCATTCTGAGCCACAGCCTGCAAAAACTGAGGGCCAGTCAACAAAATCGCTAACTCACCCGCTTGATAAAGTTCTACCGCCTTACGATGTCCTTCAGTCAAAATTTCGCGAGGTATCAACTGCTTCTCAAATAGATTTACCCAATAGTCAAAGGCAGCTTTTCCAGCAGCATCATTAAACGCCGCTTTACCATTAGCATCAAGCAACTTCATGCCCATCTGTACCATCGCTTCTAGAACTTGCCCACCATCCATCGTCAGCATAAAAGCATATTTACCAGTTTTCGCTTTAATCTGTTCCGACACCTTGGCGAGTTCTGCAAAGGTTTTCGGTGGTTTCGCAGCATCTAAGCCAGCTTTTTCAAATAGAGCACGATTATAAATTGTGATGTCAGTTGCCACATACCAAGGCAATCCGAAGGTAACGCTATCGAGTTGATTGGCTTTCCAAATGTTCGGAAAATAGCTAGTCCTATCCGCTTCAGATATGGCTTTTCCTAGATCCACTAATGCTTTTTTCTCAGCTAGCTTCGATGCAAATTGAGGATTGAGATTGACAACATCAGGCGCAGTCTTGGCGGCGACAGAACTTAAAATCTTGGTTTCCATTTCTCCCCAAGGAATATCCACCCATTCCACTTCCGCAGTCGGATTCTCTTTCTCAAATCCCGCAATCAAATCTGTCATATACTTGTCAAACTGCGGTTTTAATTGCATTGTCCAAAATACAATTTTGCTTTTGCCTGAAGTCGTTGTGGATTGAGTCGTTTGCGCTCCACAGGCTCCGAGTAAAAACAGGGTAGAGAACCCGATAAATTTGCGACGATTGAGATTTTGGAAGGGATTAGGTGACATATCAAAGGTAATAACTTGAAGTTAATTATAAGCTAAGTAGCTTGGCAAAACAAAACCTAAACCCGAAGAAGCTATGGCGCACGCGCAGCGTGTGCCATAGCTTCTTCGGGTCTACTTATTTAAAGAAAGTGTAATATTATTATCCTTGGGCGGAACATCGCTGAATGCTTCCAAATATTCTCTAACTACTGGAGGAAAGTTAGGAAACTCAAATTGGGCATCCCCATCAGCGATATGCGCCCAAAAATAGCGAAGCTCAGGAGTTAAGGTTTCAGCAAACTCTAAGGACAAATTGAGGGGAGGATGGGTAAGTAATCTCACCACAAAAGGATGCGATCGATCGCCCATCCATTCTCGTGAGAAATGTGATAGATCAGCTTGCTCAGGAATTGATTTAACGCGAAAAGATGCGATTTCTAAGCGATCGCCTGATTCGTCAGAAATATAATTGAGAACGCGATAGGGGTGAGGGTAGCTAACCAGAGAGCCAGTGGTGATGTCGTAAAGATCGTAGCGATCGCTATAGGCGATATCCTGCACATGAAGATGTCCAGTGAAAACTAACTTCACATTGGCTTGATGTAAAATCTTGCACAATCGCTCAGTATTACCGAGCATATAGCGCTGTCCAAGAGCATTGCGCGATTGGTCGTGCATGTGTTCCAGCACGTTATGATGAATCGTCACTAAGTTCAATGCATAATCTTGATTTTCAAGAACTGATTCTAGCCAAACTAGCTGCTCATCGTCAATCCAGCCAATCTGTTGACCATCTGCATCAAATTGATTAGAGTTCAATCCAATTAGGCGCACATTAGGAAATACTTCGCATTCATAGTAGGGCTTATGCGGTTCGGTAAGTCCAGATTTAAAGCCAAACTGGGTATAGTGGGGAGTGAACTGATTAAAAGTTTCGACCCTTGGCACATCATGATTACCAGCGATCACATAAACAGGATAGGGAAGCTGCGCTAATCTTTTAGATAGCCATTGATGATTTTCTGGTTCACCATGCTGCGTGAGATCGCCCGGCAAGAGCAGAAAGTCTAAATCTAGGGTAGCCAGTTGCGACAGCACTTCTTCAAATGCAGGAATACTATACTCAACGAGATGAAATCGCGCAGGATGTTGCCAAATCGTGTGTGGCAAGGCGATGTGCAAATCGGAGGCGATCGCAAATTTAAACTTAAGTGCCACCTAGATCCAAACCATGAATAATTACTTTTTGATTATAGGCTATAGCTAGTAGAAACTAAAGCCCAAAAAGCTATGGCGCACGCCCAGCGTGCGCCATAGTTTTTTGGGCTTTGCCTACTTACTTAGCGCAATCTAAGAATACAAAAGCAACATGCCGTTTACAATGGGTTTGTCCCATTGTTTTAAGACCAAAATTTGCATGGCTGAATTAGTTCTGTCGTCTACCCAAGTTAATCGTGCTGCGCTCACACCGATGATGATGCACTACATCGAAATGAAGGAGCAGTATCCTCATGCGGTGATGTTGTATCGTTTGGGAGATTTTTTTGAAGCATTTTTTGAAGATGCAGAACTGATTTCGCGAGAACTAGAATTGGTGCTGACGGGGCGCGATGGTGGTAAGGCGATCGGGCGGATCGCGATGGCAGGGATTCCCCACCATGCCCTCGATCGCTATGCCAATCAGTTAGTCGAGAAGGGTTACTCGATCGCAGTTTGCGATCAAATGGAATCGGCATCTGAAGCGCAGGGATTAGTGCGCCGCGAGGTAACGCGAGTAATTACCCCTGGGACAGTGATCGAAGAGGGAATGCTGGCGACAAAGAAAAATAATTTTTTGGTGGCGATCGCTAATGGTGGCGAAAATTGGGGTTTAGCCTATACCGATATTTCGACAGGTGAATTTGCGGTCACGCAACTAAATAGCACCGATAATTTAATCCAAGAACTATTGCGATTACAACCTGCGGAAGTTCTCATTCCCATTGATGTCCCAAATCCGCAGTTATTTCGCGGCTCTAAATCTGAGAAAACCGAAGCTTTTTGGGAAGGGATTTCGCAAAAAAAACAATCTTCTTTACCTGAACCTTACAGCGCTTTACCTGAAAGCTTTTGCTATACGCCGCGATCGCAAGCTCCTTTTGCCTTAGCTGAAGCCAAGCAGCGTATTCTCGATACATTCCGAGTGCGATCGCTGGAAGGTTTTGGTTGTAAAGCTCTGCCCTTAGCAATTAGAGCGGCGGGTGGGGTTTTAGAATATCTCGAATCCACGCAAAAAAGTGTGAAGATGCCATTGCAAGGGATTTCTACCTATGCGATCGCTGATTTTCTGATTCTTGACAATCAAACAAGACGCAATTTAGAAATTACCCAAACCGTGCGCGATGGCACTTACTACAGTTCGCTATTATGGGCTTTGGATAAAACTACGACAGGCATGGGTAGCCGCGCTTTACGACGTTGGCTATTGCAACCGCTTAAAGATATCGCCGCCATTAATGAGCGTCTTGATACGATTACCGAACTCTTCAAACAGCATTCTCTCCGTAAGAATTTGCGAAGTTGTCTCAGTCAAATCTATGATATCGAACGTCTATGCAGTCGCATCGGTGCGGGTACAGCAAATGGACGCGACTTGATTGCGGTGGCGATGTCGTTGGAGAAAATGCGCGATGTTGCTGATGTGGTTGCTAATTCTAATTCTCGCTATTTAAAAGCTTTACAATCAGTGCCATCAGAACTATTGCAACTTGGCGCACAGTTACAAAAGACTCTCATTGAAGAACCACCAATTTATATTACCGAAGGAAATATTATTCGTTCGGGAGTGAATGAACAACTGGATCATTTGCGCCAACAAGGTCGTGATGATGTGGAATGGTTGGCATCTTTTGAGAAACAGGAAAAAGAACGCACGGGTATTAATACGCTCAAAGTTGGCTTTAACAAAGCTTTTGGCTATTACATCAGTATCTCGCGGGGTAAGAGTGAACAAGCACCTGCTGATTACATCCGTAAGCAAACTCTGACCAATGAAGAGCGCTATATTACGCCCGAACTGAAGGAACGGGAAACACGGATTCTTAATTCCGATAGTGAGTTAAAGCAATTGGAATACGATCTGTTTGTGGAGTTGCGATTGGTTGCGGCTCAACATATCGATCCGATGCGAACTCTCGCTACCGCCCTCGCCGCCGCCGATGTGTTGTGTAGTCTTGCCGAAGTCGCCGTTACCTATAACTACTGTCGTCCGCAAATTACCAGCGATCGCGCGATCGCTATTGATAATGGTCGTCATCCCGTTGTCGAGCAGTCGCTCCCCGCAGGTTTTTTTGTTCCTAATTCTACCTATTTAGGGAACGATGCACAGGCTCCCGATTGTCCCGATTTAATCGTCTTAACGGGACCAAACATGAGTGGTAAAAGTATCTATTTACGCCAAATCGGACTGATTCAACTTATGGCTCAAGTCGGTAGTTTTGTGCCTGCGGAGTCAGCGACATTGGGAATATGCGATCGCATTTTTACCCGTGTTGGTGCAGTTGACGATCTGGCGACTGGTCAATCTACTTTCATGGTAGAAATGAATGAAACTGCGAATATTCTCAACCATGCTAAAGATCATTCACTAGTATTGCTGGATGAAATTGGGCGCGGGACTTCGACCTTTGACGGTATGGCGATCGCTTGGTCAGTTGCGGAATATATTGCTAATAAAATCAAAGCACGCGGCATTTTTGCGACCCATTACCATGAACTGAATGAACTCGCGAGCTTACTTCCCAATGTCGCTAATTTCCAAGTTACGGTCAAGGAACTAGAAGATGAAATTATCTTCTTGCATCAAGTTCAAGAAGGTGGCGCGGATCGATCCTATGGGATTGAGGTCGGGCGCTTGGCAGGTTTACCCGCCAGCGTGATTAGTCGTGCTAAGCAAGTTTTAGAACAAATTGCGAAAAACAGTCATATTGCGACTGGTTTGCGATCGGGCGTTTCGACAAAGGTTAAGCATCCGTCAGGAGATAAGTTGCCAAATTCATCATCGAAATCTACTGAAAACCCAGTAAATGAAGCACAAATGACGATTTTTGACGCTAATCTTCCCTAATCAAACTCAAAAAGCTGTGGCATACGCTGCGCGATCGCCACAGCTTTTTGGGTTTATACTTACTTAATTCGCAAGAAACTTTCGAGGTGTAGATGTTTTCTTTTCCGATTCATTTAGCCATGCATATCCCTGATGGCTATCTCAGCTTACCAGTCAGCTTAGTTACAGGAATTATCGCGATCGCCTTAATCGCGCTCTCACTCAACCGCGTCCAATCAGAATATAAAGAACGCACCGTTCCCTTAATGGGAGTTTCCGCCGCCTTCATTTTTGCTGCCCAAATGGTCAACTTCCCCATCATTGGTGGCACATCTGGACATCTAATGGGTGGAACTCTCGCAGGGATTTTGCTAGGCCCATGGGCAGGTTCGCTCGTTATGTCCGTCGTCTTTATCGTGCAGTCCGTCATGTTTCAGGATGGAGGGCTAACTGCATTGGGCGCAAATATCACAATCATGGGTTTAATTGGAACTTTTGGCGGTTATTATCTATATCGAATGATTAGATTTTTAATTGGACATCATACGTGGCTGGGAATGAGTGTGGCGACAGCGATCGCCTCATGGACTAGCGTAGTTGTCGCCGCCGCAGTCTGTGCGGTGTTGTTAGCTCTATCTGATACCGTCCCCTTGGCTTTAGGTATGACCGCGATGCTAACTTGGCATTTCGCGATCGGCATTGGCGAAGCATTTATTACCCTCTCGGTGACTAGCTTTCTCTGGAAGACTCGTCCTGAAATGATTTATGATTCTCCTAGTATTGCGATCAATGATGTTACGTAGAGCAAAGACCGCCCTCACCCCCCAGCCCCCTCTCCCTAGCAGGGTGGTTTCATTTTCGGAAAGGGTTAGAGGGTAAAGATTGTAGAAAAAGGCAAGAGATAAATATTGGGAGAGAAAATAAGATTGAACTAAGGAGCAAAGATCAGGAAAA
>JBDNJN010000117.1:0-8130 GCA_041687725.1 Pseudanabaena sp.
CGCAGTAGCTTTTTATCTGTTGACCATTTGCGTCAGAAAATTATCGCTTTTATCAACTATTTCAATGAGCTTTTATCCAAACCTTTTAAATGGAAGTTCCGTGGTTAGCGTCTTGTTACTTCAGCCAGCGTGTACTAGTGGATCGGGGTTGGGTTTGGCGATCGCGAAGGCGATCGCTGAAAGCCATCAGGGACAAATTAATGTTGAGAGCAAAGTCGGGCAGGGAACGACTTTTACTGTTGATTTAAGTAGGTAATCCAAAGATTTGTGGCACACACGCAGTGTGCGCCACAAATCTTTGGGTTCTAGCTAATTAGAAGCAATATTTCTTAAATCTGGACGGATTGCAGGTGTGAAGAATAAAGACTCAAAAGAAGCATCCCGATTGCCTAATGTTTCATAAAAGAAAAATGAGAAACCATCAAGGGCAAGCTCACGCGCCATTTTTACCTGTCCTTTGATTTGGCGCATATCGACATTTTGGACTCTTAACCCTGTCAAAATCCCCACAGCCACAGGAATCCTTTGGCGGACTTCCTGTAATTCTGGACGTTCTAATTCTATTTTAAAATTGTCAATATCATCTCGATATACTTGGACAATCAATTCATCAATTAATCCTGAATAAACCCAGCCATACCAGTCTTGAAGATATTTATTGTAAGAAAATTCTTTAGGATTAGGAGACAAAGAGATTAAGCAGTTCGGTTTAATTGCTCTCACTGATGTAGATATCTTTCTCATCAAACTTGTTAATTTACTAGCCCGCCAATTCATCCATTCAGGATCTTTGAAATTTTCTGGTGGGAGTCTACCAAAATGCTCTTTTTTATATAAAGCGATCGTGTAATCATCGTAGCCAAGCTCTGATGGCATTCCAAAATGATCATCAAGTTGAATGCCATCAATGTCATATTTAGTGACTACTTCTACAATTAAATCGATCAGCAACTTTTGGACTTCAGGACGGGCGGGATTTAGCCAAACAAGTCGATGTTGATCATGCTCTCCATGCAAAAATAATTTAGACCCATCTCGGCGATTAGTAACCCAATCAGGATGTTGACGTGCCAACTCCGAACCTTCTTCAGACATTAAGCCATACTCAAACCAAGGAATGACCGTGAGATTTTGTTCGTGACCGAATTTAATGCTTTCCGCAAGCATATCTCGATTTTGGAGCTGCGGGATAGGATCGATCGCTACTCCAAAACTACTTTGGGCGACCTTACTAGGATAGAGTGTGTAGCCACCATTCCAAACCGTTGGATAAATAGTATTAAAGTTTAAGCGCTTTAATCTTTTAGTTGCTTGCTGAAGACGTTGCGTTGATAACAAAACATCACTATCGATATTAGTTAACCAGATGCCGCGCAACTCATTACCATTAGGGGGTCTAATTGACGGCTGGTTAGTCGTATTTGATTGATCGATTACGTTGCTAGCAGTATTACTGTTATGAGTTTGAGCTACTGCCCAAAAAGGAAAATTGATCATCAACGCGATCGCTAATCCTAACGATGTCAAAACCAGCAAGCGGAGACGGGCTTGCCAAAATTCAGAATTAATCTTCCTCATGACTGATGAGCTAGGTACGCTCTAACTCCTTGGATCTAGATTCAAAAGTTTTTTGCAAGCCCATTGTATAACAATCTCAAAGACATAGAAAAGACGAGACACTTTGCATCCTTATCCCTTTTATGCATTTTTCGTCTGAGATCCCAGTAAATCACGGTTAATTTCTAAAATGGGGCATAGTAAATCGGCAATATTTTTGGGCAGAAGATCTTTTACAACATTTTGCATCACTAGGTAAGTGATATTACAGGCTTCTTGTGCGCCAAATGCTTGCATGATCGACTGAAACCAATACAAAAACTGCTGCCTTAAAAGTTCTGGATCGTCCAACAAAACTGTCATGGCTGAATAACGCAAGACTCTTAATGTATCTTGTTTCCACTTGCCTTGCATGTCTTCACCCTTCGGCAAAAGCAATTTGGGGTAAGACGTTTGGAGCTTGGCTAAAACAGCCTCTACGATCGCTGTCTCTGCGGCTTTGATGCAGCGATAGGCCTCAACTCTTGAGTCAAAAGAGCTGATGTAGGTATCCATAAACTGTAATTCTGTATCGCTAGCATAGCGACCATCTGCATCTGTGCCTAGTTGTTTCAGCTTACTTAACATGGTAAAACGACACTCAATTTGATATTGACTATAATTTTATCGAAGTTTGAACCCGAAACTATCCGCCACTTCAAGCATTATTTCTAGCGATCGCCATTTTTTTGTTACGATTCAAGCAGGTTGATAAATCTCTATGCGATCAATCGCCGCCATATCCTGTCATGTTATCTGACAATGAGCATATTGAAGGTTTGTTCCCAGAAGCTGCCCAAAATTGGGACTTAAATCGGCTTTATGCGGATTTACAAGTCGCCAGTGGTAAAGAAATCAAGCCTGTGGAAAAAGCTTGTTTGCGTGGTTTGCTCTGTCGTTATCGACCAGGGCAGCTTGCGTTTAAGCTGGCTTGGACTTCGGGGGCTTTGCGGGTGGAGTTAAATAAGGGTTTGTATCGATCGCTTGAGGCGATCGCCGATCAACCGATCAACACTTTACGCTGGGAAAAAGTTCCTGAATGGCTGGAGGCAAAGGGCTATAAGGCGCAACGTCAAAGCTTATATAATACTGCTGTCAATTCTTTAGCTAGTTCTGGCCCCAATTTAGCTGACTGGGGCGAGGCTCCAAATATTCAGACTTTTTATGGACGTACCGAAGAGCTTGCCAAACTAGAACAATGGATTGTGCGCGATCGCTGCCATTTATTGGCAATTTGCGGCATGGGCGGCATTGGTAAAACGGCTTTAACCGTGAAATTAGTTGAAAATATTCAATCGCAATTTGATTGCTTTATTTGGCGATCGCTACGGGGCGCACAACCAACCGCACAATTAATTTCCGACCTGTTGCAATTCCTGAATAATTCTCAGCAAACTAGTTTCGGGGTTTCTGACTTATTAGAAGTTTTACGCCAAAAGCGTTGCTTGATCGTGCTAGATGACTTTGAGGCAACGCTGCAAGATGGTGAGCTAGTGGGAGCCTATCGCCAAGGTTGCGAATCCCATGCAGAATTATTACAGCGCGTAGGTTCTGAACGTCATCAAAGCTCTTTGATTTTGATTGGACGAGAACAACCCAAAGAAATTTCTATGCATCAAGGTGAAGATCAAGCCATTCGCTATTACAAAGTGAATGGCTTGCAACGTCAGGGTGCTTTTGAGTTATTAAGGTCGCGGGGTTTTACAGGTTCTGAAAACGGATTAGAAGCATTAGTACAGCAATATCGCGGTAATCCTTCAGCTTTAAGAATTGTTGCAGGGACGATTCAAGAATTATTTAATGGCAATGTTTCAGAATTTCTTAAACAAACTGTACTAGCGCTCGGTGACGTTTTACGCACTTTACTTTATCAACAGTTTGAGCGGCTCTCAAAGTTGGAAAAAGATGTTTTGTATTGGTTAGCCATCAAGCATCGTCCCGTATCCCTCTCAACCTTACGCTTGGAAATGACTTTCCAAGCATCTGGTTCTGAACTGATTGATGCTCTGGAGTCATTGCGATCGCGATCGCTGATCGAAAAAGTTACAGAACAGGGAGAGGTAATGTTTCTTTTAGAGCCTGTGGTCATGAAATATGTCAATCGTCAATTTGTCGATGAAGTCAGCAAAGAAGTTACGGCGATCGCCATGCAGCAAAATCTCAAATCGATTAATTTATTACAAAGTCATGTATTAGTTGAAGATCGCGCTCCCGACTCAATTCGGGCGATGCAAATCCGTCTAGTTCTCAAACCAATTAAGGATAAGCTGAAAAAGGCGATCGCCCAAAATAATACGGAACTAGAAGCCCTAAGAGAACATCTTGCCAGTCATCCACAAATCCAATTAACTGAGGAAAAAAA
Source organism: Pseudanabaena sp. (assembly GCA_041687725.1). Taxonomy (GTDB): domain Bacteria; phylum Cyanobacteriota; class Cyanobacteriia; order Pseudanabaenales; family Pseudanabaenaceae; genus Pseudanabaena. The sequence continues at coordinate 3,959 of JBDNJN010000117.1, forward strand.
TTACACCGAAGTTAATCTCACCCTCATCGGCTTGTGGTGGTAAATAACATCTGTGGCGCACGCGCAGCGTGCGCCACAGATGTTTTGGGTTTTTATGCTGATACAGAAAAATTTTAACAAGTACCGCGAAGCGGTACTTGTTAAAATTTTTCTGGGTTTTATGGCAGCGCAAAGCGCTGTATCTTCATTTTAAATAGCTGAAAATCGAGATAAAATCTTAAGCAGTTAAAGCAATTTATTTAAAAAGCCCGATCGCATGATTTTCCCTGAGTATTCTGACTTTATTAAGCTTGCTGGCCATGGCACTAACCAAGGCAATTTTGTGCCTGTGTATATGGAACTGGTCGCGGATCTCGATACGCCTGTTTCGGCTTGGTATCGTGTATGTCAAGGTCAACCCTACAGCTTTTTATTAGAGTCAGTCGAAGGCGGTGAGAGGCTTGGGCGTTATAGTTTACTGGGTTGCGATCCTCTATGGGTATTAGAAGCGAGAGGCGATCGCACTACACAGACATTTCGCGATGGCACAGTGAAAAATTTTGTCGGTAATCCGTTCCAGCATTTGAATGATTGCCTTGCAACCATTAAACCTGTGCATTTGCCAGAGTTGCCGCCGAGTTTGGGTGGTTTATTTGGTTATTGGGGCTACGAATTAATTAATTGGATCGAGCCGAAAGTTCCTGTTTATCCATGTCAAGCAGGTGATGTACCTGATGGCGTATGGATGCAGGTCGATAGCTTGTTGGTATTCGATCAGGTAAAACGCAAGATTTGGGCGATCGCCTATGCAGATTTGAGTAATGGTGAAGATCCTGAAAATGCTTATAAATCAGCTTGCGATCGCCTGAATGTGTTAGTAGATAAATTGCGATCGCCCCTCGATCGTCAAAAAACAGCAATTACTTGGACAAATCCACGCTTGCAACCACCTGTAAGTTATACAAGCAATGTCACTCGCGAAAAATTCTGTCAGGCAGTGGAACTTGGCAAAGAGCATATTAAGGCTGGTGATGTCTTCCAAGTTGTGATTTCGCAACGGTTGACGACCGAGTTTAAAGGCGAACCATTCAGTTTGTATCGCTCTTTGCGAGTGGTCAATCCTTCGCCTTACATGGCATTCTTTAACTTTAAAGATTGGCAGCTAATTGGCTCTAGTCCCGAAATTATGGTCAAAGCAGAAAGTATCAATGGAATTTCACGGACTGTGTTGCGCCCGATCGCAGGGACACGCCCTAGAGGCGCAAATCCTGCGGAAGATGCAGAACTAGCCAAAGATTTGCTAGCTGATCCAAAGGAAGTTGCAGAACATGTGATGCTAGTGGATTTAGGTCGCAACGATCTTGGTCGTGTCTGCAAAAGCGGAACTGTAAAAGTCGATGAGTTAATGTCGATTGAGCTTTATTCCCATGTGATGCATATCGTCAGCAATGTTGTCGGCGAGATCCGTCCCGAAAAAACCGCTTGGGATTTGCTTCAGGCTTGCTTCCCTGCGGGTACGGTGAGCGGTGCGCCGAAGATTCGAGCGATGGATATCATTCATAAGCTAGAAGGCGATCGGCGAGGCACTTATGCGGGAGCCTATGGCTATTATGATTTTGAAGGACAACTAAATACCGCGATCACGATTCGGACAATGGTAACGAAGGATGGAACAGCTAGCGTTCAAGCTGGTGCTGGTGTGGTTGCCGATTCTGATCCTGAGAAGGAATATCAAGAAACCCTAAATAAGGCAAAGGGAATGTTGGAGTCTTTGCGCTGTTTGGGATAATAAAAACCTAAAAAGCTATAGCGCGTGCGCTATAGCTTTTTAGGTTTTAGAACAAATCTAAATCAGTCACAGCACCCTTACTGCTAGTCGAAACCAGCTTGGCATATTTTGCCAAAACACCCTTGGTATAGCGAGGAGCAGGAGCTTGCCAATTCGCACGACGACTCGCCAATTCCTCATCACTGACATTGAGTTGAATCAAGCGTTGATGAGCATCAATTGTGATCGAATCACCCTCATTTACTAAGGCGATCGCACCACCAACAAAAGCTTCAGGCGCAACGTGACCAACCACCATGCCATAAGTTCCACCAGAAAAACGACCATCGGTGATTAGAGCTACTGAGTCTCCCAAACCAGCACCGATAATTGCACTAGTTGGCGCTAACATTTCGCGCATACCAGGACCACCCTTTGGTCCTTCATAACGGATCACTAATACATCACCCGCATTGATTTTGTTATCGAGAATTGCTCTAAGAGAATCTTCTTCCGATTCAAACACACGAGCAGGACCAGTAATAATTGGATTCTTAACGCCAGAGATTTTAGCGACTGCGCCTTCTTCCGCAAGATTGCCTCTGAGAATAGAAAGATGTCCTTGCTTGTACATCGGACGATCCCAAGGACGGATCACATCTTGATCAGCACGAGGTTCAGCAGGAATATCTTTGAGAACTTCTGCAACCGTTTGACCTGTGATCGTGATGCAATCGCCATGTAATAAGCCTTTGGATAAAAGCATCTTCATGACTTGAGGAATACCACCTGCTTTGTGCAGATCTGTCGCCACATATTTTCCTGATGGCTTTAGATCACAAAGAACAGGAACACGCTCACGAATGCGCTCGAAATCATCAAGGTTCCATTCCACTCCTGCGGAATAGGCGATCGCTAAAAAGTGCAAAACCGCATTAGTCGATCCGCCCACTGCCATAACTACCGAAACCGCATTTTCGATGGATTCGCGGGTAATAATATCGCGAGGACAGAGATTATTCCGAATTGCATTAACTAAAACTGTGCCAGCAAGTTCGGTATTTGTCGCTTTTTCAGGATTAACCGCCGACATCGTGGAAGAGTACATCAAACTCATGCCCATGGCTTCAAACGCCGAAGACATCGTATTAGCCGTATACATACCACCACAAGAGCCAGCCCCGGGACAAGCATTGCGCTCGACCGAGTTAAGCCTGACTTCATCAATTCGACCTGCGCTGTATTGACCGACTGCTTCAAAGGAGCTAACCACGGTCAAATCTTCGCCATCAAGATGCCCTGGTTCAATCGTGCCGCCATAGACAAACAAGGCAGGAATGTTCATTCTTGCCATCGCAATCATTGCGCCTGGCATATTCTTATCACAGCCACCGATCGCCAAAATACCATCCATACTTTGAGCGCTACAAGCTGTCTCAATCGAGTCCGCGATCACATCACGGGATACGAGTGAATATTTCATCCCCTCTGTCCCCATCGAGATCCCATCGCTAACCGTAATCGTCCCAAAAACTTGGGGCATCCCGTTAGCAGTGCGAATCCCTGCTTCAGCGCGGATAGCCAATGGTGCAATGCCCATATTGCAAGGGGTGATCGTGCTGTGAGCGCTTGCCACACCGACGATCGGTTTAGTAAAATCTGAGTCTTGGAAACCCACAGCGCGTAACATAGCGCGGTTAGGCGATCGCTGAACGCCTTCGGTAATTGCACGGCTTCGGCGATTATCGGCTTGATTTTCGGGCATATTTTAAATCTGTTTAGTTAGCTTAACTAAAACATTCTAGAATTTTTAGACACTAGAAAAATCTAGAAACATAAATTTGGACTATCAGCAATCACCAGATGCATCTAACTAATCGTTTTAATCGATACACTGTTCTCAGTGCCACAGCCGTTACTATGAGCCTCTTACTCTACGGCTGTGGTGAAAGCAGGGTTTCTCAATGTAACAAAATTATTACGGTTGCTAACAAAAGTATTGCTCTAACAATTCCCAAGGATATTTCAGGCTTGGGGATACTTGCCGATAATATTGATCAAATTCGCACAGAAGTTCAAGCGATCGCTGTTCAAGACTCAAAGCTCAAGGAATTACAAACGCAGTTATTGGGAATGTATGGTGATGTTTCGCAGTCGCTAAAGGCTGAAGCGAAGGCAACAGAGTCTAAAGACAAGAATGCCCTAGAAAAAGCGAAAGGGGAATTAGGTGCTGCTGCAAGCAAGGAAAGCGATATCGTCGATCGCCTAAATACTTTATGCACTAATTGACACTCTCAGGGCTGAAGCCACTGAGATTCCTGATTCAGCGAGACAACTTACCAAGTAGACTTACATCTACTTGGCAGAGGTCGAACTCTCCACAGGCGTATTGAGTTTGGGTATGCCCTACCCTACTTAAACCAAG
>JBDNJN010000118.1:0-47433 GCA_041687725.1 Pseudanabaena sp.
GGAGGTAAAAAAATCAAAGGTAGGAAACGCCACATCATCGTCGATACAATGGGATTGCTAATTGGGGTTGTAGTACATACAGCCAATATCGGTGAGAGAGCAGGAGCGAAACTCTTGCTAGAAAGTCTCAAGTTTCCCTTAGTGAGGTTGAAAAAGATATTGGTTGATGCTGGATACTCTGGAGTCGATATGACAGAGTGGGTTAAAGATAACTTTAATTGGCTATGGGAAGTAAGCTCAAGGGCTGATAATCAAAAAGAATTTATCGTTGAATCGAAGCGTTGGGTTGTGGAAAGAACTTTTGCTTGGCTAGGCAAATGTCGCAGGCTTAGTAAGGACTACGAATTTTATACTCAATCCTCTGAATCGTTTATATACCTTGCTTTAATCCGTCTAATGGTAAGAGATCTTGCTGCTTTGACTTCTTAAATGGGTTCTTAGACTCTAATAGTAGGTCTAATTCAGACCTACTATTATCAATTTCTTTAATCCATCCCTTAGCACAATAGGATTTTTCAGCTTCCCAATATTTATAGATCAATAAGTGCTTAATTAGCTGTCTCAAATAACTTTATGTTTTTGTTCGTTTCCCAATGCGGCTATTTCCTCAGTTAAATGTTCCCAGTCAATGTTTTCTAGATTATGGTTTTCGAGTTGATTGAGGGTGATTTCCAACCACTCAGGATAATCTTGCTCATAAGTCAGAGCGATCGCTTTTTCTGATTGCATTTTACTCACTACAGCTTTAGCTGAACTTTGTCTGAACTTAAAGATTAAATTTCGGTGTTTATTGTGGGTGTATTATAACTATAGATACTTGTGTTAGGGCAGAGCGTGATTTGGGCGAAGCGCCGACTCATACTTATTAGCTGAAAATTGCCCACACCCCCCAGCCCACTCTCCCGTAGGCAGGGCTGTTTCAATGAAGGCTTGATTTATGCACTCAACCCGATGGTTGGCGTAATTGATGGATTTCGTTGGGCGATTTTGGGTGGCAATTACAGCTTACATCCACTAGGATTTACCTTGTCTTTACTGATTGTATTTTTATTACTCGTGAGTGGAGTGTGGTACTTCAGAAAGACTGAAAGATTTTTTGCCGATATTATTTAGAAATAATTTTATATTGATCGCCACCTGTATTACAGCTCTTTGCGCTTTCATAAAACCCAGAGAAAGTTTTAAAAGTGCCGCTTTGCGGCAATTTTAAAACATGAAAAAAAAGCTTTGCATTGCAAAGCTTTTTTCATGATTTTACTAGTAGATCTTGCTGATTTAGTCTTCGTACAAACGACATTCCGCAGCATCAGGATTATCATCGCAATAAACTTCGAGAGAATTTTTAACCTTTGATTCACTCTCGTGTGATGACTCAGCTTCCAATTCTTCAACCGCATCCCATGCAACAGCGCACTCCTTAGAGTCATCACCGCTACTTTCGCAGACTTCTCTGGCTTGCTTTAATTCTTCTTGGACTTTTTCTGTAATGTTGCTCATGTGTTTTTTTACTATCTATGACTTAGATACTAACAGACTGATGCTAGCTAGGCATCATACATCGGGAGTAGGCGACTAGGCTTGTAGGTATTAGCTAAAGCCGTAGAGCCGATGGGAGCATTCCGATGAGGATGATAAAGCCGATCCAGACATTTTGACCAAACGCTTTTTGATATAACTCGCTAGGAATTTCAGCTTGTGACAGCCTGTTACATTGCCATATCCATATTACTCCTGCTATCAAACAAGCAAAGTAGTGTGCATAACCAAGTTCAATCTCCCACCCTAGCCAAATCAAGCAGCCCAGCGCGATCGCCAAAAATATCGCGATCGCCAATGTTACATATTTTCCAAAAAATATCGCGCTAGACTTAACGCCAACTTTAAGATCGTCCTCGCGATCGCTCATCGCATAGATCGTGTCAAAGCCCATTGTCCAAGCAATTACGGCTGTCCATAATTCCCAAGCATAGCGATCGAGTCCACCCGTGACTGCGCTCCAAGGAATTAGTACCGCAAATCCCCACGCGATCGACAGGACTAATTGCGGGACTGGAAAAAAGCGCTTGCAAGCAGGATAAATCGCGATTACAGGTACGGCAGCAAAACATAGCCCAAAACTAAGAGGACTGAGATAGGTCGATAGCAAAAAAGCACATAACCCTGAAACCAATAAAACAGCGATCCCCACTTGAATTGATAGAGAGCGATCGGCAAGGGGACGAGTTTTTGTACGCTCCACCTGCGGGTCAATATCGCGATCCCAGAGATCGTTAATCACACAACCTGCGGCACTAGTTGCCAAACTGCCAAGGATCACCACGCCCAATAAATCAAGGGGTGGTAATTGGTGTTGGGTTTTGGCGGCGGCGACAGTTGCCCACAGCGCAGGTAACATCAAAATCAGTCGGCCTGCGGGTTTGTGCCAGCGCAAAAGACGCACGATTTTTTGAAATGTTGATTGGTTAGTTGATTGATTATTGGGGAGGCTCGTGGTCATAGTCTGCGCTTTTTAAGTCTTTGAGATTAAATATAACAATTTCTAATCACAGAGGTGAGGCGCGATCGCCTATATCCAACAAATAAAAAAGACGACACTAAGTGATGCCTTTTTTATCAAATATGCTAATATGTATACCCTGTTGGGGAATTAGCTCAGTTGGTAGAGTGCTGCGATCGCACCGCAGAGGTCAGGGGTTCGAGCCTCCTATTCTCCATTATCTCAAACCATCTTCAAGTATTGAGCCATCTCTGGCAGCGTATCATTAGATAATGAGCTAAAATGCCATGACACTAGTTGCCATCAAACCTTCTTCACTGCTGGTCAGCGGAATTCGAGTTGAACGCATTCACAATCTAAATTTGTTTAAGTTCACTCCAGAACTAAGCGATCGCATGAATGAATTACTCAATAAGAAAAAAGCTAATGCGCTCAGCCTACAAGAATCCGCAGAACTTGAAACCATTGATGAACTAGATACGATCTTCAGTTACATCAATGCCATTACTGCGTCACAGTCACCGATCACTGCCTCACAGTCATGACCATTTTTAGCAGTACTCAAGAATTTGTTCGACGACGGGCAAACTATCGTTGTGAATACTGCCGCTATCCCGAATTTCTCAGTACATCTCCTTTGACCATCGATCATATCCAGCCTCAATCTTTAGGCGGTCCTGATGACATCAATAATCTGGCTCTGGCTTGCCGCCGTTGCAACGAAAGGCACTACAACTTTATTGTTGGCATCGATCCTGAAACGCAACAAGAAGTAGAGTTATTTAATCCTAGGCGACAAACTTGGGCAGAACATTTCATCTGGTCGGCGGACGGATCGAAAATTATTGGCACTACGTCAATAGGAAGGGCTACTTGTAATCGTCTCGATCTGAATGACCAACGACGAAGCGATCGCTTTATTCAGCAATCTCGCAAATTATGGGTTAAAGGTAACTGGCATCCCCCCGAAGAAGATCCTCGCCAGTGATACTTGATAAACCTGATTGATAGCACATCGCAACTACCTACGATCTTTGCCCAGAGCTTAAAAAGATGGAGTGAAAAACACTCTAACATAACGTGAGTTCGGGATAAAGTTTTGCCCCATTTATCCCAAACTCACGTTAACATAGCGCCGCAGAAGGATATTGAGACTCTCTTTTCGCTTTACAGCCTATCGAGGGTTTGAGTGATACAGATAATTTTTTGAAAATGCCGCGAAGCTGCACTTGCAAAAAATTATCTGAGTTCTATAGCAGCGCAAGGCGCTGTAATGATCAACTTATTAAGGTCAATATATTAACGAGAGCTTGATTTTGCTCATCCGTGCCAACTGTAATCCGTAACTTATCAGCTAGCCCTGCTTGACTGAAATAGCGGACTAAAATCTCAGTTTCTTTGAGCTTTAAATAAAGCTCTTCAGCATTGCCTTTGGGTGGCGTAGTCAGTACAAAATTACCGTGAGACGCGAATACGGTAAAGCCAAGATTTTTAAGATCTTGAGAAAGCTTGGTACGCGATCGCTTAACTTTTTCGGCACTTGCATTTTTATAGTCTTGGTCGCGCATGGCTGCTGTTCCCATCGCGATCGCGATCGCATCGATGTTATAGCTATCTTTAACCTTAAATAAACCTGATAACAGTTTAGGATTGGCAATGCCGAAGCCTAAACGTAAACCTGCGAGAGAATAACCTTTCGACAAAGTGCGTAACACAATCACATTGTCAAATTCTTGGACTAATTGCAAAGCCGAATATTCCGCAAAATCGACATAGGCTTCATCGATCGCCAAAATTCCTGATACTTGCCGCGCCAATTGGCGTAAATCATCCAAAGGCACGATATGCCCTGAAGGACTATTGGGCGAAGCAATAAAAGTAACTGCACCATTGGCGGCGACGAGATCGGCGATCGGTAACTGAAAATTTTCGCCATAGGGGACTTCGACGATTTCCGCAGGTTGCATCGCCGACAAAGTGCGATAAAGCACATAAGTCGGCATCGGATAAACCACTTTACGATCGCGCCCTTCCGCACAAGCCCGAATCAAAATATTTAAAACATCATCGCTGCCATTGCCGACAATGATCCAATCTTTAGGCACATCAAGTACTTCGCTTACAGCTTGGCAAAAATCATGGGCAAAGGGGTCAGGATAGCGCCGTAATGAGTCAGTATCAATATTTTGTAAAGCGGCGATCGCCTTAGGTGATGGCGGATAGGGATTCTCGTTAGTATTTAGTTTAATAATTTTGATCCCAGACTTCGGCTGTTCCCCCGGAACGTAGCCAGTCATTGCATCAATCGCAGGGCGGAAATAGCTCATAGCAAAAATGTGAAAATTTATGTCAGGTTTATTATTGTATCGCAATGAAAACATACTTAAACTTACCCAAAAACAAGGGGCTTAAGCCCCTTGCCTCGCGATCACCTAGCGCTGGCATAATCTCTCCACAACAAGCCGCTAATCAAGAACAAGGGGCTTAAGCCCCTTGCCTCGCGATCGCTTATACGGTTTTATCTCGAAATATGGGCAAAACCTCATTACAAAAAGCCTCAGTCGCCTTAGACCGATAGCGATTAGGATTACGAATTTGTAACAACATCCGCTTAATTACCACTCCATCAATCCGCACTTGCTGCAAAGCGCCCATTTGCAACTCTTTTTCGATCGCCGTTATCGACAAAAAGGCCGCCCCTAAACCTGCCTGTACCGCATTTTTGATCGCCTCAATCGAATTTAACTCCATCGCGATCGCCAACTGACGCGGATCGACACCGCTATCTAGTAATACGCGATCGATCGCTTTGCGGATTGTCGATTGTGAGTCAAGCGTAATAAATTGCAGCTTATACAACTCCTCGATCGGTAAGACCCCAACCTGAGCCATCGGATGCGAAGTTGGTAGAATTAGCGCTAGTTCATCTTCGGCATAAGGTGTAATCTCTAATGAGTCGAGTAAGTCCGCAGGAATTTCACCGCCAATAATCGCTAAATCTACCTGTCCATTGGCAACACTCCAGGCCGTTCGCCTTGTAGAATGAACATGGAGTTGCACTGAAACTTCAGGATATTTCTTGCGAAATAGGCCAATCATCTGCGGCATCAAATAGGTTCCAGTCGTTTGACTAGCACCTATAATTAGAGTCCCACCATTGAGATTTTGTAAATCGTCAATGGCGCGACAAGTCTCTTGACAAAGGCTCAAAATGCGATCGCCATAGGAAAGTAATAACTGTCCTGCCTCCGTCAACTGTGCTCTTCTACCCCCGCGATCAAACAAAGGCACATCTAGTTGTCTTTCTAGATGCTGAACTTGTAAGCTAACGGCGGGTTGAGACACATATAGGCTATCGGCGGCGCGTTTAAAGCTACCCTCAGCAGCGATCGCCTTGAGAATGCGTAATTGGTCTAGGGTAAACGGTATGTCGATCATAGAAGCAGCGTGAGAAAATATGAGTCGGGAGGTTATTCAAGATTTTTTAAATTTAGCGGGAGTTGTGGGGATTGCCCTCACAAACCGTCGTATGCGTCCCTATTTCTACGGATTAGATGCCGTATTAGATAGGACTAAGCAAGCATTAGGACAAGGCGTATTGCAAGTTGTTGAGAATGTACCAGAAGGATTTGAATCTTTTGAGTTTCACTTTGCTGGTCATGTTGTTTTTATTTATAAACTAACGCATGGACTAGTACTACTGGTACTTACAGATCACGATCTTAAATCAGTTGACTATCATCGGGGCATTACCAAAATAAAATATCTGATCGAAACAGATACCTACAACACAGTCGCATACTTTAAGCTCTTATTAGGTTCGGTGACTCAGCATTCTCTGCCGAGTTCAACTTGGAATGCAAATGCACCAGCCGCAACTACGCAAAGAATAGGGCAAGATCTGTCAACGACAGATAGTTTAGCCAACCCTAAGTCTGAGGCGATCGCCGCTCCCGCATCTGCTAACCCAGTCAGCGCCAAACTCGAAGCTAAGCGACAACCAAATAACTCTAATCAAGTCTCTAGCCAAAGCAAAAGTAACATAGCAAGCAATGCGAGTATCCAAACTCAGCCCAACATAAATAACGCTCAAACACCTCCTAGATCTGCTTCTACATCAGCACCTACGGCTAGGGCGATCGCTACCAATAAGCCGATAGAGACTACCGATACTTCTAATAAGTCAGTATCAGCGAAAACTGACGCACAAGAGTACAAGTTAGATGAACTTTTAATCGCCTTAAATAAACTAAGTAACTTTACAACCCAATATCTAGGTAAAGTCGTAGTTACAAACTACTGGAAATCTAGCCGCCCCGATTCGTCTTGGCTTGCCGAATTTGAAATCGATCGCAGTGGGCAAATATCACACCCTAAACAAGCACCGATCACCTGTAACCCACAACAACTTCAGCAAATTCAGTCATGGGCGGCAGCTTATGTAAAACGTTGCAAACAAGTAATTCGCAATTTCGATCAAATGCTAGATCAAGACTGTCTCGATAGTCGCCAGAAGCAAATATTATTTTAGTGGATTATTTTGGCGTGAGACGGCGATCAGTAAGCAATTTGGCGTGAACTACTCTACGTGTATACCTTAAATGAGCTAAAATGATCTTTAATATTAAGGGGAACAGTCGCAGAGGCGAGCTAAACAATGGCTAAGCGTGTAAGAATCGAACCGATTGCCCAAGTAGCTGATATTGCCACAAACGGTGCATTACTGTCTGGCTTAATGGGAGACGAGCTAAACATTTTAAAGGAATGTGGTGGGCGCGGCATGTGCGCGACCTGTCACGTTTACATCCAAGAGGGTATGTCCTCGCTTAGCCCAATGGGTAAACGAGAACAACGCACTCTAGAGGTGATTACCACCTGCAAACCCAACTCTAGGCTGGCTTGTCAAGCCAAGGTCATGGGCGAGGGTATTGTGGTTGATCTACCCGTCGGGATGTATGTCCAATCGATTCAAGATATCGAAGCGTTAATTGGGCGACGTTGCGAGAAACCATTGCTTAGCCCGATTACTGGTCAAACATTAGTCGAAGTTGGGCAGCTAATCACGAGATCTGTCGTCCGTCAACTAGAAAACACCAAGTTCAGTGTTGGTGAGCAATTGGCAAATACTAAAAGAGTCGATATTTTTGAGTAAAAATACCATCGCAACAGTATTACTCGAATAAGTTTCTGAAATGCTGATTATTGGTGTCAGCATTTCGTAATAAAATTCATACCAAAATTCACAACGAAATTTATCATAAATTTTAGGGATAGGAGCATTTACTGATGACTATTGCTACGGATCGTCCAAATAGCGCCACCAGAGCGAAAAGAAAAAATAACCACTATAGTCTCCAAGACTTTTTTAACCCCGATCTTGAAAAGGGCATCATCGAAGACTGGAATGGTTCAAGAAATATTCTTACAAGTGAAGATTTTATCATCGGTTTACAAGAAGGATTAGAAGAGGAAGTTGGCGAAGCTTCGGCAGCCGTCATGTATTCGATCGGCTGTGAATGGGGGCTACAAGACGCTCTGTTCTTCACAAAATGGTTTGAACGTGACTTTGGGCGAGGTATTCGCCAAACTAATCTACCTTTCTTGCTAGAAACTTGGTGGTGGCCATTTACATCGCAAGGTTGGGGGCGTTGGCAAATGGATATGAGCGATCGCAAACAAGGCTTTATGTTTATTAGCGTGTTTGACTCTGCGGTTGCGCGTAGCCTTGGCGATGTTGGCAAACCTGTTTGTCACTTGTATGCGGGTTTATTTTCAGGATTTTTTACACATTTAGTTAATAAAGAGCTTGAATGTATTGAAATTCAATGCTACTCAATGGGAGAAAACTACTGTAAATTCTTGCTCGGCGGTAAAAATCGCATTGATGCCGCTTCATTCTGGCTCAATGAGGGCGCGACCACTCGTGACATCGAAGGGCGTTTGCGAAATGGAGAATTCTTAAAATGAGTAGTTCTGAATGGCGGTTACAGCCATTACGCAGTTTTTGGCAAAGTGTAAATTGGGACAATCGCGCGATCGCCCCAGTATCCATTAGTAGTAATGGTAAAGTTGCCCCAGCATTAAGTTACATAATGTCCGTCAGAGACTATTTTCGGGCAATTTCTTGGACAGGAATTCCCGAAATTGCTGCCAAAGCCTCCGAACCACAGCAGAGTAGCAAACCCATTGACGAAAGTAATGAAACCCTTGAAGACTTCCTTGACGATATTTCTAACTTCTTCTAAGTACGCGACAACAGAATTATGATGCCAAAGATTCAAGACCTAATCAACCAAGCGCAAGACCGCTACCTTGCCACCGATGAGCTAGGACTGATGGAAAGTTACATTAGTTCATTGCCCGATCGCCTTAAGCTTTATAAAATAATCCGCGATCGCGAAATTGACGTTTTGCAAGCAGTTGCCGACCAAATCTCGACTGAATTACCAAGCGTGACTGACGAAGATCTGGAAACTGGAATTAAAAATCTCATTCTTGTCCTGCGCTATAGCTCGATGGCCATGCTACTAAATGATGAGAATTTCTTAAAACAAAGATTGCTCAATTGGTTAGAGGGGATCATGTCCATGCATGATATGCGCCGACTCAATGAAACCCTTTATAAATTGCTCAACCAAAAACTACGCGAACAGTTTAGCCCTAGTCAACTGGCTCTGATCCAGCCTTTGATTACCGCCGCCCAAGTAACGCTAATCTACTAGAAGAGACAAACCATTATGATTTCTGTCGCCGATCTGATCAAAGAAAATCGCATCCCCTCTAACTTTTTTGACTATAACTCCTATGTCAAAGGAGATTTAGAAATTGGGCTGCTAGAAAATCGACGTGGCGATCGCCTGATAGCAATTCCAGATACATTAATATCTTCGCTCTATGCAGGTTTGGCCAAGGAAACAGGACAAGCATCAAGACTAGTTTTGTTTAATTGTGGCAAGTGGTGGGGCAAGAATTTTTATACACGCTTTACCGAATCCCTCGAAGAATATTATGCCCAGTCACTGGCTGAGATGAATATGATCACCTTCATTCAAAGCTTGAAGGAATGTTGGATAACTCACGGCTGGGGAAAGTTTGAGTTCGATCCTGAATATCAAGCTCAGGGACTTATTTTGGTCAAAACCTACAATTCTCCCTATGTTCGGGCGATCGCTGGCAACAAATTACCAACAGGTTATCTCGAAGCGGGTATTCTTACTTCGTTCTTTACACGCCTAACAGGTCGTGATTTATTAGCAGTACAGACAACTTGCGAGTCTCTAGACGCTAGTTGCAACACCTATGTCATCGGCTTACCCGAAAGGCTACAAATTGTTGATTCATTTCTTGCCGAAGGGCTAACACATGAAACGATTTTGCAACGAATTTTAAAATAGCAAGCTGCTTTATAGCGCCTTGCGCTGCCATAGAACCCAGATAGATTTTTAAAAGTGCCGTGAAGCGGCACTTTTAAAAATCTAAAGACAACTAAGAAAAAAAGCCTCGCGATGCGAGGCTTTTTTCTATTTGTCTTTAGATTTTTGAGCAGATTTGACTAATTGTTGCTGCGACTTCCAAGCTTCAGTTAAATACCCAAAGTTTTTCTTAAACTCTTCGCCGCCCCACCAACTACCAATACGTCCTTCATCCCAAGATGCAGAAATAGCTCCATAGCTGAGTCCGACAACTCCTATTCCCAAAAACAACATACTCAACAAAACAACTGCTGAAGTTGGTAGATCGACTATGTGTTTGCTGACAAGGATATAACTAACAAAGAAGGTACCGATCCCCAGTCCTGTGGGAATACCACTAAAAACAGCCACTCGCCGAGCTATACGACGGTTAACTTCTTCAGGTATACCTGAGTCACGGCTGCCATTTACAGTTTTTTTGGCGGCAGCAACAGAAGGTAATTTTTGAATTTCCTTCTGCTTTACAGTAATAGGAGGTACTTTGACAGTAGTTGTTTTGGGCAACTCCTTTACTTTTTTACTGCGCTTATTCGGCTCGAAAGGAATACGTTCTGTGGTCAGTTTACTCACTTTTGCTCCTTGCTTTGGCTTCTTGGTTTGACACCATTACAGTGTGAAGCGATTAGCCTCTCACGCCGAGACTTTGGATGAGTTGTTTGTAATGAGCGCGATCTTCGTTACGAACATAAGCAAGTAAGCGCTTACGTTGACCAATAATTTTGAGCAAACTACGGCGAGATGAAAAGTCTTTGGGGTGCAATTTAAGATGAACGGTCAACTGGGTGACACGCTCGGTTAGCATTGCGACCTGAACATCTGAGGAGCCAGTATCTGTAGGGTGCTTTTGATATTCTGCGAATATTTCTAGTTTGCGTTCTTGCAACAGTGCCATGATAAAAACTTAACGTGTTTTGAGGTGTACGTGACATAGACTCGACACGAAACGTCCAATTATAGAAATTCGGCGTTAGAGTGCGAGTTTCCCAACCTCACAGTTGGGCATTCCTAGTTATTTCCTAATGTTAATCAAATATTAGGGGTTTTGCCACTTATCCAGAGCAGTATATTTACTTACTCATTTCTGGACAGATCGACTGCATAGGCGGTTTCCGTTTCTCAGTAGTCTCTGAGTACATTGTATGGCGATCGCCATATTTCTAAAGATATTAGCTTCCAGACAGACTAGCTTAACATGTTGGCCGCATATTTTTGTACACAAACAAAAAATGAGGCGGCGCATCGCGCCGCCTCATTTTTTAGTGGGCTGAGCCATTGCCATGATACTTATCGGTGTCGTAGAAACCGTTACGAGTGCCGAAGAACAAACAGCTAACGGTAAACAAGATGGTCAAGATTGGCAAAATTACTTTGAGATCAAGCATATTTTTAGCGCTTTAAATAAAATGACAGTTGATTTGTATATCTTAATCGGATCTAGTTACTGCTGCCGTCTGTATTGTCAGCATTGTTGGCATTGTCAGTACTATCACCGCTAGGACGATAGCTCTGCTCGAAGGCATAGCGGACAATTTGTGAGCGATTTTCCAAGTTGAGCTTCGTCATGATGCTGCTAAGGTGAGTCTGCACAGTACGGGGACTGATTTGTAGACGTTTGCCAATTTCTTTGTTGGTAAAGCCTTGGACAACTTGCCAAAAAACTCGCTCTTCGGACGGGGTGAGCAGAGTCCGCGACACAGGTGCAGTGGGTTGCTGAAATAGTCGCATATGCTCAGCAGGTGTGCGATGTGGCTCACGCTTGTGCGGAGAAAAGAAATCTATATCAGTTTTGCCGATGGTCAGGCGATCGCCACTTTTTAGCAAAATGGGGAAGGTGATCCTTTGACCGCGCATGAACGAACCATTACGACTGCCAAAATCAACGAGGTAAAAGCTGCCAGACTCATTGGTGGCATTACGAGTTTTTTGGTCTCCTTTCATAGAAGATCCAAAACCTTCGTTTTTAGATGCGCCAACGATTTGCAATGTGGCGTGGTAGCGTGAAACCCATTTATCTGTTAAGACAATTGAGTTGTCATAGCCCCTCCCAATTGTCCAGAAATCTGCGTTTGTAAGCGGAATCATTTGCTGCCCCTCATCTGCATGAACGATCAGATAGGGGTGTGGGTGTAGAAGGGTCACTGAACTATTCGACAACTTTGTTGTGTGCATCTCAATCAATTGCCAATATAACTTATTTATATATTGTGAGACGAGTTTAATAAATTTTGAGTTCCTTTTTAAGATTCGTGGCTTTTGATGACATATTCTGGCACTATGATTTCTAATTAAGATGTTACTACTCCCTTCCCAGTGAAAGATTAGCGCCGCAACGCTAATTCTTGGGTTTTAATGTCTGTTTTATACTGAGAAGGGAGTAGCACTAATTAAGATTTTTTGACGATTTCTTGTTAAAAAACAATGATTTGGATCGCGATCGTTATACAGTTAATCATCAGTGCTGGGTTGCTATGGGCTACTTGGCAAGTCTGGATACTCAAAAACACGCTTACGGCAACCGTAGAGACTGTCGATGGCTGGACGGAAGCTTGCAGAAATGGATTGCTTGGATCCTCGCCTAGTCTCGAAGTTGCTCGTGGTGGTGTTAGCAACTTGCGCGAGCAGTATCAAGGTTTATATATACAGCTAGAAAGAATTCAGAAATTATTGTCCGTGCTTAGACGTGGTGTATCCTTTTTAGGGAGTCGTTGGCGAAAGTCTAGTAAGTCACGTCCCTTAAATAACAAATCAAGTAACAGGTCGTCAGGCATCAGGTCGTCAGGGAGCAAGCATAATGTCAAACGGCGCAGGTAAATTTTTTGGTGGATTGATAGTTGGAACAGCGATCGGTGCAGCAGTTGGCATTTTATTCGCGCCGCGTTCTGGCAAAGAAACTCGTCAAGTCTTGAAAAATTCGGCTCAAGATTTGCCCCAACTTGCTGAAGATCTAAGTTCTAATGTGCAGTATCAAGCCGATCGCTTTACTGAGCAGGCTCAACGCACGATTGATGAAGCGTTGGTGAGACTACAGGAGGCGATCGCGACAGGACAAGAGGCTAGTCGTAAGTTACAAGAAGAATTAGCAATATCAATGAGTAGTTCATCAAATAGTTCGCTGCTTGAAAGCGATCTCATGGATGAAGATGAAGAGTAAGCCTTTATAAGAAATTATGTCAGAAGCGATCTTTTTGCTAGGTTTGTCATTTTTGTTAGTGGTCGTTTGCCTGACGATTCTTTTGCTAACGGCGATCCCTACTTTCCAAGAATTGGCAAAAGCTGCCAATAGTGTTATTCGCCTATCTGACACCTTAACGCGAGAGTTACCTGCCACCCTCGAAGCAATTCGGATGACGGGGCTAGAGCTAAGTGAGTTAAGTGATGAGTTAAATCAGGGCGCAAAAAGTGCTGGTGAGGCAGTCAAGCAAGTAAATGATGGAATTAAGGGTGTACGTCAAGGTGCTTCTAGTGCCAGTATTGCTACTAAAAGTGCTTTCGCAGGGATCAAGGCTGGTTTAAAGTCTCTCGGTCGTCCCCGTCGCCAGAAGCGATCGCCTTCAGATTTATATCCAGATAACTTGCGATCTAGTAATCTACCTGATGAAGATTTAGATGATATCGCTGGTCAGGAAACGATGATTAAACCTGATGATCTGCGCTCTGAAGAGTAGCGCAGGCATCCTGCCTGCATCCCCATGTAGCGCAAGCGAGACGCTTGCGCTACATGGGGATATTTTCTAGAAATCACCTAAGCGCTTTGCGCCTAATTTTCCTAATGGTTACAGCGATCGCAAACACCGTTGACAGTCACTTCATAGTTATCAACTTTTAAACCCGTGCGAATTTGCTGAAAACCTAACCCCTCAAAGGTATTCCAAGCGATATCTTCAATTTCACCGCAACTTTTGCATCGAAAATGGTGATGTGGCTCGACATTGGCATCATAGCGACATACCCCTTGCTCTAATAACACTTCGCGCACTAACCCCGCATCACGTAAAGTTTGCAGAGATAGATAAACCGTAGCTTGTGAAGAAGTTGGCACGTCTTGATTGAGATCATGCAAGATCTGTTCTGCGGTCGGATGATCTTGGCGATCAAGTAAATTTGTATAAACGGCGAAGCGCTGAGGCGTAACCCGTAACCCCTTCGATTTCAGTATTTGGATAACTCTATCGGCTTGCTTTTGCATGTGACTTTCTTCCTAATTCTGTCCTCATGTTTCTATACAGCAGGTTTTAGACAGAATTTTTAAACTTTGAAAGCACTATATCATCTCTAAATAAGAACTACAAATTTATTGAATTTATTCAAAGAACTGAATATTTATGGCTATTGACTAATTTCTAAATAAGAATTATTCTTAAAACTGTTCAGAAAAATAGTAAACCTCAAAAAATATGGCAGTCATCGAAACAGTCCCAAACGTTGTTTTTAAAACTCGTGTACGTGATGAGTCCGTAGAAGGTCCTAATCCTTATCGTTGGGAAGACAAGACCACTCAAGATATTTTTGCTGGCAAAAAAGTAGTAGTTTTCTCGCTACCTGGTGCATTCACACCTACTTGCTCATCCAATCACTTACCACGCTATGAAGAGCTTTATGCAGAATTTCAGGCTCAAGGCGTAGATGCAGTTGTTTGTGTATCTGTTAACGATGCTTTTGTGATGTTCAAATGGGGCAAAGAAGTCGGTGCTAAGAATGTATTCTTGCTCCCCGATGGTGCTGGCGAATTTACTCGCAAGATGGAAATGCTCGTTGACAAGTCGAATATTGGCTTTGGACTTCGCTCTTGGCGCTATTCGATGTTGGTCAATGATTGCAAAATCGAAAAGATCTTCGCAGAAGCTGGTTTCGCTGATAATTGCCCAACCGATCCTTTTGAAGTTTCTGATGCTGACACGATGTTGGCTTACCTCAAGGGTGCCGAGTCCACTGGTGTATCTGCACCACGTTTAGCATTTATTGGTTAAAGTTACAGCCTATTGATGGTTTGAGTGATCCAGATAATTTTTTAAAAGTGCCGCGAAGCAGCACTTTTAAAAAATTATCTGGGTTTTATGGCAGCGCAAGGCGTTGTAGTAAAAAAGTAAATTAATTTACAGGGGTGGCTATGAAACTCTCTAGCAAAAATCTAAATGAACGCCTTGAGACTGTCTACGATGCGATCGTGGTAGGCGGTGGCATGGGCGGACTATCGGCGGCGATCTATTTGGCTCGTTATGGGCTGAAATGCTTGGTCATCGAGAAGGGCAAAGGGCGATCGCTATGGATGCAAGATCTGCGTAATTACGTCGGACTCGATCCCCACACTTCTGGGAGCGAAATTTTAAACCATGGCACTAAGACTTCTTTAGAATGGGGAGCCGATCATCTGCGCGGCTATGTCGAAGATGTCACCGATGAAGGCGAAACTTTTGCGGTGAAAGTAAAAGTTGGCAAAAAAGATAGTACTTATCCAATATTTCGGAGTAAGTATCTTGTGGCGGCTTCAGGAATCATGGACAATCTGCCACAGTTAGAAAACATGCAAAATGTCTATGACTATGCAGGTTATACGCTTCATGTCTGCTTGATTTGCGATGGTTATGACATGTGGGATCAGAAAGCAGTTTTAATTGCGGATACAGAAGGGCAAATTAATGCCGCGTTTGTCTTGAATTGGTTCACTCCCTACATTTCAGTCTTGACTCATGGTTTATGTACGGTTAGCGACACCATGAAACAGAAGCTAGCTGAGCATGGCTATCCACTATATGAAACGGCGATCGCGAAGTTCCACGGTGAAAATCATAAACTTAGTGGGGTAGAACTTACTGATGGCACAATGATCGAAGCGACAACGGGATTAGTTGCTATGGGTTCTGTTTACCATAATCATTACCTCAAAAATATTGAGGGACTGGAATGGGATGGACAGAATCTGGTCACAAACGATATGGCGAAAACTACTCACGATCGCATTTTTGCCCTTGGAGATTTGAAAAAGGGATTGAATCAAGTATCGATCGCGGTTGCTGATGGGACTGTTGCGGCGACTCAGATCTGGCGAAATATTCGGCGTGCTAGCCAACCCCGCAAATGGGAAGCGAACATCAAGGTTCCCGCTACAGTTTAAAAAACAAGCCTTTGAAAAGACTGCGGCGATCGCCTAGTTTCTACGCAAAATCGCGTTAAAGTAGTCGTACATCACATATCAGCCTATTAGGACGACAAAGCTTATGTCTCGCTTACCTCTTGCGTTATTCACCGCACTTAACCGCCGCAGCGCTCTCAAAATTATTAGCGGTATCCAAAACTTTGATCGCAACTCCGTGAAAATGGTCGTCCAAGCCGCCGATCGCGGTGGAGCTACTTTTGTAGACATTGCTGCTGATGCCGAATTAATTGCGATCGCCAAGGCTAACTGCTCTTTGCCAATTTGCGTATCCGCAGTTGAGCCTCAAAAACTCGCTGATGCTGTCGCCAATGGTGCAGATCTAGTCGAAATCGGTAACTACGATAGCTACTACGCTCAAGGTCGGATCTTCACCGCCGATGAAATCATCGCTTTGACTTTAGAAACTAGAGCATTGTTGCCCCATACCGCAATCTCGGTCACTGTTCCCCACACATTGCCTCTCGATCAGCAAGTCACCCTCGCTGAAAAACTTGAAGAGATCGGCGCAGACATCATCCAAACTGAAGGCGGCACAAGCTCGGCTCCAGTTCATGCAGGTGTGCTTGGTGCGATCGAAAAGGCCTCGCCAACCCTCGCTGCCGCCCATGCTATAAGCCGCGCTGTATCAATTCCTGTACTTTGTGCTTCAGGTTTGACCAGCATTACTGCTCCAATGGCGATCGCTTCAGGTGCATCGGGTGTTGGTGTTGGTTCGGCTGTCAACCAATTGAATGATGTGGTTTCGATGATTGCCACTGTTCGCGCTCTTAGAGAATCATTGGGAGAATTGATCGACAGTAATGTTGCTAATAAGGCGATCGTATAGTTTAGTCATCGTTTCCCACCAGCATCTCAAACCTAGAGGGGCAATCTTGTCCCTCTGATAAAATAAAAACAATTAAAACAAACTCAAGTCTTATACCACGCCTTTTAAAACTCTGGAATTTAGACAAATGGTTCAAAAAATTGCTCTTTTTAACCACAAAGGTGGTGTTAGCAAAACAACAACAACCTTTAATTTAGGTTGGATGTTAGCCTCAAAAGGGAAAAGGGTAATTCTTGTAGATGCCGATCCCCAATGTAACCTTACAGGGATGGTACTTGGTTTCTCCACGAAAGAAGAAATGGAGGAGGAGATCTATAGTAAGAACCAGAATATAAAGGCAGGCTTAGCCCCTGCTTTTGAGTCGCAACCTCGACTAATTAAAGCAGTTGAATGTATTCCTATCGAAAAACAAGAGGGTTTATTTTTATTGCCAGGTCATGTTGGACTCGCTGAGTATGAGGTTACGTTAGGTATTGCTCAAGAATTGAGCGGTTCTATTCAGACTCTTAAAAATCTTCCTGGTTCAATTTGTTATCTGTTTGAAGAAACGGCTAAGAAGTTTACTGCTGACTATATTTTGATCGATATGAGTCCCAGCTTAAGTTCAATCAATCAAAATTTACTTATGATTAGTGATTTCTTTGTAGTGCCTACTAGTCCTGACTTCTTCTCAGTTATGGCAATTGATTCATTGGCAAACATAATACCCAAGTGGCATCATTGGTCAAGAAAAGCTAGTGAGTTGAGAATTTTAAAGGACGCAGATTATCCTTTTCCAAAAGTTACACCTCTTTTTCTAGGAACAGTTATCCAGAATTATAGAATTAAGAATAAAAAGCCTTCTGCTGCTTTCCAAAAGTGGATAGATGGAATCAAAGATGCTATTTCAAATAGGCTAGTTCCAGCTTTGAGTAGTGAACATATGGTTTTTCCTCCACATATTTACACTGAGCAAGGAATGGGTGATGATTTTTGCCTAATCCAAATGTCTGACTTTAATGGTCTAATTGCTGTCTCTCAAGAACACCAAACACCTGTCTTTGCATTGACTGAAGAACAAATTGGGCAAACTGGCAAAGTTCTAAACGACACTTTGCAATCTCAAGAGCCATTCAGGCAGGCTTTTTCAACATTAGCTGATCGAATTATAAATTTAACTTGCAATGCAGTCTGCGTTTGATCAATTCAATATCAGCATCAGTCGAGTTCGAGACTTGATCGCTGTTCATAATTCTGTCAAGGCTCAATCTACGCCTGCTCTCGATCTTTCTGATATTTTGAGGGCAACATTTGTTCTGTCGGTGAGTGCATTAGATTATTATGTTCATGAAGTTGTGAAACTAGGAATGCTGGAAATTCATCGAGGAACACGTCCAGAACCGCCTGCATTTTCTCGATTCCAAATTTACTTAGGAAGTGCACGTCAGAGTTTAGGCTCAAGCCTTGACTCTTGGCTAGAAGATGAAATTCAAGAACGACATAGCTATAAGAGTTTTCAGCAGCCAGACAATATAGCTGAAGCAATTAGATTAATTTCAGACAAAAAGCTATGGGAAGAAGTTGGGGCAGTTATGGGTAGAACTGCTAAGGATGTTAAGAAAGAATTAAGCATCATGGTGGGTCGCCGCAACAAAATTGCCCATGAAGCCGATATCAATCCAACACAAGGATTGGGGGATAGGTGGGGTATCAATGAGGTAGATGTCAATGATGCAGTTGATTTTCTTGAAAAAGTTGTTCAAAGCATTCACTCTATTCTTTGAGTATATTTAAAAGTGGCAAAAGAATAAAGACACTAACCAAAACCCAAGTCATCGACCGACTGCAAAGATTCTGCATCGTCAGCGTCAAGACAATGGAAATCATCGAAGAAATGCGATCTCCCAAAATATGATGATTTAAGGATTAGGCGATCGCTACTGATCCTATTTATGTAGAAATGATTCAACTACTTTGACATTTTCGGAACTGCCGATAATCAGAGGTGTGCGACTATGCAATTTTTCGGGAATAACATCGAGAATTTCTTGAGTTCCTGTGGTTGCGCGACCACCTGCTTGCTCAATCAAAAATGCTAAAGGCGCAGACTCGTAAAGTAAACGCAACTTTCCATCCTCATGACCAACCATACCTGGATAAAGGAACACACCACCCTGAAAGAGAATCCGATGGATATCGGCAACTAACGCCCCTGAATAACGCGCTGTATTGCCTTCTTGACGATGAACGTATCGCACATATTCGCGCATTGGTTCTTCCCATTGCCAGAAGTTTCCTTCATTAACACTATAAATAGAACCTTTAGCGGGAATATAAATATTCTCTTGAAAGAGAATGAATTCACCAATACTAGGATCGAGGGTAAAGGCGTGAACGCCATTTCCCAGTGAATAGACTAGCATTGTACTTGTGCCATAGAGGATATAGCCAGCCCCAATTTGCTTGCGCCCTGACTGTAATAAGTCTAGGGCTTCTCCAGACTCATCATTTCCTTCTTGTTGACGAATCGAGAAGATGGAACCGATCGCTAGATTTACGTCAATATTGCTAGATCCATCGATCGGATCGTAGAGCAATGTATAGCGACCAATGGGACAATTTTCAGGAATATAATAGGGCTTTTCCATCTCTTCGGAGGCGAGGCGACAGACTAAGCCACTTTGCTCGAAGGCGCGGAGGAAAACACGGTTAGCATAACGATCCATATTTTTGACCGCTTCACCTTGGACATTTACCTCACCTGTTACGCCTAGCACATTTTCGACTAAACCTGCGCGGCTAAGGTGGCGGGCGATCGTTTTACCTGCTAAACCAATTCGCCCCATCAATGCGCTCAAGTCGTAAGCCTCACCAGAAAATGTCCCAAACTGTGAAAGAACATGTTGCGAAAGCGTCATAAAGTCTCGTCCAAGAACGATCTCATCGGCGGGATTGAGTCTGGTAGAATCAGTCATAGCTGCGATCACCTTAATTCTTCTTATTTATTTTTTGTTTTTCTATTATTAGCTTAATCTATAGCACTGTGCCAGTTTAGAATAATTATGAGTATCTGCCCCAGTTGTAAAGTCGAAAACCCTGATAGCCATCAATTTTGTCAGTTTTGCGGCACTAAAATGCCTATTAAAATCCTTACAGATATTCCTCCAGATATTAATTCAAATATCCTTGGTGATGAAGCAATAGAGTCTTCGATAACAAATCCTTTAAATTTAGAGAATTTGTTAGAAGAGATAAAAATTCAGGTGGAAGACTTAGACTCTTCTCAAGTATCGAGTCAGTCGGATGCATCACCAGAGACATTAGCCCTAGAATCAAATTCCGAAGATTTTTTCGTTAATCCAGAAATGCCGATGGTGATATCTTCTACAAAGCATTTACAGGATATAGACTATGCTGGCAAGACTTATGTGGGGGTTCAACGCGATCGCAATGAGGATGATTTTATTGCGATTTTCCAAACTCGCAGCGTTGATGGAAAAAGCCAAATCAGCGATCGCAGTCATCGCGGGTTATTTGTGCTGTGCGATGGTATGGGCGGACATGATGGCGGCGAAGTTGCGAGTGCGATCGCGGTTAATTCGATTATGGAGCAGTTTCGTCCTTTTTGGATCGATACCTTACCAGGTGAGAAGAAGCTGGATGAGCTTATTCGCAATGCAAATCAGGAGATTTTTGCCAAGAATGAAACCGAACAACGACAATCTCTAGGGAGAATGGGAACAACTCTGGTGATGTTGGCGATTCACGATCTGGATGTGGTAATTGCCCATGTTGGTGATAGCCGAATTTATAAAGTGACTAATAGTCCAGATTTAGAACCAAAATTAGAACAGATCACCCGCGATCATGAAGTTCTCAATCAATTACTCGATCTTGGTATTGAACTTGAAGTTGCCCTGTCTAGACCTGATATCCATCAACTAACTCAAGCATTAGGTCCTAATCCTAGCGATCGCCTAGATCCTGCGATTCAGTTTTTTACGCTGAATGAGCCAACTTTATTTTTGTTGTGTTCAGATGGTTTGTGTGACAACGATGCGATCGAGGCGAATTGGCAGACCCATCTATTACCAATTTTAAATAAGGAAATCGATCTGCAAACTGGTTTAGACAATCTGATTGAGTTAGGGAATAACGTCAATGGTCATGACAACCTCACCGCGATTTTGGTTTTGTGTGAGCTTGAAGATATTAACAAACAAGGGGCTTAAACCTCTTGTTTGGGCGCTGGCTTGTTAACGGGTGACGAGAAGTACAAAGCCTTATCAGACAGAGGTTTACAGGATTATTTTAGGTGTTTGGCAACTTCAGCAACGGTGATAGGTTCATCAGTGGGACTTGGCACATCAACGACAATCAGATAGCCATCAACTTTACCTTTACCAACATTGTTTAAGGCCTCGAGAATCTTCGGCATATCGGCTTTAAGCAAACTACCGCGATTATCGTAAATTTCTAGCGCCGAAAGACATCCCAGCGTGGCATTCCAATTAAAATTTTTGGCATTGACCACCGCCGCTTTGTTATGGAAGAAATCGATCGCTGCGCCACTGCCATGAATCCGAAATAGCGATCGCCCAACATTACCCGCCCAAAAAGTTTGTTGGATGGGGACATAATTGCGCCATGTGGGCGGCAATAGCGCTTGATAAGCTGGCAAATTACCTGTGAATTTACCTTTTTTGTTTGGTAAAAAAGCATTAACGCCATCTTCAAAAGGTATAAATAAATTCACCAGCGAAAATTGTCCGTATGCATGAAACACTTCATCATCGGGTTGCAAAGAAACTCCTTCCATGCGATAAATCCCTTGTGGGGTGCGCCCATTGCTAAAATACCAGTCAAGATTTCGCAATGACTGGAGCAATAATGATGCTGACCAAAGTTGTTTACCCTGTTTCAGAAATTTACCATTGCGATCTTTGAGTACCGCCAAACATAAAATATCGCGATTGGGACGACAGAGGACGTACATATGCGCCTGTTGTGGCGCGACTTGCCATTTTAATAAATCAGCAAGATTTGGTATTGCAGATACTTTTAGTTGGCGATCGCCTTGAATCGCATTTCGCAAATGGATGTCTTGCGCCCAGTTAGGAAAGCGTTGCTGTACCGTGAAGTTTAATTTTTCAATTTGAGATTTGGGTGATTTTGCTAAAGCTGATAGGGAGAGCGCCACCCATTGTGAGTCAGTACTAGAGTTAATCGTGCGTAAAAAATGTGGTTGCAATTTGCCATAAACCGCAGGCTTGAGCGTATATAGCTCTACGCCCACTTGTATCGCTGTATCAATAATTCCCTTTTGCGGATCGCTGAGATTTGCCGCCGTCGTCATCTGCAAAATATTTTCTAAAGCTTGAACTGCATAGTTTTTTTCGGGTGCTAGTACCCCGATCGCCCACAGTGAGTTTTGCCAATGACTAGAATTGCTTTCTGTAACTGGATATTTTTTGATATCAAATCTACTCGGATTTGCCTTTTGCTGCTGCTCTTGGATTTGGGCTTTTCTCGCAGATTCAGTCGCCTTGGGTTGATAAGCACGGATTGGTGGAGTCTGAGCTTTGGCTGGTTGTGATGCAGTGGAGGCAACAAAAAAGGCGATCGCTGCTAACGCACTGGACATTAATTGATACATGGTTTCTTGTCACAAGAAAATAGGGAGAACGCAATGCGTCCTCCCTATTTTAGTATGGAGCTAAGCGGATTCGAACCGCTGACCCCCTCAATGCCATTGAGGTGCGCTACCAACTGCGCTATAACCCCAGAAACTAATAGTTAATTTATTAGTTTGTCTATAATCTCTCAATTTGAGTTTTATGTCAAATGCGATCGCCAGAAAATTTCAAAAAGTAGAATCTGCTTACAGCCTATTGAGGGCTTGAGTAATACAGATAATTTTTTGAAAGTGCCGCTTCGCGGCACTTTCAAAAAATTATCTGGGTTCTATGGCAGCGCAGAGCGCTGTAATTACTGATCGCCCAAAAAAAGAGCTTGTTTTTTAGAAGATTAAGCTGACGCTGAGGCATGAACCAACGACAAAATGTAAGGCGACGGCGATAAATCGACAGTTGAGCAACATATCCGCTTGATTGTGATTTTCGCCGATAAATGTGCATAATTTCCACGCGATTGGTAAGCTGATCAAGATGATCGCTGTCCAGATTGGGAAAAAATTGAGCGCGATCGCCACAACTGCGATCGCATAAATCACACCACAAATCCAAGGTAAAAGTTGCGCTGCTCGCTTAGTTCCTAATCTCACAACTGGCGATCGCTTACCTGCGGCAAGATCGTCCTCTACTTGGTTGAAATGTGAACAAAACAGAATCAAACTAGTGATAATGCCGACAATGATCGCCGCCGCAACGGAACCAATTGACCAAGATTTAGTTTGACTGTAATAGGCTGCCGAAACCCCCAAAGGGCCAAAAGCAAAAAAACATAAAATTTCGCCCCAACCTTGGTATCCCAACCTAAATGGAGGTCCTTGATAGATATATCCCAAAAAACAACAAAGCGCGATCGCACTAACTACAACTACATCTTGCTGTATCCAAGAAATTGCTAACACTCCACCGATGCCGAGCATGAGGCAAAGATTCGCGATCGCAAAGATCAGATTTTTTTTGCCCGTAAGATTAACCACCGAATGCGCCTTATTTACATCAATACCAGTCTCGGCATCGAATACGTCATTGCAGAGATTTTCCCAAATTAAAATTAAAACGGCGGAAACTAAAAATGTATAAAAAATATTCCAATTAAGCTCTCCTGTATTGCGATAAGCTACCGCCGTTCCTGTCGCGATCGGCACGATCGCCACGCTATACATGGGGAACTTAATCGCCGCCATCCATAATTTACGAGATGGCTGAGGTAATATTTCAGGGGAATCAATTTCGAGGTTCTTTACCATACTGAATCAGGACAAGGATCGCGATCGCTTAAATACAATCCAACTAGTTTAGCGCGAATTTGAATAAGGATTGAATATTTTTCTATCTTATTTATTAACTAAACATTTTTAAAAACGATTTAATACCATCTAATTTTGAAGAGTTAAGATCAAATATATTACTTCCTCTTGCATTAGCTAATTGTATATTTTTCTTTGTAACGCCAGTCATAATACCTTTCCAATCAGTATTATTATCATCTCGTTTTTGTCTTTTTAAAGTATCAAATCGCTTGTAAAAATCTACCCATAATTTCAACAATTCTTTGCCAGAAATATCACATGATTCGCCCCTTTTCTGACTAAAAGTTTTTCCTTTGCTTATCAAACAATTCAACCATCCAGTGTAAAGACAGTCAGCAAAAGTAGAATCTTCTAATTTTATTTCTTTCAAAATTGTTTCTAGTTCTCCTTGCCCATCGACATTTGTAAAGTAACAAGATATTTGAACACTTAAATTATTATCTGTCTGACAAGTTATAAAACTGCATATATCGACTAATTCGCTTTGCAGAAGATATCCATAATAAGAGCAGGATTTTATGAGACATTTATTAACTAAATTTATTCGTTCTTCTTTACTAAAATCATCCATATCAAGAAGAATTCCAATCTTTGAAACACCTCTAGCAACATCAGTTAAAGCACTAGTAATTTGCTTGGTTAACATGTCTTC
Organism: Pseudanabaena sp.; assembly: GCA_041687725.1. Lineage (GTDB taxonomy): Bacteria > Cyanobacteriota > Cyanobacteriia > Pseudanabaenales > Pseudanabaenaceae > Pseudanabaena. The sequence continues at coordinate 24,581 of JBDNJN010000118.1, forward strand.
ACTTACACTACTGTGTATATATTCATCAATTTTATAAATATCTATTTCTTCTGATAAAAGCTCCTTAACCAGTGCTTCAATAAAATATTGGTCGTTCTCACTCTCAACTATTAAAATATTCATGATGATTTTTTCTTGTTTGTTTTTTCACCTCTAACTGGTTTTTTGTTATTGAGTTTGTTTTCTAATACGGAAATAGGTATTTTTTGAATGATCGTTTGATCAGAATTCGGATGTTTTAACATTTCAAAATATCCTGCTTGATCTTGCCGATCGTTATTTACCGTAAAATCTTTAAATGCCTCAATCATTTCATAACTATGTGATGTAGCAAACAACTGAACATTAAATTCTTTACACAAGTCAAAAAGTATTCTCCAAACTTCTTCTTGGTTTTTATAATGAATCCCATTTTCTATTTCATCGATCAACAGAATACTATTCTGATTGTTTATAATTTTCAAAACAAAATCAGCCATTCTATTCATTGCATCACCAAAAAGTGATAACAACATAAAGTCTTCATTTACACGACTTAACTGAATTTCTGAACTGAAAGTGTCAATTTCTTCAATACTAGGATCGATTATTTGAAATGCTTTTAAAAGAAATTTAGATTTTTTTTCAAGCTTAGCATCATCAAATTCTTTTGCTAATTGTTCAGAGCTAAATTTATGATTTGTTGGAATAAAGTTGATTTCAATGAAAGTATACTCCATCCCTCTACCTATTCTTCCATTCGGAGTAGCTACAAGAGTATTTTTTTGTACTTCATTATCGTGACTATAAGCAGTTATATTTAGAAAAGATTTAGTAGACTTTGTATTTGTAAAGTTGCTTGTAAACTCCAAAATATCTTTATCAGAAGTTTGTGTGTCCTCATTTATCATGCTTATAAAGTCTGCTACCGCCTCTTTACAATTTAAAGAAACTTTATTTCCTGATTTTTCTTCCAAGTCAAAATTAAACGTTATTTCATTGTCTTTTTTTAGTTGATAAAAAAAACTATCCCATGCTTTCTCAGGATTTATTTTAGCAGATTTAATGCCTATACCTCTAAAAGCAAGCAAGCTTGCAATACTTCTGTTTGATGGTTTTCCCATTAGTAAGATTGCTTCTAATAATGCAGTTTTCCCCGCATTGTTTTTCCCGCTAATCAAATTAATTCTAGAAAACCCATTTGCTTTGATGTGGCCAAAGCAACGAAAATTCTTGATTTCAAATGATTTAATCATGACCGCACTTCAAATGTTTTGTAAATGTAAAGAGATTGTTCGACGCAACAAAAGAAGAAAGTTGCTTAACTATACAACCATAATATAACGATGCTCTGCCCATTGAGTGCCATAATTTTCGCAAAATATCGAGAAACGTTGGCAAGATATACAAAAAGACTAGGGAATTGTTAAGGATTGCAAAGTACAATTAAACAATAATACATAGAGCTTACGACAAAACTGACAAAAATATGCATGTCGCGATTATTGGAGGAGGGTTAGCAGGTTTATCCTGTGCTAAATATTTAGTAGACATGGGGCATCAGCCAATTTTGCTAGAGCGTAGTAATGTTCTAGGCGGTCTGGTGGCTGCATGGAAAGATGCAGATGGTGACTGGATCGAAACAGGATTACACAACTTTTTTGGTGCTTATCCGAATATGCTGCAACTCATGGGAGAGCTAAATATTTTGGATCGCTTGCAGTGGAAGCGCCATGCCCTGATTTTCAATCAACCTGAAAAGCCTGGAGTGCTGTCATGGTTCGATGTTCCCAATCTTCCTGCCCCGTTTAATATCATTGTTTCGATTCTCCGCAACAATGACATGCTCACTTGGAATCAAAAGATTCGCTTTGCGATCGGGCTAATCCCTGCGATCGTGCGTGGTGATAATTATGTTGTCTCCATGGACAAATACACCTTTGAGGAATGGCTAGAGATGCATGGCATTGGCAAGGATATTACCACTGATATTTTTGTTGCTGTTTGTAAGTCTCTTAAGTTCATCGATCCCAATGTCATCTCGGCAACGATTCCCCTCCGCGCCCTTAACAAGTTTTTACAACAAAAAGACGGCTCCAAAATTGCCTACTTAGACGGCGCACCGCCTGAACGTCTTTGTCAACCGATGGTTGATTATGTCGTAGCCCGTGGCGGCGAAGTGCATACAGGTGTCGCCCTCAAGGAAATCGTGACTGACAAAGATGGCCATGTCACCAAATTAATCATTCAAAGCACTGACGGCTCACCCAGTCGCGAAATAGCCGCCGATGCCTATGTTTCGGCGATGTCCGTCGATGCTTTTAAAAATTACATCCCCACCGATTGGCAAGCTTTGCCCTATTTCCAACAGCTAGACAACCTTGAAGGCGTACCCGTAATCAGTGTCCAAATCTGGTTCGATCGCAAACTCACTGATATTGATCACACGCTATTTTCGCGATCGCCATTGCTGAGTGTTTATTCTGACATGAGCAATTCTTGCAAAGAATACGCCGATCCTGACAAGTCGATGCTAGAGCTAGTATTTGCCCCTGCTGCGGATTGGATCGATCGCCCCAATAGCGAAATCGTCGAAGCAACCTTAAACGAACTCGCTAAACTATTTCCTCAACATTTACCTAGCCCTGCTAAAGTCCTAAAATCTCATGTTGTAAAAACTCCGAAATCCATTTATACCGCCACTCCCGACCGAGAAAAATTTCGTCCTAGCCAAGCTACACCGATCGCCAATTTCTTTTTGTCAGGTAGCTATACAGCACAACCCTTTTTTGGCAGTATGGAAGGGGCTGTACTTTCTGGTAAGCTAACAGCACAGGAAATCCACAAAGCAAGTCAATCTTCTGGAAGTAAAGTCCTTGGTCGAACCTCTAACCAAAACCAGTCAAATCCATCTGTCGTCAGTGCCTAAGCCGATGGTCATGCGTCAGCCAGTCGATATGGATGAAGCCTACGAGATTTGTCGTTGCATCACGGCGAAGTATGCCAAGACTTTTTATCTTGGCACAATGCTGATGTCCGAAGCAAAACGACGCGCAACTTGGGCTATCTATGCTTGGTGTCGTCGTACTGACGAGCTTGTTGATGGTATGCAAGCAGACACCACAGATGCCGAAACGCTTTTTAACTGGGAGAAACAGTTGGAGGCGACATTTCGCGGCGATCCTATTCATGCGTCGGATATTGCCTTAGCTGATACCGTTAAGCATTACCCAATGCCAATCCAGCCTTTCAAAGACATGATCTCTGGGATGCGAATGGATCTCAAATACGATCGCTACCAAACCTTCGACGATTTGCATTTATATTGTTATCGCGTTGCAGGGACAGTCGGCTTAATGTCGTCGGCGATCATGGGTTTTGAAACCAAAGATCCATCGGTAATTACGACAGCAACTGAAGCGGCGATCGCCTTGGGTATCGCCATGCAATTAACGAATATTTTGCGCGACATTGGCGAAGATGCTCGACGTGGTCGCATCTATTTACCAATTGAAGATCTGCATTATTTTGACTACACCGAAAAAGACTTGTTAAGCGGTACGGTTGATGAGCGCTGGGTGGAACTAATGCGCTTTCAAATTCAAAGAGCGCGTGCGTTTTATCAACATGCTGAAGATGGTATCTCGGCTTTATGCCGTGATGCGCGATGGCCAGTTTGGTCTTCGTTAATTTTGTATCGCAATATTTTAAAGGCGATCGAAAGAAATAACTATGAAGTGTTTATGCGCCGTGCCTTTGTGCCTCCCTCAAATAAGATACTTACTTTGCCTTGGGCATGGCTCAAAGCTCAAACATCCTAACCAAAACCCAAAAAGTAGATGCGGCGCGGAGCGTCGCATCTACTTTTTGGGTTTTGGTTTGTCTTAATAAGCTGATCGGCATTTAAAATGCATACCAAAAACCAGAAGATGATTGTGCCGCGAGAAGCGCGGCACAATCATCTTGCAACTTAAACGCACATCAGCTTAGCAAGTGGCGAGAGCCATAACAAAAAAGGCATCGCGACGCGATGCCTTTTTACTTGTGAATCTTGTGCAATCTATACCAAGGAGTGTCTGGATATTCATGATGTTCCCAATGGTAATGTCCAAAGTTGTAACAACTCAAAAATGACCAAATAATAGAGTAGCGATCGCCTTGCGTTCGAGGTAAAAAATTTGTGTTTCCGCAAACTTGGCGATGGGGGAGATAAGTTCCAAAAAAGAATAACTGTAAGGAGCTAAGTACAAGTGGCAATATCCAAAATAGAATCAAGTTAAAAAATGAAACATGGAATAAAAAGATTAATCCCCAAAAAATTAAACTCACATTGAGTAAGAATGTAACCAGCGATCGCAATGGAAAATATTCGCGAATGAACTTGCAATACCAAAATACTGGGTGAGCAATCCGACCATGAAAATCAGGATCGCCGCTTTGACACGTGTGGCAATGATGATCGCCATGATTGACGCGACAATGTTCATAGGGCAGGAAAGCATAAGCTCCCACCGCAAAAAATCCAATTAGATGATTTAGGCTTCTATTACAGGGAATCAAGTTTCCATGCATTGCATCATGGGCGAGAATAAATAAACCAGTATGCAAATAAGTTCGTACCAAAACAATACAGATTAACCAGAACCAAGAACTATTTGGTACAGAAATCGTAAGTGATCCAACTAAGCTAGCGATCCACAGACTGCTAATAAGCACTACAACTATCAATCCAGTCCGATCGTCGGGTTCAAATACATTCTCAAATGTTTTTTGTGGGGAGATAAATGTTTGCATATCAGACTGACAATCCTAATCATTAAAACAAAAACTTTACTGTGGCACTTTACATTCTCTCTAAAGCCAAATAACTTTTTCTCACATAAAATGAGCAATGTTCGTATTGCTCATTTTAATTTAATCATTCTAACGAGCAAGGTTTAGCAACTCTTTAGGAGATGCAAGCAAGTCGATCGCCACAAAGAAAATCTTGTTACTAGGATCAATCAAGAAACGCCAAGAAATATTCATACCCACGGCCGAACCAAACCAAGGTGTTTGGACTTTACCAGTGATCTTAATTTGGGTATAACCACCATCTGCTGGTTCAGAAACACCTCTTTCAGGAACTAGTACCAAACCCTGACATTCTTCTTCAAAAAATCGAAGAACTGCATCTTTACCAACAACTGGTCTTTGGAAAGGAGGCTGCAAAGCACCGTCGGAGAGGAAAAGATCCATGACCGCAGCAAAGTCATTAGCATTGACATTGTTCATATAGGACAACACAGTGGCGTTATCAATGCCTTCGATAGTGACTTGCGTGCGCTTAGACATCTCTTGCGGGGGGGCAACTGGCTCGGCAACACGGGTGTATTCACCTAACTTGTTAGCGTCATAGCCCATGTCTACTACTGAGTTCCGCAAAATCGTAATTTGCTGACCTGCTTCTAGCCCTTTGAGGGTTTCTAGTACGGCTGAAGCATTAGCCGAAAGTCGATAACCTTCAGGAATTGGCGCAACCAGTCCTTGCTCCATCCATTCGCCAAGCTGATACCAAAAACCTAGCTTGATGTTTTGTGACCAAATCGCATAGGTACGACAAATTGAGGTGTCCGCACGATTGGCGAGATCACACATCACTTGAGTTTGTTGCTGGAAATTCATTTTCTTGATTTCATTCAAAGTCAACTCAGCCAATTGCATACTTGCCGCACCAGGAGCGGCGATCGTCACGGTTTTGCCCATCTCAAGATAGGTAAACCAAATCCAAGCCAGTTGATCTTCGGGACTAAGTTGGTTGAAACGAGCAGTAGTAGCTGGTACAACGTCAGCAGCTAGAGTGGTTGGGAAAATACTTCTAGCCGAATTAATGGTGTATGTCATAGGAGATTTTGTAGAATTTAACTAAAGGATTTAGATTGATACTTTTGTTGAAAAACTGAAACAAATTCTGAGACTAAGTAAGGGTCATGAACTTATTTATCAGATACTAAAACTTAACTAATAATTCTGCAAAAATATTGCTAATTGTAGGAGCAAGATGCTTTTACTAGAATAATTAATCAGAAAACATTAAAACATTCTTAGTCTGCTGTATTTCTGATGTTTTTATTTGTTTACATACATCTACCCACATTATGTTTACCGTCTCAAAACCTCTAAGGGTAGATATTAGACTAGGCTTAGTCGATCCATGCTAATCACATACAAGTAAGCGCAGCAATTTTGGCGATTTTGTCAGCATCTAATCCCTCTAGTTCATTCAAATTGAGCAATCCGTCCTTAACCAGATCTGCAAACACAAAAATTAGGACAGGAAGTCGAAAATCATATCTACCATCAATCTCATGACGCTTAACACTCAAGAAATCATGTAAACGCCACATATCACTGATTTCAGTCAAAGAAGTAACTTTCTGACGCACGGAGTCAATTAGGGACTCGATTTCTCGTTTATAGGCAATATCAAAAGCTCTTTTAGCTATATTTTCCTCAGTTGTTGTCCATTCAGAATTCATTACTTGCCTTTTTTAAAGTTAAAGAAATATTTATTTATGTTAAGAATAATAATAACTTATATGTCGTTTGGTCAATTCCTACTAAATGTTTTTATTTTTTGACGCTTTGTGAAACAGTACAGTCTCTTGAGAGAATATTAGGTGCATCTAGTCCGACACAAACATGGCAAAAATAACTGCTAACCTTTACCACTTAAAGCCTCAATAGGCTGTATAGCTTATGATGTTGTCCGAAAATGAGATGAATGACTATAAATACTTGATACGCAAGGATTATAGCCATTTTGCAAGTAAACCCTTAAGCTCCTTTCCCTAACGATGTTTTATCGATTTTTCCTGTCCAACGGAACCAGTGCCTATATCTTTAGAGTATGACTAAATTTTCTTTTCTTGAAATTCAATCTAGAGCGATCGAACTGCGGAAAGTCCTACAACGCTATAGTTATGAATATTATGTTCTTGATACGCCAACGATGGAGGATACCGTTTATGATGCACTCTATCGCGAGCTGCAAACCATTGAAGTGGAATATCCCCAGTTAATTACTGCCGACAGTCCCACGCAGCGTGTAGGCGAAAAGCCAACTACGCAGTTTTTCTCAGTTCAGCACAATATTTCGCTTTATAGTTTAGATAATGCCTTTGCTTCTAGTGATGTGACCACTTGGCAAGAACGCTGTCAAAAAGGCTTGGATCGGCGAATATTTTTAGATAGCGTTTGCGAACTTAAGATCGATGGATCGGCGATCGCCTTAACCTATGAGAATGGAATCTTAGTGCGCGGTGCAACCAGAGGCGATGGCACATCAGGCGAAGACATTACCACCAATATTAAAACCATTCGTTCTATTCCCTTACGTCTAAATTTAGAAAATCCTCCCGATCGCCTCGAAATTCGTGGCGAAGCATTCTTACCGATCGCGGTTTTTGAGGCGATTAACCAAGAGCGATCGCAACAAGGCGAAGCCCTATTTGCCAATCCCCGCAATGCCGCCGCAGGAACATTACGCCAACTTGATTCGCGCAAAGTTGACAAGCGCCGTCTTGATTTCTTTGCCTATACAATCCATCTCCCCTCTCCCCTAGGGAGAGGGGCTGGGGGTGAGGGCAATCCGCAAAGTCAATGGCAAGCTCTCGAATTTTTGCAAACCATCGGTTTTCGCGTAAATCCTAATAAAAAGCTCTGTAAATCTATTCAAGAATTGCAAGACTACTACGATTATTGGTCAACAGAACGACTCAAGCTTCCCTATATGACCGATGGTATGGTGATTAAGATTAATACTTTTTCGCAACAAGAACAATTAGGCTTCACGCAAAGAACTCCACGCTGGGCGATCGCATGGAAATATCCCGCCGAAGAGATGCCGACAATCATCGAAGCTGTCACCGTCCAAGTCGGGCGGACAGGCACTCTCACCCCTGTCGCTGAGTTGCGTCCTGTCCTGCTAGCAGGTACAACTGTTTCCCGCGCAACTTTGCACAATAGCGATCGCCTAGCTGAACTAGATTTACATATTGGCGATACGGCGATCGTGCGGAAAGCTGGCGAAATCATTCCCGAAGTGGTGCGAATACTTCCAGAATTGCGCCCTTATGGAGCAACCCGTTTTGTGATGCCAACCCATTGCCCTGAGTGCGGTCAGCCCGTTCTCAAACCTGAAAATGAAGCGGCAACCCGTTGTATAAATCTCGAATGTCCTGCAATCGTGCGTGGAGCGATCGAGTATTGGGTCAGCCGTGATGCGATGGATATTAATGGAGTTGGTGAGAAATTAGTTAAACAGTTAGTAACCGAAAATCACATTACTTCCATTGCCGATCTTTATGATCTGACCAGCGAACAATTGCAAACCCTCGATCGCTTAGGTCAAAAATCTGCGGACAAAGTTGTGGCAGCGATCGCTCAATCAAAAATTAAACCTTGGGCGCGAGTGCTTTACGGCTTAGGGATCAGACATGTCGGCAGCGTGAACGCGCAAACCATTGCCGATAATTTCCCGAATGTGGAATTATTAACTAATGCTAGTCCTGAAGCGATCGCTTCTATCTTTGGTATTGGTGAAGAAATCGCACAATCCATTTATGAATGGTTTCGTAAAGATGCTAATCAAAATTTAGTACAGCGATTGCAAGCTTCAGGATTGCAGTTTGTGGGTGAGAAGAAGGATAATCGGGCGATCGCGATAAATCCTAATATTGCGGGTAAAATCTTCGTGGTAACTGGCACATTGCCAACACTCAAGCGCGATGAAGCCAAAGATCTGATTAAATTCGCAGGTGGCAAAGTTACTGATTCGGTGAGTAAAAAAACAAATTATCTTGTTGTTGGTGAAGAAGCAGGTTCAAAGCTAGAAAAAGCGCAATCATTGGGCGTGGAATGTATCTCTGAAGAGGATCTGTTAAACTTGATTAAGTAGATAACCCTAAAAGCTGTAGCGCACGCGCAGCGTGCGCTACAGCTTTTAGGGATTTAAATTTTCTTTTGCTTAGCTCTTTAACCTTTAAAAAAGATCTTTCTATGGTTCTGACAACAGAAAAAAAGTTGACGCTTACTGAATTTCTGCTAATGCCAGAAACTCAACCTGCTGCGGAATTTATTCATGGAGAAATTAATTATAAATCTATGCCACAAGGTGAACATAGTCGGCTGCAATATATTCTCTGCTTGTTGATTAATCAAGTCTTGGAAGTTCAGAAAGTGGCGATCGCCTTCCCTGAATTGCGCTGTGTGTTTGGAGGAGCGACAATTGTTCCAGATATTGCAATCTTTCGATGGGAAAGAATTCCTCGCAATGAAATTGGCAAAGTTGCAAATCGCTTTGAAATTCATCCAGACTGGGCGATAGAGATTCTCTCACCCGATCAAAGTGTTGCTAAAGTAATTCAGAAGTTACTGCTTTGTGTTGAAAATGGAACTGAGTTGGGATGGTTACTTGATGCTAAAGATGAAAGTATTTTAGTGATTGATCGCGATCGCCGCATTTCTCAGTTTCATGGTCATCAATTATTACCTGTCCCCGAAGGATTTTCGCTAGAGCTTACTCCTGAGCAAATTTTCAGCCGCTTAATTTTGTAGATAAAAAGGTGTGGCGCACGCTGCGCGTGCGCCACACCTTTTTGGGTTTTGGTTTTCATTACGACTGTCTACTTATATAATTTATTAAGCTATGTTTGTCACGCCCTCGACGAATATTTAGTAAGTCAATGATTTGTATTAGGAAAAAATAACTATGGGGAAAAAACCCAAAGGCTTTGGAAGATTTGTTAGTCAAAAACGTTGGGATGAGGCGAGTGATAAATCTTTCGCCAAATTACAAGAATCTCTTAAACGCAATTATCCCGAAAATGTAATGATAGTAAAAAACCACGCTGGCATCCCCAAAATGTCTGAAGTTCTGACAGACTTTTTCATGCCTTATGCGGATATTTCCAAAAACAAAAAAGATTTTGAGAGGCTGCTTGGCATGGCAGTAACTGCTTGGAATATGTCATTTTCACCAGAAGACGAAAGGTCAAAACTTTTGGATCAAGTATTCGCCAAAGCATACAATCCTCTCAAGGTAAGCTCAGAGGATCTTGAGATTGGTAGAGCTATGCTTGAAAACATGATCGAACGTAAACTCGATTATTTTGCAGATTATGATCGGCAGATTATCGATTTTAGCGTGGAGTACCTTAGTCGAGGGAATTACCACCTCTCAGTCGCTTCATCACATAAAACGGACTCTTTATAAAAGCCATCTGGAATGAAGGCAGACCAACGGAAAGGGGGCGTAATGGGATCATGCGCTGTAACCTTGATGGTAACGATCACTGGTAAGTTATCGAGTAAGTTAACAGAAATTTGTATTAGGAATAAATAATCATGGTGAAGAAAGCCAAAGGCTTTGGGAGATCCGTTAGCCAGAAGCGTTGGAATGAGGTGAGTGATAAATCTTTCGCCAAATTAGAAAAGTCTTTTGTAGATGATTTTGGTGAAAATGCAGTTCTGGTGAGAAATGCGCCTGACATCACTAAAATGTCTGATGTTTTGAAAGAATTTGTCAGTCCCTATAAACATATTCCCAAAGACAAAAAGCAACTTGAGAGTCTACTTACATTAGCAATGGCAGCTTGGAATCTGTCGTTTTTTCCAGAAGAACAATGGTCAAAAGTTACTAATGAAGTATTTGCCGATACTTACAAGCGCCTCAAGAAAGGTTCAGAAAATATTGAGGTTGCTGAATCTCTAATTCAAGATTTGATCGAACGCAAACTTAAGTATTTTGCAGATCATCATCGAAGGATTATTAATTTTCAACTAGCGTACCTTAATCGAGATGAGTACCACCTCACAGTAGTATCATCCACTTAGTTAAACCATTATAGAGAAGTCTAATTACCATATATGTCTGTCACCCCTTACGGTTCTTGGAAATCTCCCATTAGTTCTGATTTAATTGTTTCTAGTAGTATTCGCCTCGGCGCGATCGCCATTGATGGCGGCAATGTCTATTGGAATGAAAGCCGACCAACAGAAGGAGGGCGTAATGTGATCATGCGCTGCGACCTTGATGGTAACGATCGCGAGATGACTCCTGCCACGCTAAATGTGCGATCGCTAGTCCATGAATATGGCGGCGGCGAATATCTGGTGCAAGATGGGCGAATTTACTTCTCTAACTTTAGCGATCGCTGCATCTATCGCAAAGTTGGCGGCGGCTCGTGCAAACCCTTAACTTCTGAAAATGCGTATCGCTACGCCGATTTTATTTGGAATCGGATGTATGGAAAATTAATTTGTGTGCGCGAAGATCATACGAGCGGAGGCGAACCGATTAACACGTTAGTTGCTGTCAGCACTAGCAATGGTGAAGATATTCAGGTATTAGTAACAGGTGCAGATTTCTATGCTTCACCACGACTGAATGCCACTGGTGATAAGCTGGCGTGGATTAGTTGGCAACATCCAAATATGCCTTGGGATGGAACGGAACTATGGGTTGCGGACTTAATGGAATCAGAGGCAGGGGTTCTCACAATCCAAAATCCGCAACTGGTGGCTGGTGGAGTCGATGAGTCGATTTTTCAGCCAGAATGGTCGCCCGATGGCAACCTTTATTTTGTAAGCGATCGCACTGGTTGGTGGAACTTATATCGCACCTCAGTCGAAGATATTTCTATTCAGTCGATTTGTCCGATAGAAGCAGAGTTTGGATTGCCGCAGTGGGTATTTGGAATGTCTACATACGACTTTACAGGCGATGGTAAGATCCTCTGCTCCTATACTCAGCGCGGTAAATCACACTTAGCGATTCTCGATCCTGCAAACTTAGATTTGGGATTACAAGAAGTTGCGGTTCCATTTACATCGATTTCTGGTTTGCACTGCGAAGGCGATCGCGCAGTTTTTCATGGTGGTTCGGCAACTGAGCCGACAGCAATTATATTGCTAGATCTCACAACGGGAACTTGGCAAAAAATACGAGTAGCTTCAGATTTACAGATCGATTCAGATTATATTTCGGCAGCCCAATCCATAGAGTTTCCGACTGAAAATGGCAAGACAGCCTACGGGCTGTTCTATCCGCCTAAAAATAAAGATTTTCAGGCGGATGATTCCGAAAAACCACCGTTGCTCGTCAAAAGTCATGGTGGCCCAACGGCTTCAACTTCAGGCAGTTTGAGTCTTGGCATTCAATATTGGACGAGTCGCGGCTTTGCGGTGCTAGATGTGAACTATGGCGGTAGTACAGGCTATGGTCGAGAATATCGCGATCGCCTCAAAGGTAATTGGGGGATCGTCGATGTCGATGATTGCGCTAATGGGGCGAAATTTCTAGCAGATAAGGGTTTAGTTGATGGCGATCGCCTTGCAATTTCGGGCGGTAGTGCGGGAGGCTATACAACCCTTTGCGCTTTGACTTTCCGCAATGAATTTAAAGCAGGTGCAAGTCATTATGGAATTTGCGATCTCGAAGCTCTTGCCACGGATACCCACAAATTTGAATCGCGCTATCTCGATAGTCTGATTGGTAAATATCCCGAACAAAAAGAACTTTATATTCAGCGATCGCCGATTCATTTTACCGATCAGCTTTCCTGCGCGATCGCCTTTTTCCAAGGGCTAGAAGATAAAGTCGTCCCACCCAACCAAGCCGAAATGATGGTAAATGCTTTACGCGAAAAAGGTTTACCCGTTGCCTATGTTGCCTTTGAGGGCGAACAACATGGTTTCCGCAAAGCTGAAAATATCAAACGCGCCCTTGATGGTGAGTTTTATTTTTATGCTCAGATTTTTGGATTTACTCCTGCGGATGAGATTGAGGCGATCGCGATCGAAAATATTTCTCGCGTCTTATCGTAGCGCAAGCGTCTCGCTTGCATTGTCGTGACGCAGGCAGGATGTGCGCTAGTGGTGAATACAGGCAGGATGCCTGTGCTACGGCATAGGTATTCCTTAATGATTGAGCAGCGATCGCGCAATTTTGTTGGTACGCTCAATTAATAGTGGAAGATCGAGCGTAGTTAACTGACCTCGATCTACGACTTTCCGACCATTGATAAAGCTGTAGTCCACTGATGGGACAGGGCAGAATATCAGAGCAGCGACAAGATCGTGATGTGCGCCAGCAAACTGCGATCGCGTAATATCGATCGCGATGAAATCCGCCGCCATATTTGGGGCGATCGCGCCAATATCATTTCGACCTAAAACCTTTGCGCCGCCGAGGGTTGCCACTTCTAAGATCTCCCTAGCCGTCATCGCTTCGGGATCGCACTCGTTCACCCGCGCTAATAAAAAGGCAGTTCGCGCCTCTTGCAAAAGATTGCCAGTGTCATTTGAGGCCGAACCATCCACACCCAAGCCAACAGGCACTCCATGATTTAGCATTTTCCTGATGGGGGCAATACCGCTCGCGAGACGCATATTGCTACAAGGACAATGCGCTACACCTGTTCCCGTGCGTCCAAATTTTAAAATTGAATCATCGGTCAATTTCACACAATGGGCGTGCCAAACGTCATCGCCCAGCCATCCCACTGATTCGGCATAGTCCGCAGGTGTTTTCCCAAATTTTGCTAAGCTGTAATCCACATCAGATTGATTTTCCGCGAGATGTGTATGCAATCGCACACTCTTATACGATCGCGCCATTGTTGCAGATTCACGCATCAAATTTGTCGATACGGTGAATGGCGAACAGGGCGCTAAGGTGATCCGTAACATTGAGTATGGCGAAGAATCATGATATTGCTCAATTAGTCTTTGTGAATCTTTAAGAATATCTGCTTCTTTCTCAACTAAGCGATCGGGTGGAAGTCCACCTTGACTCTCACCGACGCTCATACTGCCACGGCTAGCATGAAATCGCATTCCGATCGCTTGAATTCCTGCAATTTCATCATCTAATTTGCAATCATTGGGATAGATATAGAGGTGATCACTAGCCGTAGTACAACCCGATAGCATCAATTCCGCCGCCGCCATTTGAGAGCTAATGTAGATACTCTCAGAAGTGAGATTTGCCCAAATGGGATAGAGCGCTTGCAACCACTTAAAGAGGTCGCAATTTTGAGCGGCGGGGATAACTTTGGTAAGAACTTGGAAAAAATGATGATGGGTATTAACTAGCCCAGGCAAAACAATGTGCTTGCCCTGCAAGTCCAATACTTCATCGGCAGTTTGCGGCAATTCAGTGGTCAGTCCCACCTGTTCAATCACATTATCTCTGACAAATATCGCCGCATCATGAAGCTCGCGGCGATCGCGATCCATCGTTACTAATGTATGAATATTTTTAACTAGAAGAGTAGGCATATATTTTTAACTTAGATTCCATCAGCTAAGGGTTAATTGACTCAATTCTTGCAGATAAACCTTGTTTCGCGAGGCGCGAAACTTGGACTTCGGCAACACTGCGATCGCTATAGGCTCCAATTTGTACAACTAGATCGCCATTGAGTCGAGAAGCAAAGGAACTTGGCACAATTTGACGTACTTGGGCAACCGCATTGCTGGAAGAAACAGGCACAACCACACGATAGCGCGGTCGGGCTTGTGGAGTCATACTGATATTAGAAAGTGGCGCAATTTGGATCGGTTGATTGACTGGTTCACCACTAGGAGGAGATGAGCGGACAGGACGCAAGCTAGAACTGATTTCTGTATTCGCTGGTACTATCGCCGAGCTTTGGGGCGTGATTCTGATAAGTAAAGAAGTAACAGACTCATACCAAAAAGGATTATTGCCTTGATTACTTGCCAGATTAGGATTGATTTTCTGATTAGGCGCAAAATTTATCGACTGACTGGTAGCAATCTGCTGTTCAAGTTGTTGATTAATGTTTGCAAAGCGATCGCTCTTTGGTAATGTAATCAATGCATTACTAGCAGCAACATTATTTAAAGTTGTCGGATTTGCTAATGGAATATTAGCAAATAGATTGGATGGCGCTCGCACATTTAACAATTGCAAATTACCTTTCACTCTCTTAACATTTAATTGATTGCCACTCGCTGCAACCAGATTACGGCTAACATTTTGCAAATCAAATGTGCCATTCCCCTGAAAAGTATTGTTGCCATCATCATTATCCTTCCCCAAATCTGGGCTCGCCGCATCAGAAATCGTCAAGCCATAATTGCGATTATTAACGATCGCATTACCCCGCAAAACAGGCTTAGCATTAGCTTGAATTAAAATCCCATTTTGATTTTGCGTAAAAGTATTTTCCGTAACTTGAGGCGCTGCATCTTGACGAACACTCATCCCAAAAGTAGTTTGTTGAAAGAGATTGCCGCGAATATCAGGACTAGCCACACCCTCGATCGCTAAGCCACTTGTTCCATTGCGAAAGAATTGATTTGTGGAAACAATCGCCGTTGATTTGCCCGTAATTAATGCGCCGTCTTGCTGATTATCAATCAAAGTATTATTGGCGATCGCAGGACTAGCATTCTCAATCCACAGCCCATAACCTCTAGGATTGGGATTAGTCACAGTCACGCCCCGCAGTTCTGCACGATCGCTGATCGCGATCGCCACATTTTGCGGAAAGTTCGATCCCGTTAACAGCGTTCCTCCACCTAAAATCACAATTCCTTTACCCTTAACCGCTTCATTGCCACGCAAAGTCACATTCGGACGTAATCGAATTGGAAACTTCTCACCCGTAGCGCTGCTATAGGTTCCATTGGCTAACTGAATAATTTGCCCAGACTGAGCGCGACCGATCGCGTAGCTAATCGTCTTGAACGGTGCAACATTGCTACCTAGTTCGGGGCGATCGCTACCTGTTTGCGAATTTACATAAATAATGTTCTGAGAGTTTTGTGTTTGCGCGATCGCTGGTGAGGCGATCGCTAAGCTTGGTGACAAGATTGCGATCGGAAGCAAATAAATAAGGTCTTGAAAAATAAAGCCTTGAAATGTCTTACGGATGCTCATTTTCATAGACGGATTGCTTCCCTTAAATTTGCTAAAGTTGCTGTATAGGATAGTGGGCAAAATGCTTAAAAAAATTAAATTTAGATTAAGTTTTTAACTAAATTCTTAAGAATTATAAACTATCCTCAGTTCAAAATCTGATTGACTGACAAATCTCACCGAAAAGCGGGCAGGATGCCCGCATCACAGGCATTTTTGATTTGTGGGTCAGGCATCTTGCCTGACATAGCTTTCAGCCACTCATGTTTCAACCCTTAACGCCAATACTCGCATCAGTGGGAATAATATAGCGTTGTAGAAATACAAACACAACAAATACTGGCAGCATCGAAATTGCAGAACCTGCGGCTATTAAGCGCCAATCCTCAGAAAAGGCACTGGCAAGACTGGCAATCCCACGCGGCAAAGTATAAAGCTCAGCTTTATCAACGATCGCCAATGGCCATAAAAAATCGCCCCACATCGCCACAAAAGTAAATACTGCAAGTGTGGTGAGAGCAGGACGCGCCGCAGGAAGCATGATATGCCACCAAATTCCCAGACTAGAGCAACCATCCATTCGCGCCGCTTCTTCCATTTCTTTAGGAACACTTTGAAAAGCTTGACGCAATAAAAATATGCCAAAAGCGGAAATTACATAGGGGAAAATCAACCCAGCATAAGTATTTTTAAGATTTAGCTGCACGGCAAGAATGTAAAGAGGAATCATCGTAATTTGAAACGGGATCATCGTTGTCCCCACGATCGCCCAAAAAATCGGATCGCGTCCTTTAAACTCCAATCTCGCAAGGGGAAAGGCAGCAAGGGAGCAGAATAGCAAATTTAAAATTACGGTAATGCTGGAAACAAAAAAGCTATTCCAGAGATAAAGATCAAAGCGAGAATTTTTCCAGACTTTAATAAAATTATCAAAAGTCGGCTGGGCAGGTAATAGCTGCGGTACGGATTGAAAAATATTTTCGCTTGGCGATTTAAAGGCAGTGCTGACCAGCCAGAGTAAAGGAAATACTGTTAAAGTGGCGATCGCCATTAAAACAACCAATTGCGGAATATTTTTGAAGATATTCAATGGTAGTTTTTTATTTTTATTTTTCATCTAAATTGTTTTTGCAGGATTAATAAACTTAAAAGTTAATATCGAAATAGTAAAAATAATTAAAAACAAAAATACCCCGATCGCCGAAGCATATCCCATTTCTAAACTTGTAAAACCTTTATCATATAAATAATAAACAACAGTTTTGGTGCTATTAGCAGGTCCCCCTTGAGACATGATGTAAACTTCTTCAAAGACTTTCATCGCGCCAATTGATGAAATCACTGCGACTAAAATAATATAAGGACGCATTAAGGGAATCGTAATATCAAAATGCTTCTGCCAACCATCAGAACCGTCGATCGCTGCCGCCTCATATAAATCTGCGGGGATAGCCTGTAAACCTGCCAGATAGATCACCATGTAGTAACCAACACCGCGCCAAATTACTACAGCGACAATTGCAAAAATAGCGGTTTTAGGATCGGTTAACCAAGGGATCTTGACAGGTTGCCAAAAGATGATGGATAGAAAATAATTTAAGATCCCATTTTCGGCATAAACCCATTTCCAAGCGATCCCCGCAACGACAACGGAAACAATTACAGGGAAATAGTAAACGGCTCGAAAAAATTTAATGCTGCGTAATTTTTGATTAACTAATATTGCTAATCCAAGCGGTAAAACCACTAAACTAGGAACTGCAAATATTAGGTAAGTTAAAGTGTTTCTTAGGGTTTTCCAAAAAGTTTGATCTTTCCAGAGATTTAGATAGTTTTTCCAGCCAATAAAACTCGGACTACCGACAAAATCGTAATCAGTAAAACTCAAATAAATCGCTTGTAATACTGGTAAAAATGAGGTCAAGCAGAGAAAGGCGATCGCTGGCAATAGAAATAAATATGGAGTCCAAGAAAATTTCTTGTCTATTTTTTTTCGTTTTAGCTTTACATTACTAGACTGCATAGAAAATCTGAGCGCATTATAGTCAACAGATTAACAAATCACGGTCTATGCTTAACACTTTGTAATGAATTTGTAATACGATAGGGGCTGACTCTACACAGTGACTTCTATGTTGGAACCTTCGCTAGCCTTGACAAACCAAGATTCAACCATTTCACAAACCGCAGAAACATTGTCTTTGAGGGTTCCAGCCTTTTCTCTAACTAAGTTAGATCGCGACTATATTAGCGAAGCCCTCAGCGATGCAGATTTTGCCCCGACCGATAGTTTTATCAGTCGTCACATTGGGGCGAGTTCCACAGAAATTCAGGAAATGCTAGCGGCGATCGGTTATGACTCGATCGCCGAAATGATCGCCAACACTGTACCTGATGCGATTAGAATCAAGCAGCCATTGCAATTGGGAGCGGCGCGGGGTGAATATGAACTGCTGCAAGAATTAAAAGCGATCGCCTCCAAAAATGAAGTTTGGCGATCGTATATCGGCACTGGCTATGCCAACTGCATCACGCCACCAATTATTCAGCGCAATATTTTAGAAAATCCTGGTTGGTATACGCAGTACACCCCCTATCAAGCTGAAATTGCTCAAGGACGTTTAGAGACTTTGCTGAATTTCCAAACCATGATTATTGATTTAACAGGTTTAGAAATCGCTAATGCTTCGCTTTTAGATGAAGGAACGGCGGCAGCAGAAGCGATGAGCATGGCGGCTGGGTTAGCCAAGAATAAGGGAAACAAGTTTTTTGTGTCTAGTGATTGCCATCCGCAGACGATCGCCGTTGTTGAAACTCGTGCGATTCCATTAGGAATTGAAGTGATTATTGCCAAGCATGATCATTTTGAATTTGATAAAAACTATTTCGGCGCTCTATTGCAATATCCTGCTAGTGATGGCGCGATTTATGACTATGGCGAATGTATTTCGCAAATTCACGCTCATGGTGGTTTAGCGATCGTGGCGGCGGATTTATTAGCGCTGACCTTGATTAAAGCTCCTGCTGAGTTTGGTGCAGATATTGCGATCGGTAGCGCTCAGAGATTTGGCGTTCCTTTTGGTTATGGAGGCCCCCACGCCGCTTATATGGCGACAAAAGATGCCTATAAGCGCCAGATGCCAGGGCGGATGATTGGTGTTTCTAAAGATGTGCATGGTCGTTCTGCCCTGCGTTTGGCATTGCAAACTCGCGAGCAGCATATCCGCCGAGACAAAGCCACCAGTAATATTTGTACGGCTCAAGTTCTGTTAGCGATCATGGCGAGTATGTATGCGGTCTATCATGGTGCGGAAGGATTAAAGCGCATTGCCAAGCGTGTAAATCTCTTGACTTCGACGCTTGCTCAATCCCTAGAAAAATTAGGTCATACAGTTTCTCATCAAGCTTTTTTTGATACGATTCGCGTTGAGCTAAAGGGAATCTCTAGTCAGGAGATAAAAGCTAGAGCCTCCGCCAAACAGATTAATTTGCGCTACTTAGATGATCAGGCGATCGCGATTAGCCTTGATGAAACTGTCTCTAAACAAGACTTGGCTGATTTGATTGAGATTTTTGCTGGTAAAGAAAACGCGATCGCACCTTCTTCTCAATCATCAATTCCCAATCACCTCATCCGCAATACACCCTATCTCACCCATCCCGTATTCAACTCCTATCATTCTGAATCAGAACTACTCCGCTATATCCATCGACTGCAATCCAAGGATTTATCGTTGACCACATCAATGATTCCACTCGGCTCCTGCACGATGAAGTTAAATGCTACTTCAGAGATGCTTCCCGTTACTTGGGCAGAATTTGGTAATATTCATCCTTTTGCGCCATTAGAGCAAACCCAAGGTTATCAAGTTCTCTTTCAACAACTAGAAACTTGGCTTGCTGAAATCACAGGTTTCGCAGGTGTATCGCTACAACCCAACGCAGGCTCTCAGGGCGAATACGCAGGGTTACTGACAATTCGTGAATATCATCAACATCGCGGTCAAACCAACCGTCATATCTGCCTAATTCCCACTTCTGCTCACGGCACAAACCCTGCTAGTGCCGTCATGGCAGGCATGAAGGTCGTCACCGTGAATTGCGATAATGATGGAAATATTGATGTTAATGACCTGAAGGCAAAGGCGGAAAAACATCAACATGAACTTGCGGCGCTAATGGTCACATATCCTTCTACTCATGGTGTATTTGAAGAAGCAATTAAGGATATTTGCGATGTTATCCACTATTACGGTGGACAGGTATATATGGATGGCGCAAACATGAATGCTCAAGTCGGGCTTTGCCGCCCAGGCGATATTGGCGCTGATGTTTGTCATTTGAACTTGCACAAAACATTCTGTATTCCCCACGGCGGCGGTGGACCTGGAATGGGACCAATTTGTGTTGCACCGCAGCTAGTTCCCTTTTTGCCTAAACATCCTTTTACTGATGCGTCGAATCAAACTACAATTTCGGCGGCTCCTTGGGGTAGCGCGAGCATTCTCACGATTTCATGGGTATATATTGCGCTCATGGGAGCGAAGGGTTTAAAACTGGCGACAGAAGTTGCGATTTTAAATGCAAACTATATGGCGCAACGTCTTGCCCCGCATTACCCAATTCTCTATACTGGCAAAAATGGCTTGGTTGCCCATGAATGTATTATCGATTTACATGATTGCAAAGCGATCGCCGATATCGATGTCGATGATATAGCTAAACGCTTGATGGATTATGGGTTTCATGCGCCAACGATGTCCTGGCCAGTGAGCGGAACAATGATGATCGAGCCAACTGAGAGCGAATCGAAAGCGGAACTTGATCGCTACTGTGATGCGATGATCGCAATTAAGCAAGAGATTAATGCGATCGCCTCTGGTGCGATGGATAAACTCGATAATCCGCTCAAAAATGCGCCACACACTGCGGAAACATTATTGGCTGATGAGTGGCATCATTCTTACACGCGCAATCAAGCCGCCTATCCAGCACCTTGGCTCCGAGAACATAAGTTTTGGACAAGTGTGGGACGGATTGATAATGCTTTTGGCGATCGCAATTTTGTTTGTTCTTGCTTACCGATAGAAGCTTACGCCGATTAGAACAAAGCTGTGGCGCACGCACAGCGTGCGCCACAGCTTTGTTCTAATCGCAACGAGTTGCAACTACAGCATAAAATGGATCGCTGCTAGCCATACCCAACAGCGCTAAAAAAGGCGAGCTAGGAGTCACATTTGCCACTAATTCTGGTTTCGTAAATCCTTTAGGAACCGATGCGAAATATTTAAATACTAATTTAGTGCGATCGCCTTCTTCACCATCCCGCCATGCTTGAATTGCTTTCTGATAAAACATCCGATTCGAGAAACTAATAATCGCAATGCCGCCAACTTTAAGAACGCGATGGATTTCGGTAAATATCGCTTCTGGTTGCTGTAAATATTGGACGGAGACAGTATTTAAAACCGCATCAAAAGAGCGATCGGTAAAAGGTAATAATTGCTGTTTGTTCAGATTTTGGACAAAATAGTGATTTAGACGTGGATTGCGTGCTAGCTCTTCAGCATTCAGTCCATGCCCCTCAACATGGGCAAATTCTATTTCTTTAGGCAGATGCGACACCCAACTACTCATCAAATCGAGAATGCGCGTATTTGGTTGCAAGCGCTGACGATAAAGCTCGGTCAGTTGCGTGATAAAGCGATCGTCTACATGGTTGACAAAGCGTGGATAGTCATAAAACAGCGCATCATCGGCGTTGTCGAGCTTGGTACGTTGTTCGGAGGCGAGTTGCATGGTTATTACAGATAAAGACAATAACTTAATAATACTTAACCGATCTTAGCTTACAGCCTGTTGCGGCTTTAAAGGGTACAGAGAAATTTTTGAAAGTGCCGCTTCGCGGCACTTTCAAAAATTTCTCTGAATTTCATGGCAGCGCAAAGCGCTGTAATCAGTCGTCAAGTACGTTAGGACATAGCTACCCAAAAAGTAGATGCGGCGCTTCGCGCCGCATCTACTTTTTGGGTAGCTATATCTTCATGATTTAACAAACGGAGCGAAATTCCCCTTCCTCGCCGCCCCGCGAAAGCAGGGAGGGAAAGAAAGCGACCAGGAAATAAATTGAGCGATAGCGAATCAATACTCTTTATCTTTTGTACTGCTTGACGTATACAGCTTTCTGACTACGAACCGAACATATTCAGGCATGGGGAGAGATTCTTGATTGGCAAGGCTTTGAAGCATATCCCACTCAACATCATTCATTCTAACTCTTAAAGTTTTATTTCTCAATGTAGCTTATATATGATACAATAATCACATGTTAACACGCCGCACTACTTTTCGCCTGTATCCAACCGCCAAGCAAGAGAAAACTCTTTGTGCATGGCGGCGGATGCATTGCTATCTTTACAATTCCGCACTTGCGGATCGTCGAGATAGCTATCAGCGTGAAGGCGTGTCGGTTAACTATTTTGACCAACAGAACCGCTTGCCAGAATTTAAAAAGGTGTGGACAGAGTACAAAGAACTTGGCTCTCAAGCACTGCAAGCAACCTTAAAACGAGTTGATTTTGCATATCAGCGCTTCTTTAATGGCAAGAGTGGTTATCCCAAATTCAAGTCAATTCGCCATTATTCAGGCTGGACTTATCCTGCGAAATCAGGATGGGCAGCCTTAACCGATGGAGTAAACGGCTATTTAGATCTGTCTAATCTTGGCAAGATTCAGATGCGCGGGCTAGCAAGGCAGTGGGGACTTCCTACTACTTGCACTATCCTGAATCGTCATGGTAAGTGGTACGCATCAATCACTGTAAATTGTGAGGTGGTGCGTGAAACTGGTGACGGTGCGATTGGCTTAGATTTTGGTGTTACTCACGCTGTTGCGATGAGTGACGGGACAATTATTGACGCTCCTAAATTCTTGGCAAAAGCA